>CAZQKO010000079.1:0-11170 GCA_964593945.1 uncultured Pirellulales bacterium | reverse complement strand
ATTTGATTTTGTGATAGCAGCGCAGATGCACGTAGCGATATTTACTTATATCGCCGGCGTTGCTCTGATGAATCTTATATATGATGACAAGGTAGAAGAGTTTAACAAGCTGATTGGCAACCGAAATTACTTGTACCTGGACGAGATGGACGATGGTCCGAAAGTAGCAAAGACTCTTTCGATTACGGCAGCCGGCAAAGCCATATCACAGAAGGCATCGGTACAGACCAGCAGCGAACGGCTTGTGGAGTTATTAAACGAGTTTGCGTGGAGTTAAAGCACAGCATTGTGATGGCAGATCGAACAAAACGGATATTAAAATTCGTGCTGAGATTATCAGTAACAGCGGTCTTGCTCTGGCTGGTATTAAGTCGAATTGATTTACAGCAGGCGGGCCGAACAATAAAAGCCGCCAGGTGGCAGTTTCTGATAATTGTTTGGCTGTTAGCAATATTAGCTTTCTGGATACGCTCTGTGAAGATGGCTTTTATCTTGAAAAAGCAAAATTGTGAAGTTGGCAGTATAAAGATATTCGGCGTCAGCTCGGTTACAACGCTTTATAGTCTGATTATGCCGGGCCTTCTGAGCACCGGCGTTAAGTGGTATATTCTGAAGCGGCACACGGGCAAAGGCAGCAACGTCTTTAGCAGTATGGTTTACAACCAGTTTATTATGCTTATTTTGGTCAGTACAACTGCTCTGGTTGCTCTGATCGCAACGAATCCGACCGGCACCTGGCAGCTACCTGCAATTTGCTCCGTAATACTGGCTTTATTGGCATTTATCTATTTGTCCCTATTGAACCGCACAGTCGGGCCGAAACTGACCAGCCGACTTTCGCATATCCTAAATTATTTGCCGAGGCCGCTCAGTAACATGGGAAGGAGAATCCTGGAACAACTTTCGGTATTCCAGACGTCTCCGTTGTCGTTCCATCTTAAAATTCTTGCACTGGAGTTTTCCTGCATAACGGTTGTCAGCCCTACAATTTATCTCTTTGCTGCAGAAGCAGCCAGAATAGATGTTCCTGTCCTGGTGCTGGTATGGCAGAGCGCTGTGGTTTTTATGTTGGGACGATTGCCCATATCTATCGCCAATCTTGGCGTTAGAGAAGCTACCCTCATCGGAACATTAGCACTATACGGAGTGGATGCGTCTTCAGCACTTTTGATGTCGATGATAATCTTTTCCAACGTAATTTTAATGGCCATCATAGGAGCAATTGTCCAGTTATACTGGCTATTCCAGAAGCCGGGACAACCGTAAGACCTAATATCAATCTGTGGTACCGGTTACCATTCAACCAATTATATTATGGCCAAGCGATGTAAACAAATACTGAAGTTTATTGCGACGCTCTCCGTCACAGCCGTCTTATTGTTCTGGGTATTCAGGCAGATTGACTATGCGGAGTTTAGCAAGGCCTTAAAAAACGCTCAGTGGAGCTTTCTTTGGATTGTTTGGGCATTGACCATTTTATCGTTCTGGCTTTTATCGGTCAAAATGGTCCTGATTATGAAGAAACAGGATTGTCCCGCCAGTACTGGTTTGCTTTTCGGTGCCAGTGCAATCACAGCATTATATAGCATGGTTTTGCCCGGAGTACTCGATGCGCCCGTGAAGTGGTACATTTTGAGACAACACACCGGCAAGGGTAGTAATGTCTTTAGCAGCATGGTTTATAATCAGTCAATAATGATTGTTTATATAAGCGTTTCTGCCTTGGTTGCCTTAATTGTAACCAATCCCGCCGGCAACTGGCATCTGCCTGTGATCTGCTCGGCAATTCTGGCGTTTTTAATCGTCGTCTGTGTATTGCTGTTTACACCAACGGTCGGCCCAAAATTGACCATTCGCCTTTCGCATATCCTGAAACCTTTACCGGCACCGTTTCGCGAAAGAGGCTTTAGAATTTTAGAGCAGCTTTCATTGTTTCAGACAACGCCGTGGTCGTTCCATCTCAAGATAATCCTGATGAACTTTATGGGCGTAACAGTTGTCGGCACCGCGATATATGTCTTTGCGGCAAAAGCAGCCAGAATAGATGTCCCCATCGGCGTGTTTGTATGGCAGTGCTCAGTGATTTTTCTCTTGGGCAGGCTGCCGGTATTTATCGCTGATCTTGGTGTAAGAGAAGCTACACTCATCGGAACATTGGCCTTATACGGCGTGGATTCGTCTTCTGCACTTCTGATGTCGATGATAATCTTTTCCAACCGAATCCTGATGGCTCTCATTGGCGTAGCTTATCAGTTGTGCTGGAGCCTGCGGAGGCCGGGAAAAAATGAACCTAACCTGCAATAAAACGTCGCCGTACCGCCGACGGCTAATCAGACTCTTCGGTACTTCCGTAACATACCAAGCAGGTTCTGCATATCTTCAGGTAGAGGTGCTTCAAATTTCACTGTTTTGCCAGTCGTTGGATGTTTAAACTGCAGCGTGTGGGCGTGCAAAGCACACCGGCTGATGATAGGGTCCTCCGCTGCAGGCTCGGCATCAGCTAACTGCCACCGATAGATGAGCTTTCCGCCATACATATCATCAGCCACGATTGGATGCTTTATATACGAAAGATGAACACGTATCTGATGGGTTCGGCCTGTCTTTGGTGTGAGCTTGAGCAATGAAAAGCCGCGAAAAGATTCTACTACTTCATAGAAAGTGATTGCCTCTTTGCCGGTAATCGGCCTGATTGCATACTTCTCTCTCATTTTCGGATGAATGCCTAAAGGCGCATTTATACGGTCTGCGGCCAGCTCAGGCGTGCCATGCACGATAGCTAAATAGGTTTTTTCAACCTGGCGGTGTTCGAATTGTTTGGCAATTTTCCACTGGACGATGTCGTTTTTAGTAGCGACCATAATGCCGGTGGTGTCTCTATCGAGCCGATGAACTATACCGGGACGAAACTCACCTAAGCCAGTTGAAAGCTGGTCTGAATAATATGCAAGCGCATTTACGAGTGTGCCGTGGGTGTTGCCGCGGGCGGGGTGAACAATCATGCCGGCCTGTTTGTTCAGAACGATTATATCGGAATCTTCATAAATAATATCCAAAGGGATATCTTCAGGCAGAATGTCTTTGCTCGGCGGCTCCGGAAACGTCAGGTCAATCTTGTCACCGGGACTTATTTTAAAACTGGCTTTGACTTTTTTATCGTTGACCCTGACATTACCGGTTTTTATTGCATCCTGGATGAAGCGTCTGCTGAAGTTTTGAAATCGGCCATGAAGATATTTGTCGAGTCTGCGTTCCTTGATTGAGTGTCCCACATGAAGCGTCGGAACAGAAGACAGTTGTTTTGACATCTGACATCCATTTTCCGACTTGTCGGACGAGTCCGATTTTCGACTTTTGACATCTGACATCTGTTTTCTGTCTTCTGATCTCCGGCGACTCGCACATTTTGTTGTGCAGATGAATCCCGTGTAAAACACGGAGTTAAATATTCATCCGCCTTTGGCGGATTTAGCTTGCGGTTTCACTGCAGGTTTGGCTCGAGGTTAGTGACGGGAACGTCACGAGTTCTATCTTGGCCCAGAAGCTTCTTCCTTAAATCGATTGGCAAACTATTGATGTCAACGGGTTTTACTTCTATCTGCGGCTGAGCAGCGTCTGGAAACTTCGGTTTGGCAGACGGCTGAAAAACAACCTTTGTTTTATAATCAGCCATTGTTTCAAGACGCCATTTAGCGGCGACTTTGGCAACAGTGCCTTCAAAATCCGGATTTGCCGCAACATCCTGATATATCTGCTGCGCAGCTTCAAAGTTACCCAGCTCTTCCTCGCATAGTCCCAGGCCGAATTTTGCCTCTGCCAACAACGAAGGAAGAGAAGCGGCCTTTTTAATTGCTTCATTGTAGCTGTCTTTCGCCAGGTTTATCTGCGTTGTGAAATCCTGCTGATTTACGGGTCCAAGACGGTAATGCAGCTCTGTTCGCAAGGCTTCCGCCCGCTTGGTAAAAGCAAAAGCAGACATTCTGTTATCCTTTACAGTCTGAGCAAAACTCTTGAGACTGTTTGCAGGCTGTAGAAGTATATATGAAAGGTCCTTGCCCTGGGATTGAGCGCTTATAACCTGCGGTTTGCCACCCATCAATCGGGCCATATAATTTGTAAGCTCGATTTGATTTTGCGCGGTGACGTTTTTGTTATGGATTTTCCAGATGTACACAGCCCCAGCCACGACAACAACTAATAATACACCGATAACTGTTATACGATTGTCCTTGGCCCATTGTGGCAGGTGTGTCAACCACTCGGCTAATTCATTCGTTTTCAGCTCGTGACGATGCTCAGACTTCATTCCATTCTCCGTTATCTTTTATTGCGTATATCTTATCTGGCTACGGCTTGGCGCTTCGCCAAGACGAGTCGCGTCTTGTTTTGCGTGAAACTTATCACGCATACCCATGATTGAACGCATTGTAGCAAAAATTCTTTTACCTTGCAATAAAGATAATAAACCGTTAAAATCTTAAGCTAAAATTTATTGAAAGGGCGTAGATGTTCAGAAGTATGTTAAAATACAGAACTTTCTGTTTCTTCCTTTGTCTTTCCTGTTGTTTAGTCCCGGACAATTCTATCCTTCGACCCGGCTCAGGCCAGGTTTATGGAGCTCAACCCGATAGCGGTTCTGCAGAAGACCTTTGGGATTCGGCTAAATATATAAGCATTGATGAGATTCAACCTGGGATGAAAGCGTATTGCCTTACATGTTACAGCGGCACCGAAATTGAGAAATTCGATTTGGATGTTATAAGCGTGGTACGTAACATCGAGCCTAATCGAGATGCAATTCTGGTTCAGGGTACGGATGAGCGTTTTATCCATACCGGCCCGGTAGCTGGATGCAGTGGCTCACCGGTTTATATCGACGGCCGGCTGGCAGGAGCGATGGCTTTCGCATGGACACTCAGCAAAGACCCGCTTTATGGTGTCACCCCGATTAAGGAAATGCTCAGAGTAGGCCGTGCTCAAAACTTGTCTGACGACAATCAAGATTCGAAATCTAAAAAAATGGCTTTTGCATTTGATTTTACCAGGCCGATCGACTTTACTAAAATTGACAGACAAATTTCCTCTCAACATCTATCCGGAAATCACGGTCTACAGGGCGCCGCTGCCTTACCTTGCCCCTTAATTATTTCCGGTTTGCCGGCCGATGCCTGTAAACAATTCGAGGCTCTGCTTGAGCCTTACGGATTTATGGCTGTTTCCGGTATCGGGGGCAGTGCTGATGTAAATGAGGTTGAAAAGGTGCAGTTAGCTCCTGGTGCGGTTCTTACAATACCGTTAGTCGATGGTGATATAACAATGTCTGTGCTTGGGACCGCAACCGAGGTTGTGGATGATAAGGTCTATGGCTTTGGCCACAGCTTGCTTGGTTATGGAGCGGTTGATTTGCCAATAGCTACCGGACAGGTGCATACTGTTATATCGAATCTGTCCCGTTCTTTTAAGCTCGGCAGCACCCTGGAAATAGTTGGCGCCTTGACCACTGACGAGCCAGCGGCGATTTTTGGTCAAATCGGCGCAAAGGCCCGGATGATACCTCTGACGATAAAAGTAAACCGTTTTAACACGGAGCCGCGAGTTTTTCATTGCCGGCTTGCCGACAATCAGCTGCTCACCGCCGACCTGCTTCATTCAACTGTGTATGGAGCAATCCTTTCCCTCGGTAGTTTTCCACCGGACCACACGATTGAATATAAGGTGGCTATCGGCCTGGAGGGCAACAAATCAATCAACTTTGAAAATATGTCCACCGAAGTGGCTATGGCTGAAATGATAGCCGAAAGCAAAGGTTCGGTTCTACTGCTAATGAACAATCCGTTCGAGGAAATCGATATAACATCGTTCGATTTCGATATTCGCATCCTGCCGAAAAATATCGCCTCTCATATATGGTCTGTCGATTTATCTGATTCGAGCGTTAAAGCCGGTCAGCAAATCCAGGTTGACGTAGTCATCGAGTCATACTTTTCAGAGAAGAAAAAATACCAGTTCAGCCTTAAGATACCCGAAGATCTGAAGCCCGGGAAATATGAATTGACTGTATCAGGCTCGTCTGAATATGAGCAGCATCTCAGGAAAAACGTGCCATACAGGTTTATGGCGTATGATATGCCGACTCTGATTAAGGCTTTGAATGATGCTTTGAGCATCGACAGGGACAGATTGTATTGCCTTTTGGCCTTACCACCCGGCGGTATCGCGGTAGAAAGAGCCGAGCTTCCTGATCTGCCGGGGACAAAAACAATGGTCATGCAGAATGCCAACAGAGCATTGAGAATCCAGCCATATCCACATTGGCTTGAAAAAAGTGTGAGAACCGGCACAGTAGTAGCCGACAAGAAAACTATGCGTATTATTGTAGAGAAATAATGAAAGAGTGCCTAAAATGAGCTAACGTGCGTAATTCGTTTATCGTTTGCGCAACTCGTTTCGTTTATCGTCATACGTTCAACGCAACCGTAACGAGCCACGCAACCGCAACCGTTACACGAACTTTAGGCACTTCTGGGAGCTATTATGAGAGATAAAAAAGCGTTTGTGATTGGCGTACTTATTATCGCAGTCTTTATGGCTTTTTTGCCAGCGGAGGATCGGGCCTGGGCGGTCAGCACCAAGATTACACGTCAGGAAAGCGGTGCTGATTTTCTAAAGGGTCAATCCGAGAATGTTGTTATTGACCTGCGTGGGACTATCCAGCTCGGACGTGCCTCGCAAGTTGTGGTTGAGAAGTTCGAGAATGTCTGGTCGATAAACAGTATTGTTGTAAGCGGCGGAACAGTTTACATCGGTACCAGTCCTAATGGAGGCATTTACAAATACAGCCTCGGTGAATTGACAAAGATATATCCTCTGGAGAGCGACCAAAGTCCACCCTCCGCAGTGCTACGGAGGACGGGCTCGCAGAAAAATCCCACAACAGAGGACCCGCCAAAAGAAGAACCAGACACAGAGCAAAATAGCGAGCCTAACGATACAGAAGAAATCAGCGACGCGAATAAGGCTAAAGCAGAGCAGTTTCTGACAAATGAGCATATTTTTGCGATGTCAACCGATGTGTCCGGCAGGCTGTTGGTCGGTATAAGCGGTGAAAAATGCAAACTATGCCGGCTTCAAGCGAACAAGCTGGAAACGATTTATGAGCCGAATGAAGCTAAATATATCTTCGCTATAGCTACCGATAATGCAGGCAGTATTTATCTGGGCACGGGGCCGGAGGGTAAAGTATATCAGCTTAACTCCCTGGGTAAAGAGGCGCAGATTATCTACAGCAGTCGCGATAAGAACATACTTTCAATAGCCACTGCAGACGGTTCCATCTATGCGGGAAGTGACGGCCGAGGATTGATATATAAGATAAATCCGCGTACGAAAACGGCAACGGTTTTATATGACAGTGAACAACCTGAGATTACAGCACTGCTTCCTGCATTAACCTTGTCTTCTAACGACGGGATTTTATACGCAACAACAACATCAGCTCAGTTAGTCAAGTCTGAAACGAGCTTCGCGGCGGAATTGCCTATGGCGGGTCGGCCTGAAGTCCCCTCACAAGAAGAACAAAACGCCATCAAAATCGATGTTCGCAAACTGAAAATCCCAAATACGAAAAGACGAGCTGATGATAAATCGGCCAAAAGAAAGGTACCAACCCGTCAGGCAGCCAAGTCTGATAAAGCCAGTCATATATACAAGATAACTAAAGACGGTTTTGTATCCGATATATTCAGCGAGACAGCGGTTTTCTTCTGCTTAGCCGAACAAGATTCAAAGCTGCTTGTAGGGACAGGAAACAACGCCCAGCTTTTTGTCGTTGACCCGGTCTCGGAACAGCAGGCGGTCGTTTATAATGATGAGCTATCCTTACAAATAACATCGGTAGCTGTGGCCGACGATGTTGTATATCTTGGGGCCGCGAATCCCCCAAAGCTGATAAAGCTAAACAAAACTTATGCTGCCGAGGGAAGCTATATTTCCGACCTTATCGATGCCGACCAGCCTGCCAAGTGGGGCAAGCTGCAAATCGAAGCTGACATTCCAAAGGGATGTAAGGTTTTGATGGCCTCTCGCAGCGGTAACGTTGAAGATGTAAACGACCCAACTTTTTCGGACTGGACCGAGCCTGTGGAAATGACGGGGCCTGTACAACTGCACTGCCCCATCGGCAGATTCTGTCAATATAAACTTCTTTTAAAAAGCGAAGATGGTATTAAGACTCCCGTTATAAGGGAAATTGCTGTTGCCAGCACTGTGCCGAATCTGGCTCCGAAGGTCGAGTCCGTCGATATCAGCCGCGTCGAGCCGACCAACAAAGTGCTCCCAGGCTTGTTCAAAATCGGCTATAAAGCCAATGACGATAACAGCGATAAGCTGATTTACAAAATAGATTTCAGGAAAATCGGAAGAGCAAACTGGATTGAGCTGGAAGATGAGAACGAAGCAGACAGCTTCGATTGGGACGGAAAGACTGTTGAAGACGGCCGATATGAATTCAGAGTAACCGCAAGCGATGAAAGAAGTAATACCAGTGACACCAAACTGACCAACAGTAGAATAAGTGATCCGGTAACCGTCGATAATACCGGGCCGGTAATCGGCGAATACTCCATCGAAAAAACAGACAACGCTGCGACATTGAAGCTGCGGGCACACGATGAGCTGAGCGTAATCGGCGAGCTGCAATATACCGTTGACAGCAATGCAGAATGGAAAGGCGCTATTCCAGACGACCTGGTCTATGATACTACGGATGAGAGCTTCACGATTGTAATAGAAAAATTAGAAGCCGGTGAGCATATACTCACAACCAGAGCCAAAGATGACGTTGACAATACAACGTATAAAACCTTCGAGGTCAATGTGGATTAGCCCCGTACCAATTGTAATCGTTTACAATCTTATGCACCTGACAAGGATTTGTCTTTCATCGAAGGACAATTGGAGCGGGGCTGAAAGTGTATAAGATGAGCAGGCGAAGTGGTTTCACCCTTATAGAACTGTTGGTTGTTATTTCTATAATTGCCTTGCTTATGGCAATTTTGATCCCCGCCCTTTCGCGTGCGAGAAAGCAAGCAAAGGCAGTTGGCTGCACAGCAAATCTCAGGCATTGGGGCCTAATGCTAACAATGTATGCACAGGAAAATAATGGCAGCCTGCCAGTCGGCTGGAATGGAGGGACGATGTGGATGGTGGATCTTTTACCCTTTTATCAAGGCGGAGGAGACGTTTGCCTTTGTCCAACCGCAACAAAATTTCTGCATGAGATACCTGGTAATATCCCTGGGACTTTTACAGCATGGGGAAAATACGGTGAGCCAGGCTATTACAACGGCTGGATACCTCCCTGGGGATATAAAGGCCAATACGGCAGCTTCGGTGTCAACGGTTGGGTTCACAATCCCATTGATAGAGGTGTTACAGGAACGTATGATATACCCTCTGGAATCCACGCGCTTTACTGGCGAACAATCAATGTAAAGGGTGCTTCCGAGGTGCCTGCATTTGGTGATTGCATGTGGGACGGTACCGAACCATTAGAAACTGATGATCCTCCGATAGCTGAGGGTGAGCAACTGGAAGGCTCCGGGATAAGCGTTTTCTGTCTTAACCGACATGCCGGTAGCATGAATATGACATTCCTGGATACATCCGTACGGAAAGTGGGCCTTAAGCAGCTATGGAAACTTAAATGGCACAAAGAGTACGACACGAATGTAAGTTCTCCGCAATGGCCGGATTGGATGAGGAACTTCAAAGACTGGTAATTTGAAATTGGTAATTACCATTTAACCAATTACCAATAACCAAGGATACGAGCTTGTGCGATATATCGAATTTGAAAAAGTTGTTGAGACGGTCGAATCTCTTTGCATCGCGGCTAATTATGAATTGCCCGACGATGTTTTAGCTGCTCTGAAAGAAGCCGCACAAAAAGAATCAAATCCCAACGCAGCGAAAATACTGAATCAGCTCATCGAAAACGCGCACATTGCAGCGCAGCAGAAAATACCACTCTGTCAGGATACCGGCCTGGCGGTTGTCTTTGCAGAGCAGGGTGCGGAGGTCATCGTCAGACCTGCTGCAAGCGAGGGACAATCTACGCTGTTTGATGCTATCAATACGGGCGTTAAGGCCGGTTATGAGAAAGGCTACCTGCGAAAAAGCGTTGTTGCTGACCCGTTGGATAAACGTGTGAACACCAACACGAATACGCCTGTTGTAATTCATCATACAATAGTCCCCGGCGACAAACTAAAACTGATAGTTTCCGCCAAAGGCGGCGGATGTGAGAACAAAAGCCAGTTCAGAATGTTCAGGCCCACAGCAGAAAGAAATCAGATTATTGACTGGGTGGTTGACGTTGTAAGAACAGCCGGGGCAGATGCGTGTCCGCCTTTCGTTGTGGGCGCAGGTATAGGCGGCGATTTTGAATTATGCTGCTTGCTTAGCAAAAAGGCGTTGCTGCGGAATCTGACCTCACGAAATGCTGACAAGTTTTACGCTGAGCTTGAGATGGACTTGCTGTCCAGGATCAACACACTCGGCCTGGGTCCACAGGGACTCGGCGGCGACACTACCGCTTTGGCGGTTTTAGTGGAAACAGCCCCCTGTCATATTGCATCACTGCCGGTGGCAGTGAACATCGAATGCCACAGTCACCGACACAAAACAGCGATTATTTAAACTTTAACCACTATTCCCGCTAATCCGTATTTCTCACCGCGGAGAACGCCGAAATTGCAGAGCTTCTTGATATATAAAAACTTACGCTTGTTTGCGACTGTTGTTATCTGTGACAGCATGATGGGCAGGGAGTTTGCGTTAAACGGTTGCGGTGCACAGCATGGCTCGTGCCATTGCGAAGCTCGTTACGGTTGCGTTGAACGTAAAACGTTTTTTAAGACGTAACCGTTAAACGTATTACGAAACAAGCAGCGCAACCGCTAAACGAAATACGTAACCTGCGATCTGTGCGGTTTGTGAGACGCGAAGGTGCGGTAGCAAAGTGCAGGCTAATCCGGGTATGTCTGACATGTTAGCAGCTAAGCTACCACTGCTCTGAATTTCAGGGATTATACCCTATTGAACCCCATGCCGCTCTGGTTACCTTGATTAAATCCTGATTGCCTGGCTGATCGGATTCCGGATAGTCTCT
>CAZQKO010000078.1:167-11257 GCA_964593945.1 uncultured Pirellulales bacterium | reverse complement strand
GTTGATGTATTCGGTTTATGTTGTTCTGATATTGATTTTGGCTGCGAGCACTCCGGCTGGTGCGATTGTGTCAATCGAGGTTGAGAACTTCAGCTTTGAATTGCCTGGCACCGTTAAACATCCAATGATTCCGGCGTGGAAACAGGGTTTACTACTGCCGCTGAAGGGAGCTTTACAGGCTTTATGAAGGGAGACGACCCCAATGTTTACAATTTGACTAATTTTCTAAT
Organism: uncultured Pirellulales bacterium; assembly: GCA_964593945.1. GTDB lineage: Bacteria > Planctomycetota > Phycisphaerae > Sedimentisphaerales > Anaerobacaceae > CAZRMQ01. The sequence goes on along the minus strand of CAZQKO010000078.1, from coordinate 11,027 downwards.
CGGCAGCGGTGATGAGTTTGAATTAACGGTTAATGCAAGGGATAATTGGTCGGCCACGGATTTTAAAATTTCCCTCTATTATGATGATAACGGCGAAAGGACTTCGCTGGCATATTATTCTGCACCGGTTACATCGGACTTGCTGACGAGTCCAAGTACGTTGTTTATCTTGACCTTTTCAGCCGATACCGTTCCGGCTTGTTTTGACCACGCAATCGGCATTGAATTGGACAACGTGACTACTGCTTCTGCTTCATGGGTTGGTTTCGATAATGTTCAGCTTACACTTCTGAGTTCCCTTTATAGAGCTCAGAATCCCTATCCGGCGCATAAAGGCTCTTATGATGGAACAAGTGTTTCTCTTGCGTGGATTGCCGGACCCGATGTGCCCAGTGTGGACAATTACCATGTGTACCTTAGCGACAACTGGGCTGACGTAAACAGCGGCATCCCTGCTGCAGATAAGGGTTTAACCAACATTGCGAGCTATGACGTTAGTGAGCTTATTTTAGGCAAAACCTACTACTGGCGGATCGATACGGTCAATGGAGCGAATACCTATCGAGGCAATATCTGGAGCTTTAATACGAGGCCCTCGATTGCTTATAATCCTGTTCCGGATACAGGCAGTAAATACGTGCCTGTGGATGCGACGCTTACATGGGAGGCAGGTCATGGTGCTATCAAGGGCCACGTGGTGTTCTTCGGTGACAATTTCAACGAGGTGAACGATGCTCCTATAGGTACTTCAGGTTCGCCCCCATTCAGAGCATACCTGACGAATCCGACCACCACAAATTGGGCTCTTGAAGAAGCAGACCTTACATTTGAAACTGACAAAACCTACTACTGGCGGATTGATGAAGTTGAGTCCATTTCGCCGCAAGTGATACATAAGGGCACCGTATGGAGCTTTACAACTGTTCCAATAGTAGGGCTCGGTTCGATCACACGTGAAGTTTGGGAGAATATCACGGGCAGCACTATTGCCGACCTGACAGGCAATCCGAATTACCCGGATAATCCGAGCTTTACTGACTATATGCCCTTGTTTGATACTCCGAGGGACTGGGCGGACAATTATGGTACCCGTGTGCATGGCTGGCTCTATGTGGAGACTACTGGCGATTATACGTTCTGGCTCGCCAGTGACGAGGCGGGTGAATTGTGGCTGGATAATGATATGATTGCTTCGAATAGCGCGATGATCGGTTATCACCAGTGGGACGTGAGTCCACAATCTGAACCGATTCATCTGGAAGCCGGCAACCTGTACTACATTATGGCACTGCAGAAGGAAGGTACCGAACGCGACACCCTGGCGGTTGCCTGGAGCACTTCTGACGATGATGCTACTGCAGCGATCATTCCTGGTAAATATCTATTACCATTTGAGATGTATTCGAGAGTATGGGCTTATGGGCCGTATCCGGCTAACAGGGCGATAGATGTGCGGATTGATCCTAATATTAGCTGGAGACCGGGTGTCTATGCTGATAAACACGACGTATATTTTGGCACCAATTTTAACGATGTAAACAATGCCAATACCTCAACAGCCGGGATTTATAAGGGCCGTCAGTCTGGCACAACTTATACACCCGGAACTCTGGAATTCAACACGGCCTACTACTGGCGGATTGATGAAGTCAACGACCTCAATCCCGATAGTCCCTGGGTAGGCGAAGTCTGGAGCTTTACGACGGGTAACTTTCTTGTTGTGGATGACTTTGAAGACTATGACGACTTCGATAACAGGATATACGATACATGGCTGGACTACTATGTGAATAATACCGGCATGACTGTAGGGCATCTTGATCCTCCGTTTGCCGAGCGAAGGATAGTTCATAGCGACCGCCAGGCTATGTATATGCGGTATGATAACGACGGTACGGTAAATGAAAGTACCGGCTATGAACAGAGTGGTACACTCAATTTTTCTGAGGCTGAGCGAACGTGGACGGCTGCTCAGGATTGGACCAGAGAGGGTGTTACCTCGTTAACACTGTGGTTCAGAGGTATTTCGGCATCTGTCGGCAGCTTCACAGCAGGACCACCAATTATTATGACCGCTGGTGGTGCCGATATCTGGGGCACAGCTGACCAGTTCCACTACGCCTACAAGCAGCTCTCCGGCGGCGGCAGCATTACGGCAAAAGTGGTCAGCCTCACTAACACCCACAGCGCAGCCAAGGCGGGAGTGATGATTCGCGAGTCGCTGGCTGCAGACTCTGTGCACGCCACAGTGAACGTCACGCCCGGTTCCGGAGTTGAATTCCTTCGCCGTACTATTACGGCTGGTACTAGTGATAGTGATGTACAAGCCGACATCACCGCTCCGCAATGGGTGAAGTTGACTCGTAACGGCAACAACTTTACAGCCGAGTATTCAGCTGATGGAGCTGATTGGCAGATGCTGGGTGTACCGTTGACGATACCTATGCTTGCGGATGTCTATATAGGCTTGTGTGTGACAAGCCATAATGTCAATGAGACGTGCACAGCCGAATTCTCTAACGTTACTACATCTGGTACAGGCGATTGGCAGTCTCAGGATATTGGCATACAAAGCAACATTGGTGAGCAACTTTATGTAGTTTTAGAAGATAGCACCGGCAGCAGTGTAGTGGTCAATAATTCAGACCCGGCTGCAACAACCATAGGCACGTGGACGGAGTGGAATATTCCGCTGACAGACTTCACCGATATAAATATTCAGTCTGTAAAGAAGATATACATCGGCGTAGGCGATAGAGCTAATACACAGCCTGGTGGTGCAGGTGATTTGTACATTGATGATATCAGGTTGAATCGGCCTTAAGGAAAAGTGGTTAACACTTGAAGGATGTTGAATTAAGAATTTAGAATTGAGACCTGCCTTCGCCGAAGTTCATCCTTCGCAGTAGCACTGCTATGGAAAATGGACGGCTACGCGCAGGCAGGGTTGTGGATTTCCAAATTCTGCATTCTCAATTCTAAATTCTTTGATTAGGGCCAGAGTTGTTCGTCCAGCCAGCTACCGGCTAAGACGGCAAAGTCATTGAAGTTTATCAGGTTGTCGCCGTTTAAGTCCGCAGGTGATAACAGCGGCTGAACGAAAATACCTGTGCCATTGGTTGCAGTATAGGCGATCTCGGCTTCAGTGAGAACGTAGTCATAGATATAGAAGTCATCGATTAAGCCATCATAACCGCCATACCATCCTGAGCCGATTTCAAATGAGGTGATTCCCGCGATAGGTGAGTTTGCACCTGTCCGGCTGTCATAGAGAGAGCCGTTGAGGAATATTTGCATTATACCCTTTTTGGTGTCCTTTATGAACGCCCAATGGTTCCAGCGGCCTGACCATTCGCTTTTATATTTATGGTCTCCACTAAGTCGGCCATCGAAAGACCATGGATAGCCGCAATCCCAGTTGTATAGGCCTGCCCGTCTCGGGCGGGTCCAGCAGCCAAGATTAATAGCTATCGCAGGATTATCAATGCCATATTTGTAGTTTGAGCAGCAAAGCGTATCATTGCGATGTGCTGAATCCGTACCATATTGCCAAAATGTTATAGTGATTCCTGTGCTGATTTTTTGAAACAGCTCATCGGCATTAGCTATTTTTACGGAGTCTCTGTAGCCGTCGAAGCTGATTGCCTGGCCGTATATGCCGGGGACGTAGGTTGGGCTGCCGACCTGCTGGCCGTGGTAGCTGTTATTGATGCTATTGTTAGTATCGCCGTCAAACCTATACCAAACCAGCGGTTCGTTGGGGGGTGCCACCGGATAAGTCTTAGGGCTTTTGTCAAGCCAGTTGTAGGCTATTTCTCGGAGGTCTTCAAAGTTGACAACACAATCGCCGTCGAGATCGGCGTAGGGTCTATTCTCCTCTAAGCACCTGGATGGATATAGTCTGATATCATCAAAATACACAATACCTCTGCTGATCTGAGATGGCTGGGAACGGAAGCCGATAGAAATGTTCTGGATGTGACTTAGGTTCAGGCCGGCTAAGTCTTGAAGATTAATTCTCCAAAGCTGCCAGCTTGGTTGCTTGATATCGTTCATATCATTATATGGAACGAATTCACTATCATTGCCATCGTTCAGTGACAGATACATCTGAGTATTGGTATTGTTACTTATGCTGCCGTGGAAGAACAGCTCAAGGATTTTACCGGCTGCTGAGGCCCAATCCTGAGGTGGGTCAAGTTTTCTGGTGGCTTCGGAATAGGAATAATCACGATTGTAATAATCAAATGCCATCGATTGCATGCATCGGCGTGTCGGATATGTTGAAATATTTACGTATGCTCCACCGGTTTCTTCCCAGATTATATGTATTTGTTTGTCGCTATTATTGTAGCTCTCAAAATTATCTATAACGAGATAGTCAGCTACGGTAAAGCTCCATATATCGCCGGTTACAGGGCTGTTTGCGTCGATGCTATTGACCTCATCGACTCGCCAGTAGTATGTCCGACCTAATTCCAGACCTCCGGGATCGAAGCTGTTGGCATCCTGTGGCTGTGGAGGATTACTGACAGGATTTGCATTTGCATCTACATCGATAGGAGCGGTGCCGAAGTAAACTACGTGTTTATCTGCTGAATCTCCCTGTGACCAGCTTAGGACAGTATCAGTTGGTACGTTTTTGGCTCCATCGACAGGGAGGGGATTATAGGCCCCTAAGGGGTGGTCAATGTACGTTCGAGTGCGTATATTGGCTATGTCGAATCCAGGTGAGCCTCCCCCTATATCTAATGCTACGAGGCGTACCGTATATGGCACAAACGGCAGTAAAATACCTGAAATGTCAAAGCTGATATCAGTGGCGGTATCCAAACCGGTATTAAAAGCCGTTGCTAAGCCGAGCAGGTATTCCTGTTTAGAGCCATCCGTGATGAAGATGAGAGCTTGTTCACCTACTTGGCCCAGTTCTATAAGCAATATATCGTCGCCCGGACCGTCAATGATTCTTCCGCGAAACTGTAACTCGACCCAATGGTCTATGGGCACAGTTACACCTGAAACGTCCGATGGCGGCTGGCCAACAAGCATGTCTTCTGGAATTACGGGTACCGGCCAATTTCCGTTAGCATTCACACCTTTCCAGCAGTCATCATCCGGATTATATGCTTCGAGTAAATAGCACGGATACCGAAATGTCTCCTGGCCGTTTAAAATACCACCACTAAGGGCGAGAATTAATGTTGTAACGAACAAAGTTAATGTACTGACTTTTTGCATTTTTGTTTTGTAGCCCGTATAGAAGGTCGGCCTTAAAAATAGCGATACCTATCGTGAGCCTGTCGAATCCATAGACATAGCTCGAAAGATAAACAAATTATATCATTTTTGTATTTGTAATTCAATATGCCAGGAATCCCGCTTTGCGGGAAGCCATCGTATTTGTTCGAGAGTGGTATGGTTTTTCGCCCCTTAGGGGGAAAAAAGTCTTGATATATGGAAGGTTGATGGTACACTTGCGGCGATTGTTGAAAAAGACAGAAGTTAGTTAAATGGTTAATTAATTACTCACCACTCACCAATTAACCACCCAGCTAAGAGGTGAAAGAAATGGCTGATTATTCAGTGAGTCCTGCGGGTGAAAAGTTTCCAATTCCCAGCCGGGATGAGTATTCAGCGGAATTCAAGCGCGTTGAGTCGCTGGTGGCAGCGGCACGCCAGGATGGCAAAGAAATCGTCGTGGTAATGGGCGTCGGCTTCGTTGGTGCGGTTATGGCTGCTATTATCGCAGACTCCACTGATAAGCAAACCGGTAAACCTAACAAGTTCGTCATTGGCTGTCAGCGGCCGAGTACCCGCAGCTACTGGAAGATTCCATTGCTTAACCGTGGGCAGTCGCCGGTAAAGGCTGAGGATCCTGAGGTTGATCCGATGATTGCTCGTTGCGTGCTCGATAAAAAGACACTCATTGCTACCTACAACGGTGAGTGTCTTAAGTTAGCCGATTGTGTAGTGGTGGATGTCCAGTGTGATTATACGAAAAACGCCCTCGGCAATATGCGAACCGGCCGGGTGGAAATGGAGGCGTTGGAAGCTACTATAAAAACCATTGGTAAGATGATACAGTCGAAGTGTTTGACTTTGATCGAGACGACTGTGGCACCTGGGACAACCGAATTCGTGGCTTGGCCGATTTTAAAGAGGGCTTTTGCTGCTCGCGGTATAAATTCCGAGCCGCTTTTGGCGCACAGTTATGAGCGCGTTATGCCCGGCAGACAATATGTCTCATCGATACGAGATTTCTGGCGGGTCTGCTCCGGATGTAACCCGGAAGCAAAAAAGCGAGTTGAGAAATTCCTTAACGAGGTATTGAACACCACCGAATTCCCTTTGACCGTTATGGATCGGCCCATCGAGTCAGAGACCGCTAAAATTGTTGAAAATTCTTTCCGTGCCACGATGCTGGCCTTTTTGAATGAGTGGAGCTTATTCGCGGAGCGCAATGGCGTAGATTTGATTAAGGTTATAAAGGCGATAAAAGTCCGGCCTACTCACAATAATATCATATTCCCAGGACCGGGCATCGGCGGATACTGCCTGCCGAAGGATGGAGGCCTCGGATACTGGGCATACAAACACATTCTTGGTTTCGATGACGACATATTCAGGATAACAACAGCGGCCATTGATATCAATGACACACGAAGTCTTCACGTAGCGGAGTTGACAAGGGATGCGCTTCGGAATATGGGTCGACTGATTGCCGGCGCCCCGGTGCTTTTATGTGGAGCCAGCTATCGCCAGGATGTTGCCGATACCCGCTATAGCGGTTCGGAAGTGGCAGTCCGAAAGCTGACAGAGATGGGAGCGGAGATGCGAGTACATGACCCGTACGTCGAACACTGGTACGAGCTGGAAAACCAGGATACATATCCGGCACCGGGCCATTCATTGGCAAGGTTTTTCCGCAATCAGAGCGGCTTGGCTAATATAACTGTCCAGCGTGATCTTCCCGGTGCCATAAAGGGAGCTGAAGCAGTTATACTGGCTGTGCCGCACGAACCCTATTTGAATCTTGATCCTGACCAGATAGTTCGGTGGGCAGGGGGGCCTTTAGCTGTGATTGATTGTTTCGGTATATTGGATGATGATAAGATTCGCCGGTACTTCCAGCTTGGCTGTGAGGTCAAAGGCCTGGGCAGGGGACATATCCAGAGAATAAAGGAAGAAGTTAGAAAAGCTAAGAAGTAACACAATCATGCTATCAGGATGCGTAAATGGATATTAAGAGCAAACGGATAGCAATTCTGTCGCCGGTTGCATGGCGGACGCCGCCGAGGGCTTATGGCGCCTGGGAGACAGTGGCGAGCAATATCACTGAAGGCCTGGTTGCACGCGGCTGGAAAAATGTAACGCTGTTCGCCACAAAAGATTCCATCACTAACGCAAAGCTTGTCAGTTTTATTGAAAAAGGTTACGAAGAAGACAAAACCCAAATTCCGCTGGTCTCAACGTGTCTGCATATTTCTAAGGTTATGCAGCAGGCAGATGAGTTTGACCTGATTCATAACAATTTCGACTATCTGCCATTGACCTATCTTCCATTTATCAGGACTCCTATGCTAACTACCATCCACGGCTTTTCCGAGCCTGATATATTGCGAGTTTACCACGACCATAAAGACTCTTACTATGTTTCCATAAGTGATGCCGACAGAGACCCGGGGCTGCCGTACTTAGCGACTGTTTACAACGGGATAGACCTTTCCAATCTTACGTTTAGAGAAACGCCGGGAGATAAGCTCGTCCATTACGGACGAATACACAACGACAAAGGGACACATCTGGCGATTGAAGTCGCGAAAAAGTGCGGCATGGATTTAATAATAGCAGGCATAATTCAGGACCAGAAATATTTTGACGAGCTTATTAAGCCACACCTGAATCAATCATCAATCCAGTACATCGGCCCCGTTAATCCTATTCAGCGTGATGCACTTCTTAAAGAAGCGTATGTGGTCATTCATCTTAACACTATTCCTGAGCGGTTTGGCTTGGTGATGGCTGAGTCTATGGCTGCCGGCGTGCCGGTTATTTCGATGGATTTAGGCTCGTGTCGAGAGGTTATTGCGGATAAAGAAACCGGCTATTTAGTCAATAATGTCGATGAAGCGGTGGAGGCTGTGGGTAAAATTGATAGAATAGACCGCAAGAAGTGCCGGCAGCGCGTTGAAGAGAACTTCACCATCGACCGTATGGTCGAAGGCTACGAAAAGGTGTACGAAGAAATCTTTCAGAGAGAAGATAGAAGACGGAAAAAGTTCGATGTTTAGCCGGCACACCTGACTTCGGTGAGCTCAGTCGGGTCGTGGAGTCGGCAAAGAAAACGAGCGATGAATGAAAACAAAGTATCCAAAATCTCAAATAACAATTAAACTCAGCATTGCGGCTCGTCTCTCAGACACCGGCTGACTCTGTGCTATGGAACGTGCTTAAACTCCACACGGTCAAGCTGGACGTTCGGCTCAGCGAGGCTTATCAAGATATCGCAGGGGCCGTCGGCCTCCTGGGTTAAATTGACAACATCCAGGGTTGGCAGAATTTCTCCTATGTTTTCCGTCCACCTACGCTCTTCCGCATTATCTCCAACTGTTATGTAGAAGGCATCCTCATCGTAGGAAGGCCCCAAGGCATAAACTGTTATCTCGTAGTTGCCTTTGCTCAATTGGATAGTTGCCTCGGCCTTGCTGTTTTTATCCTGGAGCACAACGACCTTTCCGCCGCTGGCACCTTCAAGCTCCTGCACCTGCGCATTGGTCAGTTTGAATTCTTCCACTTCTACGAAAAATACGTCCTTTCCAACCTTCTGTATTCTCGGCTTGTTCATGCTGGCACAGCCTGTGAGCATAGTAAATGTCAGCAACAGAACGACAATCATTGTCTTTCGTATCATCTGTTATCTCCTTTTTTAAATCCCTAATGTCACAGCTTTCCGGTGCCACTCCCGTGGCACCCGGATGGAACGATTTGTAGATTTTGGATAGTGCATTGTTAAGTTATGCTACCAATTCATTACTCCTTTGAAAAACGGCATGAGCTCTTCCGCCATTTTTTCATGTTCCTGCCTATCTGGATGGCTTGCGCATCCGTTTGAATAAGAACCAGAGAATTTGAATATATGAACTTTATTATCATTTTCCACTTCGTGCATGTGCTTTATTACCGCCGATAAATACTCCATCAAACGAGCACTTTTATCTCCTGAGAACATCGGACCCGTCAAGCAGCATATTTGTGCATGAGGATATTGGGCTCGGATACGTTTTACGAACTGGATGTAATCATTTATAAACTTGGCTGAATCCAGCTCATCCCTTTTATAGGTGCCATCGCCATCTGAGAAATCATTCGTGCCGAGGCAGATAGAAACTAAATTGGGAATATATTGATTAGCATCCCAGATAGTGGAATCCGTATCGAGGAAAATATGCTCATAAACATCCGGCATTGTCGGGCCCGGACTGTTCCAGTTTCGGGTCACGCCAATTCCTGATACGGAGCTGAAAAGCCAGTTGGCATTTAGTTTATCAGCTACGAGCCAGCCGTAAGCAAGATAGGCGTTGTGCTGGTCATACCATTCTGCAGAATCGCAGGGAATTTCCGAGGTGTCTAATCCCATCCCGCAGGTAATCGAATCACCGATAAATTCAATTTTTCGTTCCCGGCTTTTTTCAGGGGGCAGGATTTCAGTGCATAACAATCCTAAAAAATCAACGTAACCTATCTGTGCTTCCGTGGCTTTGCATACAATAAGAGTGTGAATAGCGTCTTCCAGATTTTTCGCTATCTCATATTCTGTCTTATTTTTGATGAGTTTGATTCTTTCACGGTATTTTCCATCAATCGCAATGGAAATATAGTTGTGGTTATTATTTAAGTTCTGGTCTTCTAATAAAGTACTACAGGTGTTTCCTCTGAATTTCACCTGCAAGTAAGCGCCTGCACCGCTTAATCTGGGTTTTTGGGGATTTGAAAAATCAATCCTGCCTTTGTATTGAATATATTGATTGTCCGGTGTATGGAGGGATGGTTGAGAAAGCAGTACTTGTTGTCCGTTGAAGAGGAATACATTTATTACAAGGAGGATAATTATCAGCTTAGTTTTTTTCATAAAGTTCCTTTCTATTTATCTAAACGATTGAAAACAGGATTTTATCAAAACTAATTAACTTATTCAACCGGTTAATGGGAAGTTGATATGCGTGCCCAACAAATAATTATATTGCTTTCGCTTTGAATTTGGTTTGCGTATATCTTGACACAATCCTTTTTTTTGAATACCTTTTTCTGGGAACTTTGAAAGGATTCGTTATGTCTATTCAGCACAAAAACCTAATCAGGCGGTATGAGAATAATCCCATCCTGACAAAGGATGACATCCCGTATCCGGTCCAGACGGTTCACAATGCCGGTGTCACGAAGTTCAACAGCCGGTACATAATGCTGTTTCGTTCGCACCTCGATACAGGTAGGTCGATAATAGGCTTAGCTGAAAGTGACGATGGCTTCAAATTCAAGGCAAGCCCTGAGCCTTTTATGACGCCCAGTTATGAGCTGATATTTTGCGAATATGAAGAGTTCGGCGTTGAAGACCCACGTATTACTTTTTTGGAAGGAGTTTACTATATCACTTATAGTGCATACTCCAAACATGGCGTCCGCATCGGATTAGCAAAGACGGTTGACTTTAAATCGGTCGAAAGGGTTGCCTTTATTACTCAGGCTGATTATCGCAATACGGTTCTTTTCCCTGAAAAGATAGGTGGCAGATATATCAAGCTGGATAGGCCTCATTCCGACATCAGTCCCTGGTCGATCTGGATAAGTTACTCGCCGGACCTG
>CAZQKO010000078.1:0-144 GCA_964593945.1 uncultured Pirellulales bacterium | reverse complement strand
ATGGATTTTGCAGCCGGAGGACCCGTGGGAAGTTGTCGGCTACGTGCACAATGTAGTCTTTACATGCGGTGCTGTCCCGGAGGATGATGGGACATTGAAATTATATTGGGGCGGAGCCGACAAGGTAATGTGCGCCGGCACAGC
>CAZQKO010000077.1:0-11370 GCA_964593945.1 uncultured Pirellulales bacterium | reverse complement strand
TGCCGTGGCGACGATAGAATGTCGCTTTTTAAGATGCAAGGATATGAAAGCTGTGTTTGGCAATAATCCGATAAATCCTTCGCGTAGCCTGCCTGCGCGTAGCGCTTCGGCGAAGGCAGGCGTCAGGTTTCTATACGGTGCGGCGTTCACGATGGCCATAGCTATCAGCGTATGGTGGACGGCGATGCCCTTTGTCGTCCGCAATATCGGCGGCACTGAGAGCCATGTCGGCTATGCCTGGGCGGCGAATATGTTAGGCTATTTGCTGTGTCTGCTCCTTGCTGGTGCAGCCTTAGGCCAGCACAATCCGAAAAACACCACACGTATCGCCGTCGCTGTCAACTTAGCATCGGCTTTGGCAATGAGTATTGCGGTTTATGTTATTCTGTCAAGAGGGCTTGTCGGCAACCTGGTTTTGATCTGGCTCGTAATCGCAGCCGGTACAGTGGCTGGGGCCGCCATGTCACTATTTTGGCCTTTTCTTATGAGCTGGGTTTCTGAGGATCTTCAAGGCCGTACTCTGAATCGTCGGCTGGGAACGTACAACGGCATGTGGTCCGCTGCTGCGATGATAGGCCCACTGCTCGGCGGTGTCCTTGTTGAAGCAGGTACGCCGCTGCCGATCGTCTTTGCTGTCGGAGGTTTTATAATTTGCTTTTTATTCCTAAGTATCGCAACCGACGGCTCGGTTCAGACACCGTTGTTTGGTGATGCAGGAAGCCGCCCTGTGGTCGGCTGTGAAGATAGGGCCGCCCTTATGCGGTTTCGCTGGATGGCCCGGATAGTGCTATTTAGCTCCTGGGCCTGTCTTGGTGTCACTCGCTCACAGTTTGCATTGCTTTTTACCAGCATGGGTTTCTCCGAAACATGTTTCGGCATAATAGTCACCGTATTCGGCTTTTGCAATTTTGCAATGTTGACAGCAGCGGGTAAATGCATCTTCTGGCACTTCAAATCTGCACTTTTACTCGCTGCGCAGGCGCTGCTTTCGGTGTCACTTTTGATGATCATCTTTGGCCGGACACTGCCGATATTTGTCTTGTCGCTGGTTATTATGGGTTTTAGTTTCGGTTTTGCTTACAGCTCGCACCTTTACTACGGCTCCTGCGGCACCAAAAAACGCTCAGTGCAAATGGTTATTCATGAGGCTACAATTTCTATCGGTATCATCGTCGGCTCGGGTGCAGGTGGATACCTCGCAAAGAACATCGGCCTGTACCAGCCTTACTGGTTTGCAATTATCCTCGTAGCTATCGGCTTTTTAATCCAACTAACTATATTGCTAAATGGTAAACTGGCACGATGAAATAATTTCTACATTCTGCATTTTTAATTTTGCCCTCTATCTTCTTGTGATGACCCACTCGCTAACACTCGTGGGTCTGTCCTCTAACCTGCGCGTTCTGAAATTTTTTCCTTGCCATTTGGGATAATGCTCATCACAATATCACCGGAATAAGCGGGAGCTCACACCATTGAAAGATGCACCAGCGAAAAAATAGGGTGGACTAAAAACCCACCTCGCTCTACGAAAGTAGATATAATTATATTGTGAAGGGTAAGGTGGCCCATGCTGACACAAGATGATGTGATATATTTCGTGATTACCGATCGTTTTTGCAACGGCGATCCCAATAATGACCAGGACGTTGATATAGCAAATCCACAAGCCTTTCATGGCGGTGATTTTGCAGGTCTCAAGAATAAAATACCGTACCTGCAGACCCTTGGTGTTACCGCAATTTGGCTGACGCCGGTATATGTGAATATTATCGACTTTTACGACAGCGCCGGCTATCATGGCTATTGGGCGATGGATTTTGAGCGGGTGGACCCGCACCTTTATAGCGCAAGACCCGATTTGGCTGAAGGAAGCAAAGCTTACCTCAGGGAATTGGTGGAGACCTTTCATAATGCGGGAATCAAAGTGATTCTCGATATAGTAGTAAATCACACCGGCTACCATACACCAGTGTATGAGGCGTATCCCTATAAAAGGTTTGAAACCCGCCATTTCAATGCTGATCGTAGTGGTGACACTACAGAGGGCTGGCTCTCAGGTTTACCTGACCTTGATCACGACCAGCCGGAAGTCGGCGATTACTTCGTGCAAAACATACTTGACTGGATTGAGGAGACCGGCATCGACTGTATTCGCATGGATACCGTTAAACATGTTGAGAAAACTTTTTGGTATCTTTTCAAATCACAGATTAAGACGAGATATCCTCAGATGTCACTTATCGGTGAAGTGCTGGATTGGAATCCATTCTTTGTAGGCTACTATCAGCAGCAGCATGATTTCGATTCTTTATTTGATTTTCCACTTTGTTTGGCTATCAAAGAAGCGCTTGTGTGGGATAAGCCTATGACGAGACTCGCTCGTCCCCGGCTGCATCCGGATGAGCCTAAGGGCATACTGGATCAGAACAAAGCTTACGCAAATGCCAATCGTTTAGTCACTCTGTTGGACAACCATGATCTGGATCAGCGTATCACAACCGAGATTCTGGATCGAGTCGGTTATTGGGATCGTGACCTTGCCTGTAAGATTCTCAAGCTGTGTTTGTCTTTACTTTTTACTACTCGCGGCATTCCGCAGATATATTACGGCACCGAAATCGGCCTGGAAGGAGGCAGTGACCCGGATAATCGCAGGGACATGCCGTGGTTTTTGTTCGGCCCTGATAACAAACCTACATGGGAGCACACATTTGAACGGGATGTTTTTGACTATGTCACTAAAATGATAAAATTGCGTGCGGAGAATGCTGCCATTCGTTACGGCTATCTTTTGACTCTATATGTCGATGAGTTTCTGTATGCTTATATGCGGGAATTTCGCGGCAATGTTGTTATTGTGGTGATAAACAACGGCCATGAGCCGATGCCTGTCCCTGTGTCGATAAACATAGCCGGCAATTGCAATGTACCTCCTCGCATAAAGCAGTTGCTTCCGGATGGTTGTGTTTTAAGCAGTTATCTTGATGAGCTGCCTGATTGTTTTGTCAGTTCCGGAAGGCTCGAAGTGCAGTTACCGGGAAAGTCGGCTGGGATTTACGTTCTGTAGCCCCGACCCGTCGGGGTCGCGGATAAATCTATGAGTCACTATTAGCTCGTGCTGTCTGTTTTTTCAGTGCCTGTGGGTCTGTATAGTTGCTTGAGGCGTGATATTAAAAAAGAGGCCCCACTACGTGAGCGGGGCCAAATCCTTTGTTAGAAGGAGGTTATGTTTATTATTTATCTTCAGTGAGCTTCAGCTCAATATAACGTCTTCGCTGTCCATCATTTACTAAAAGGATGGCTCTACCTTTCTCTTTTTTAGCCTGCTCCATCGCATCGCTGAATTCTCTGGTGTTTTGAACAGGCTTTAGATTCACTTCAATGATAAGCATTCCAGCGCTGAGACCTTCCCGTGCAGCTTGCGAACCCGGCTCAACTCTGCTGACGATAACGCCGTTCTGGCCTTGGAAGCCGTAACGCTCAGCTAATTCATCAGTTAGGTTCTGCACGGAAAAGCCCAATGCATTGATACGCCCCGGCTGAGAGCTTCTTATAAGCTCTTCCAGGGGTGGACGTTTGTCAAGTTTGGCAGTAAAAGTCTTGCGTTTGCCATCGCGCCACACGACTATTTCGACCTCGGTGCCCGGCTTTAACAATGCGACATTGCGACGAAACTCGGTCTGTGATTCCACCGGCTTGCCGTTAAACTCCAAAATGACGTCATTATGCTTTAAGCTGGCTTTATCCGCAGCCGAGTCCTTTGTAATTTCAGAAATGATAACACCTTTTGTATCCTTTAAGTCGAGCAGTTCCGCCATTGATGAGGTTAAGTCATCAGGCAATAAGCCGAGATAGCCCCGCTCTACAACTCCACTTTCGATCAGTTGGGGGTAGACCGCTTTAGCCATATTTATAGGGATCGCAAAACCAATCCCTATATTACCGGTTGTGCCAAGGATAGCTGTATTGATTCCAACAACCTTGCCGTCAAGATTCAACAGAGGGCCGCCGGAATTGCCAAAATTTATAGCCGCATCAGTTTGTATAAAGTCTTCATACGTAGTTAAACCAACGTCACTGCGGCCTTTGGCACTTACAATGCCTGCGGTTACAGTATGGCTCAAGCCAAACGGATTGCCTATAGCAAGGACCCATTCACCCACCTCGAGATTGTAGGAGTCAGCTAATTTGAGGCAAGGTAGGTCATTAGCATCGATTTTTATCACAGCGACATCGGATTCAGGATCTGCACCTTTAATTTCAGCAGTAAATTTTCGTCCATCAGCCAGTTCAATCTCTACCTTATCAGCTTCACCAACCATATGATTGTTGGTGAGAATATAGCCGTCGGCAGTGATAATAAATCCGGAGCCCTGTGCCGTTTGCGGAACCTGGTATTCACGCCGCGGGGTGCGTTCGCGAGGCGAAGGTGAACGTCGGAAAAAGTAATCAAACAAATCATCTGAAGATGGGTCAGACGGTTCGCCGAACGGCCACTGCCGTATCGAATATTGTCGAGTGACGGTCCTTTCAGCCTTGAGGCCGACAACAGCAGGCGAAGCTTTTTGGGCAATCTCGGCAAAGGCTTTACCCATCCGGCGCAGAGTGTTAATGCTATTTGTATCCTGTGCAAGCGCCGAGACAGGAACGGCAAAGAGCCAAAGTATAAGAAGAGCCGAAATAACTAAATAACCTTTTTTCCGCTTGAGGGTGGAAATCTCCATGTTTAGTCTCCCAATTCTTTATACAACCATCCGGAATAACAAACCAGCTAATATTACAGCGATAAGAACGATTTACATAACAGTTTTACGATTTTATTGCCAATAAGTTCAAAGTGTCAAAGGTTTTTTATCTAAATCGACAGCGATGTTTATAATAATCAACATCAAGCCTGATCGACTACGATTTAAACCTTTAATAGAGTACAAATGGGGTGGCTAAAGGAGCAATGTTGGTTTTTGGAAACATAGGCGTTTAACTCGAATAAAAGTCACATTTCGGAAAATCAAAGTAAAAGTTACTATCATTTAACCTGCCCGAGTTCATAGGCTATTTATCCTGGGTAAGCGGTAAAATCGAATAAAATACAAAACTTCTTGCGCATAGGTATGAATTTTGCTTCTCTTTTATTAATTAGCTTTGGAGTTTTTTGAATACGGTGATTAGAAGAGGGTATGCGTCTGGGAGGAGGCTGTGATGGATGAGACGAGATTAAAAAACAAGCTCAATGAATTGCTCAAAGAATTTGGAGACACTACCGATTTGCAAGCCAATAAGTTAGCCAAGCTTGCCGAACAGGCACAAGCCAACCGTAAGCAGATCGAAAACAGCATCAACCGACTGCTGGACACGCTGGATTATCTGCGTGTATGCATCAAATATCAGGCTTTTGACCTTGAAGCAACTCGCAGAGAAAACGAATATCTGCGAAAATTGCTTGAGGAAGACAACCGGTAAGGCCGGAAGAATAAAACACAGAATTTCCTGCAATACACCACAAAAACAAAATGGTCCGGATAAAGCATGGGCCAAACATACCAGTTAAAAGAAAAATCAGCCCAAAATAAACCATACGCACATAAGTCGATCATACGATAAACCGGCTCTCTTCGTAAATCTTCTAATAAATAAGGCAGGTCTTTGAACTCAATGGGAAAGTTGGCAGCACTTTTTGCCGATAAAAGGCTAAGTTGAATAAAGCCAATGTCCGAAAAAATGAACATAAGCTTGTTCTGAACAATATAAATAAATAGGTGTTTCTAAAACCCGAAAATAGCAGCGAAGCCTTTGACAGGTTGTACTAAAGCAATGTATAATGTTTCTTTGTGATGAAATAGATATGAGACTTTGAAGAATAAGTCTTTGACGGGGTAAAAGATGTTTGAGCGTTTTACAGACCGTGCACGTAAGGTTATGGCGCTGGCCAATCAGGAAGCGCAGCGATTTAACCATGAATATATAGGCACCGAACATATTCTGCTGGGCTTGGTTAAAGAGGGCAGCGGAGTCGGCGCTACCGTTCTAAAGAACCTGGATGTGGACATAAAGAAACTTCGACTTGAGGTTGAGAAACAGGTCAAGAGCGGGCCGGATATGGTTACTATGGGTAAGCTGCCGCAAACACCAAGAGCCAAGAAGGTTATTGAATACGCAATCGAAGAAGCCAGGTCACTGAACCATAATTACGTGGGAACCGAGCATATTCTGCTGGGTCTGCTGAGAGAGAGTGAAGGAATAGCTGCTCAGGTTCTTATG
The DNA here is from genome assembly GCA_964593945.1 of uncultured Pirellulales bacterium. GTDB lineage: Bacteria > Planctomycetota > Phycisphaerae > Sedimentisphaerales > Anaerobacaceae > CAZRMQ01. Next base: position 5,109 of record CAZQKO010000077.1, on the reverse strand, counting down.
GGCCTGGGTTTGAAGCTGGAAGATATACGGCAGGAGGTGCTGAATCTGCTCGGTGCCGGAGTGGACGACGGACCAAGCGGGCTTGGAATGAAGATGGGGCCGACGGTAGGCAGAAAGCCCAAAAGCAAAACCCCGGCTCTGGACAGTTTCGGCAGAGATCTTACGCAATTAGCATCCGACAACGAGCTCGACCCTGTGATCGGTAGAAAGAGAGAAATCGAGCGGTTAATCCAGATACTCTGCAGACGCACAAAAAACAATCCGGTTCTGTTAGGCGAAGCAGGTGTTGGCAAGACCGCTATTGTCGAGGGACTAAGCCAGCAGATAGTTAATAGGCAGGTACCAGAACTACTCAAGGACAAACGCATTGTCGTGCTTGACCTTGCGATGATGGTTGCCGGGACAAAATATCGTGGTCAATTTGAAGAACGAATAAAGGCTGTGATTAACGAGGTCAAACGAGCCGCCAACGTTGTTTTATTTGTTGATGAGCTTCATACGCTTGTGGGTGCCGGCGGGGCTGAAGGTGCCATAGACGCTTCGAATGTATTGAAACCAGCCCTTGCAAGAGGTGAAGTCCAATGTATTGGTGCTACCACCTTGGACGAGTATAGAAAGTACATCGAGAAAGACGGAGCCCTTGAGCGGCGATTTCAGACGATAATTGTTGAGCCCCCTTCAAAAGATGAGACCCTCGAAATACTCAGAGGACTTCAGGACCGCTATGAGGCACATCACAGGGTTCGGTTCACCGACGAGGCACTTTTCCAGGCGGTGGAGCTGTCCACCAGATATATCGCAGGCAGATGTCTGCCGGATAAGGCGATAGATGTAATCGACGAATCCGGTGCAAGGGTTCGGCTTAAGAATATGACTCTGCCGCCGGACCTGACGGAGATCGAAGAAAGAATTGAAAAGCTGCAGCGGGAAAAAGATGAGGCGGTTAGAAATGCCGACTACGAGCGGGCAGCCTCATTGAGGGACGAGGCTCAACAGCTTTTGGATGAGAAAGCACACAAGCAAAAGAAGTGGTACGAGGAGAATAAAGAGGCGACCGGCAAGGTTGATACCGAAGTAATCGCTGAGGTCGTCAGCAATATGACAGGCGTACCGCTGACGAAATTGGAGAAGAAAGAAACTCAGAGGCTGCTGGAGCTCGAAGCTGAGCTGCACAAAACAGTGGTTTCACAGGATGAGGCGATCACCGCTGTAGCTAAGGCTGTAAGACGGTCCAGAAGCGGCATGAAGGATCCGAATCGACCGATGGGCTGCTTCATATTCCTCGGTCCAAGCGGTGTCGGAAAGACGCTGCTTGCGCAGGCGCTGGCGGAGTTTATGTTCAGCGACAGAAATTCGCTCTTCCGATTGGATATGAGCGAATTCATGGAAAAGCACAATGTCAGCCGACTGGTAGGCGCCCCGCCGGGATATGTGGGTTATGAAGAAGGCGGACAGTTGACCGAAAGGATCAGACGTCGGCCATACGCAGTGCTGCTGTTGGATGAAATAGAAAAGGCACATCCGGACGTCTATAACATGCTTCTGCAGATTATGGACGAGGGCAGACTGACCGACAGCTTCGGACGAGGTGTTGACTTCAAAAACGTCGTCCTCATTATGACCAGTAACATCGGCGCCGAGCTGATTAAGAATCAAACCGGCTTTGGCTTCGGCAAGAAGACCCCGGAAGCAAATTACGAAAAGATGAAAGAAATCCTCCAGAAAGAAGTAGAGCGTCACTTCAGGCCGGAGTTCTTAAACCGTGTCGATGATATAATAGTTTTCAAGGCTTTGACGAGAGAGAATCTGCAAACTATCGTTGATTACGAGCTTGCGAAGGTATTCAAACGGCTGACCGAGCATGGCCTAAAGCTGGAGCTGAATGAGCAGGCTAAGGAATTTCTCATCGACAAGGGATACAATCCTGAATTCGGTGCCAGACCTCTGCGAAGAGCTATTGAGCATTACATCGAAGATCCGCTTTCCGAATTCGTGCTGGCGGGCAAATTCAAAAGCAAAAACCTCATCAAGATAGACGTGCAGGACGAGGAGAACTTGAAGTTTACAGGCGTTGAGGCAGAGGTGCCAGAAAAAAGCAAATCCGCAGCCGCGCAATCTGAATAGCTACATTAACCTTTAACTAAGCGCCACGCGGCGGCATCCTTATGTAGACGCTGGTTCGGTTCAACAATACGCAAATGTAGTTCTTGTGGTCAAATCAGGTGTGCCAGCTCTTCTTCAGCCGCTGGTTATATTACATGAATATTTACTTTTCTAAGTGGTGTTAGCTAATTGATCAGGTGTGATGTAATGTACCGTATTGGCCCATCGAAGTCCTGTTTCATAGAGCGGATCAACTGCAAAAAATTTTGGAGAGGGAACACTCTCCACATTTAACCTATTATTATGAGTGTATAGATAGAGGACCATCACAAATAGTCCCGCAACAGCGTTTATGGTATTTTCAAGATTTGCCTCTTTATAGAAGCTATCTCTTTGGTGCTTCACGCAGTTGTAACTGGTCCACCACTGTGGTACATTTTTTGATTTCCACAGCTTCCATGGGATCAATTGTATTTCATGTCTAGGAATATGGATTTTTGTTGTATGAAACTTTGGAAATTTTCCAATAATGGTCTTTTGATAATCCGATATAGTTAGAAAGCTTCCTCTTGATGGTTTTAAGTTTGGATCAATTAGCTTTGAAAGGACTTTGGCTACAACATCTATCTCAGAGCAAGCTGAAAGTAGTAAACTAACAAATTGTATTGAATAGGTTCTGTAGTTCTCTTGAGATATTTCGACATACCTCGATACAATTTCAAGATCAGAGTCAAGAGCGATGAAATATTGCCAATGCAGAAACTCCATTGTTCTATCCTATGTTCATTTTTCTTTATGATTGGTTCAATTTGCTCAATGTTTTGGAATCAAAGTAATATAACGAAAAGCTGATCGGCGCGGGCGCTAGCCCGCGTCCGACTCCAGCCGCTGGTTCGGACAATTTCGTATCGCGTGAGCACAATGAACCTACGCTGCTGCGCCTCATTCTCAATAGAATACAAATTTGTCATTAAAATTCAAGCCTTCCGGCTGCTTATGAAGGTTTTTCAGCCAGCCCTGGGAGTTACGGTACAAGTGTTAAACGATTGATCAGCTCAATTGCATCTTTTGTTATTTCAAAATGGTTGCATCCGGAATATCGCCGTCTTTGAAGTGTTTGTCTAACCAGCCACACTTAACATCTTGCCGGTAATCGAAATATTTGACATACGGCTTTATATCAAGAACAGGCGTTTGATCAAGAACATCCACTTCAGTAAAATACATCCTATTTGCCTCTATGTTTTTGATTCTCACAACTGAAAGGCCGATATGATTAGGCCGATGCGGGCTTCTTATTGCAAATATACCGTGTTCATTTTGCTCTAAGAACGGCCTGCCTACAATACCTTCTCTCTGCGACCGGTGAAAATAGTACAATATTATCGCGTGGCTGAATTCATCCAAGTTTTTTAAGCCCCCGGCATATTTTTCTTCCAGTTCAACGTACGCATCCACCTCGCTGTTGAAAGTCCCTTGTATAGGGATATTACTGCTTTCTTTATACGGCGAACATATTTTCCCAATAGGACGCATTATTATTTGCTGCATGGCTTCACCCCGTTAGAAATTTTTCCGCATCGTTCACCCCGTTTTACACCGATTGGGTTTCTAACGGGGTCCACTCCTTTTTGAAATACTCTATTTGACAATTTGTCCTTTCTTTAGTATTATCCGCAGTCCTTTAATGATGGGCAATCTTATAATTGAAACGGTTTCTGTTTTGAACGTTTGTTCAATTGGTAATTTGAATTTGTTTTGGATTTCGAATTTCGTGTTTCGTATTTAGCATTTTCACAAGTATGGAAATTAAGCCGTTCAAAGGACTTAGGTTCGATCCGAAGATGGTCGGCGATGTAGGCAATTGCATCGCCCCTCCCTTTGACGTAATCGGTCCAGCCGAACAGCAGCAGCTCTATGAAAAAAGCGAATATAATATCGCGCGGATAATCAAAGGCAAAACCAGCCCTTCCGATAACGAGCAAAATAATCAATACACAAGAGCGGCTGATTATCTGAATCGCTGGATAAAATCCGGCGTCCTGAAACAGGATGCAAAGGAAGTAATCTACGCTTACGTGCAGGATTTCCAATTAGCTGAGACAGCATATCGACGTTTAAGCTTCATTGCTTTGACTAAGCTGGAAGAGTTTGGTGACAAAGTTCGGCCCCATGAAGAGGTTTTTGAAAAACCAATGACAGACAGGCTCAATCTAAAACGTGCAACCGCTGCCAGGTTTGGCCTGGTGTTTATGCTTTATGAAGATAAGCAAAAAATTGCAGAGACAATCATCGAAAAAGCCGCCGCACAAAAGCCGCTTGCTGATTTTACATTTGAGGACATTCGCCAGCGTCTTTTTACAATAACCGACACGGCTGATATGAATGCAATAGTAAAAATGATGAGCGACAAAAGTTGTATTATAGCCGATGGCCACCACCGCTACACGACCGGCCTGACCTATTCCAAGGAAAGCTCCAACCCGGCAGCAAAGTATCAAATGCTTTCTTTTGCTAATATCTACCAGGATGGAATAAAGCTCTTGGCTACTCACCGCATCATTGGCAATCTTAAAAACTTTAACATTGGGAGATTTGTCGCCAACCTTAAAGAAGACTTTGTAGTCGCTGAGCTGTCATTTGGTTCCGCTGACGCTAAAACCGGCGCAAAACAGAAGATGATTGTAAAAATGCAGACCGAGTATAATAACGATAGAAACGCTTTTGGCATCTATGGTGGCAATAGTGCCTTCTATGTAGCTGTTTTAAAAGACAAGCGAACTATGAACTTGCCTGTACCAGATAAAAGTGATGCCTGGAAGTCGCTCGATGTTTCTGTCCTGCATAAGCTTGTCCTTGAAAAGCTCCTAGGCATTGACGAACAAAAATTGACTAAAAACGGAAATGTTGAATTTGTAAAAGGTGTCCCCAACGCTATTGATGATTCGATTCGGCTGGTGGATTCCGGACAAAAGCAGGTGCTGTTTCTTTTAAATCCGGTAAAGA
>CAZQKO010000076.1:0-11392 GCA_964593945.1 uncultured Pirellulales bacterium | reverse complement strand
CCTGCGGCAAGCCGTATTTGGTAAGTGGCATTCTCATAGGCTAATATGATAATCTTTATATGGAAGCGTTCAACCCTATTAGAGACTTTTTCTGCACATAAACTGGTTTTATTTACTCCATTGTACAAAGTAACATTTTGTTTTATCTGGAGTTTTCCTTTAATAGGGTCAATAAAAAAAGGCCGATCCCTTACGTATCGGCCTTTAGAAGGAGGGTAAAGAATATTATGCTACTTAGCAAAATTCATTAAGTAGCATAGGTTGCGCAGCAAACAGGTCAAAGATCTGGACAAGATCAAACCCAAACATCGTCCGGCTTCGTTGCTCTCCGCTTTGGTACGGGTTTCTGTATGTATAGACGTGGAAAAGCACCAAATGTTGCAGGTTTTTTTAAAAATCATTCAAAATTCTATAAAAATATTGATTCTGTATAGGATAGGCCAATTCATCATACATGTTTAGTCCGAAAATCGTTGCTTCTGAGCAAAAAGGAGGTTGTGATATTCATGAGTTGTTTTTTGTATGTTTTGGATATTGGAACCTTCATTTCTACCTTAAAACGCATTTGTTAATGACTAAAAACGTACGTAAACTTGTTTGCAGAACAAACAAAAATTAAACTACAACTGAATATTTAAAAGAAAATTTATCTTCTGCCGCTATGGCTCAAGATGAAGACACCTGCTTCAGTTGTCTCATATGCTTTATTGCTTCGTTAATCCGCCATTCGATGGATGATAGTACCCAGAACTGGAAGTGATTGATTCGCATCTGCAAATGTATCATATAAATGATTTTCGCCGATAGAGTCACTGTTGCCAGCTCAATCATTAAAAGCCGCAAGCTCTCGCCACCAATTATCGAGATTGCAACCGAGACTATAATGATAGAAACAAAAATGATGTTAATGAGCTTTGTCTGAAATTTTGGCACTCCGCCGATTTTTCCAATAATAGCTCTGACACGCTCCTTTTCCTTCTGGAAACTCTCCAGCTCCTGCTTTAAATCGCTTATTTCGTCCTCAAGATTCTCGTGTTTTTGCTCCATAATAGCTCCTTCTGTCAAAAACAATCAGATATGAACTATAAACCAATTAACAAGTTTACTATTGACGGAAACTACAAAATCAGCAAAATATACCAAATTCTAAAAAATATTTGAAATTAAATGATAATTGGATATTATTTCCCGTTCAAATTGAAAATATGTTGTGAAAAGTATCAGTATCGATAAGGAGAAATTTAGAATGGTCAAAATGTTAGATGTAAAACGTAACATTACCAAAAACAGGCAAGTTATTGGAGCCGCCGGTTATTTGGAGCGTGGCTGGGTAATCGCAAACCATAAATTGGTCTCCTTTCACGCCGCGTTTATTTCGTCCGTGCTGAGTCTGCCTGCTGCAGCTCTGGCAACAGCGGCTGCCAACCCGGATGTCAATATCAAGCTCGAAGTGCTGAGATTCATGTTTTTTAGCTGGGAAACAATTGTCTCCATTATTATCTTGTATCTGTCATGGCATATAGGCATCGCCATCCACGAGACGGGACACTTTTTGACAGCGGTAAAACTGACGGCGTTAAACAAAGACTCACAGGAAAAGGCTGACGTCGTAGTTCAAGGAGGCGGTAGCAAAATAGGCTGGTATGCTCAAATGTTCCTACAAATTCCCTGGGGCAAGTTTTATGGCGTCAAGAAGGAAGGCGGCAACTTCGCCCCCGATGCACCATATAATCTGGCTGTAGCTGCTTCTGCACCGATTTGGAGCGGTTGGCTTGCTACGATATTCCTGCCTATAGCCGTGATTTGCATTGGTTTAGGACTTTTTGTGCTCGATAATGAAACCCTGATTTACATAGGGCGTTTCTTCTTAGCTCCCGGCTGCGTTGGATTACTCGACAGATTACTGGCCGACCCCGGCAAGCTGCGAGAGTTTCGTATGCGGGAAAAGATCGCTGCTGAGCAGGCTGCAAGAGCCGCTCAAGCCGCTGCATCCGGTGAAAGCTGGTTTGTTCGTGTAGCGGAAGTCAAAAAAACTCTGCTTACTACCAGAATGCAGACAGTCACACTTAAAGACGGCAGTAAGGTTACGGCTCCCTGGCAATTTAGAAATTGCGCAATGGGTGGACGCCACACCGAGAAAGAATATCCTGAGAGCAATATCAGCATGCAGGAAAGCATGTTCATGCCACTTTCAGCCAAGACGTACGAAGATGCACAGGAAACGACGGTTAAGTTACAATATCGTTTAAAGGAAATCATCGAGTCCGCTCCTGGCGCAAAGGTTATGGGTGTCGGTCTTGAAGGTGGTATAGCACCATACGTTGATAAAGAACCGCAAGACCGGGTACCGGAACAGAGAATGTGGCGAATGATGAAACAGGCTATCCTCGATTGTGAATATGTGCCCGGTGTCGATGTAGCAATCGCTCTGGACCCAGCAGCTTCGGAGCTGGAAAACGCTTACCGTGAGGAGACCGGCCAGAAAGATTCGGTCGGTATGTATCGCTTCTGGCGTGATAAGAGCAAGCTCGACATGAGCCGAGATGAAATTCTTGAGCTTTACAAGCAGGCTATGGAAGACGAAGTGCCGGTCTTATCCATCGAGGATGGCTTCGGTGAGCTTGACCATACCGGCTGGAAGAACCTGATGAAAGAGCTTGGCGATAAAATATTTATCATCGGTGACGACCTTGTTACAACAAAGGATGAGAATATTGAGAGCTGCGCCAAGAATGGTGAAATTAACGCTACTCTGATTAAAGCCAATCAAATCGGAACGCTTTCCGAGACGGTTCTGGCTATGTTGACATCGCTGGCTTACGGCGCCGAGCTGGTAGTCTCACACAGGTCAAAATCACCGAACGATCCGTTCGAAGCAGAAATATCCACCGCTATGAACGCCCTGGGTATGAAGGCAGGCGGTGGTGCTAATACCGAAAGACTCCAGAAATATGGTCGGGTCATGGAAATCATAGCGTTGGCTAAATCCTCACAGCGGGAGATGACCGACAAAGAGAGAAAAGAGGTAGAAGAAAATGTCAAAGAGCTGATTCGGATATTAACCGGCAGAGAAGATGTCAAGGTTATGCCGGATGCGGCTGAACTCGATATTGCAGGTCTGTTAATGCGAATGCTGGCGATTGAAGCCGTTAGCGGAACTGAAGAGGCCACAAATGCCGGTATCCCATCTGCCGCGGCGACTTTATTCTTAGGCAAAACAGGGATCATTCGGTTCAAAGGTTCAACTCCTCTCGGTACATCAGCCGGCGTGGATGAGGCAATCCACTATGTCGATAGTATCATCGCTCCCGGCGAATTAACCAAGAAGTACCCCGACCTGTTTAATGACGCCGGTGATGGCACATATAGATTCAAGAAAGGCGTGGATTTTGCAGCCGTCAAGGCCAAGAATGACGAGAATCTACTGAAGCGATGGAGACAAGCCAAGCGTTATGACGGCAAGGGCTGCTTGGAAGCGGTCAAACATATCGAAACCGTTCTTGCGAAAGCCTTCACAGGCAGAAGACTGGCTCAGCTTGGTAACCTGCTCGATGTGGACAAAGAACTGTTGCGTCTGGAGTACGACCAAGCCGTGGCTATGAAGATGATTGCTGCCGGTGCTTCAACTGAGGACAAGATACATGTGATGCAGAGAAAAGGCGCCATTGGTATGAATGCAATCCTGTCGATGTCTCTGGCTCTCGGTCGCGCTATTGCAGCCAGCCAGGGTAAAGAGCTTTGGCAGCTTATCCGGCAAATGGCCCACGAGACGATGGCCAAATTTGTCGCGACTAATGCTACCAATAGCGAGAAGGCGGATTTGACCGCTCTCAATGCAATGGACTTTGAGGAATTAAAGGCCAAATTCGAGAAGACCTCTCAAAAGGCGATTCAGGAAAACAAGAAAATATACGAATTGCTCAGGCAACAACTGCCGGTTTATCCTGTATAAAGTCCTTGGATACTCGATACTTGATGCTCGATGCTCGACGAGTATCGAGGGACGAGGATCGAGGATCGAGATATGCAAAAGCAAAACGTCATTAGGACGATTTTGTTCGCCTTGTTTTTTAGCATTGGGGCTGCATCGCTAAGCTGCTCTTTACTTTGTGAGGATTTGGCCAAGTACTATCGAAATAAGCAGCTCTCAGAAGTTGCGCAACAATATTTGGACAAACTTGAATCTCTAAACATTGATTATGATGTGCTGCTCAGCCAACTGGAAAATGATCCAAATCTTATCAAACGCATAGCTGCCGCTACGCTTGGTATCGAACCCGAAGACGCAAATACAATTTACCCAAGGCCGACAAGTGAGCAATTAGCCGCTGCAAGAAAAGTTTTAGAAAAGAACCTCGGTCAACAACAAAACGAAACTGTAGTACCCAGTTGGCTGATACGCTGTAATGAACCTCGAAATCGAATAATACTTTTTCTTGCTGGAACAGGTTTGATACTTACTTCATTTGCATGTTTTGCGCCGACAAACAAACCTCAAAACGGGTAATAGTTACCTGCTCAAGCTGATGATTTTATGGATCGTCTTGGCCTGGTGAGCCGCCGATATTAGTGCTGGCCCGCCAATTGCCGCCATCATTCAATGAGCCGTCAGGCTCATCTAATATCGCCGAAGCCAACGGCACCAGCGAATTACCTTCACCATCGGCTGATTGCGGCCAACCATTGCCATCACTATACTCGAACTGAACAATAGTTCCGTTCCAGAGGTCTACTAAGCTTATCTTTTCACCTTCGTTAGCTAATTTGCCACCGTACTCGCCGGCTATTATATCAGATACACCCATGCCGTAGCGTGACTCAAAGGCAGCTATATTTTTGACTATCAACACAAAATCTCCGGGAGCAAGGCTGGTAATATTGCTGCCTGCGAAATCAAAAAGAATACCTTCAATAAAAGAGACATTGGTCAGATCGAGCTTTTCATCTCCGATGTTTTTCAACTCGATAAATTCAAACTCGTCGTTATCGGTGGGATCACCCGCTGGTGGATCAGCAGGATTGTACATTACCTCGGTAATCCGCAGATTATCCGCGACAGAACCGACGACAAAAGTCGCTTCATTCAGGGCACTCCAAGTGTTCCTATTCAGCACTCTTGATTTTACATGTGTGCTCTTGGTCAGCGTGACAGGCCCGATATATCTAATAGCAGCAGGTGAAATCCCGCTGTCAGTGGCTTCTGATGCCCCCGGCAGACGTGGATCGGAGCCGTCTAAAGTATACCATATCGTGTCCATTGTGGCGGTCATCGAAAACACATCGTTCTTCGAAATCCGTCCGCCATGCTGATATGAGCCGTTGATTTGAAAGACTGGTGCATTTATGTTTGGATACAAACCTTGAGCTTCAAGCTGGTTAAGAACTATGTTCGTACGCAGTGGAAAGTACGTATTTAGCAGCCAATCCCGTTGTGCAATCCAATGTTCGTCACGCGTGTATCTGATGCCACCTTGTTCTATGCGGTTATCACCCCAGCGGGCTGATTCACCAACGACCGCACGGTCAACCTCGTCCAGGCGATGTTGGTAGAGAGCCGTAGCATTATCGACGGTAATCAGGCCATCATTGAAAAAGTGCCGATGCACATGGTCGGCAAAGAGCATACGATATTCAGCATTCGCTGTAAGTCTGTGGTGTAGATAGGTTGGGCTACCGTAACCGTCGTTGTCTCCGGTTACGTTGTCGCCTAATCCTTGCATCCCTTTTTCAGCGTCCCAGCAGTGGTACCGCCATCGGCCATTGGGGTCAACGCGACTGCATGTGGCATACCAGTTTTGATGTGCCCAGTCCGTGTTGCCGTAGTAGAAGTTTGTAATCATATAGTCGATGAAATTGGGCACGTCCAGGTATTGCTGAATCAACTGGTACCGTGAATTGTAAGACAAACCAGCCTTGGCGATATTGAACATCTCGCGATAATTAGTGCTGGAGCCGTTGACGACTGTGCCATAGTCGTGCTTGAGGACGTCGTAGTCTTTTTTATTACCGCCGAAGTAAGAGGCAGCGAAGGACTCATCCGGCCGTTCGTGGAGATTGTACAATCCCCAGTACAAACCGTTGAGATAGAGATGAACATGGCAGCCATGGTGGCCATATCCTCCCATAGCGTTTTGTATGTCCGAGGTAAACTGGTCCCGGGTATATTGTGCCTTTCGCCGCTGAGAATCGTTGTTTCCGTAGTTCCAGGCGTTGTTAAGCCGAGCATCCAATACGAGTGTGTCGAAACTGTCAGCGGCGTTTTCTCCGAAGAGGGCGAAATCGAGTTTCGTCGGCCCATAAGGCTCCTGGAATTTGAGGCGCATTGATAGCTTGTCAGACTTCCAGCCAATCGTGCTGCTGCCGCCACAAATCCTGACGACGGCGTTTAATTGAAATTGCCCCAGTTCACCGCTTGGATCGAAGAGCTCGACCGATACCGCTCTTTCAGCTTGTCCATCATACATATCCTCCCAATCAGGATTTGCATAAATGCCCCCCAAGCGCCAGTCAGGGCTGCCGTTAAACCAATCGTTCACATTCATTACAAGCGACATTGTAGGAATGGATTTGAGGTCGTTCTTGATCGTGCTGCTGTAGGTGCTGACAACTACCGGGTCCATCTCGTAATCGGCACCGCGATGACCCCATGTGTTGAGAAAACCTCCGCCGCTCTGCCGGATGACATCGTCAAGAAAGATATAGGTTTGTGTGTCCAGGTCGCTGGGCAGCAAGCCATCTTTGAATGCCATCGCCCGCAGACAGGTAGTTGTCGATATGAGAATGGGGCTGAAGTATAACTGGCCATGAGTCTCGGTAGGCGTACTGCCATCTGTGGTATAATGTATCGTGGCTCCTGCGGTTTTGGTCGTGATTGTTACACGGAATGGAGCATCATAAAAGCCACGGTCGGTGCTGAACTTTGTATCGGCTACAACCTCAGTTATGCACATCGGGTCATTTTCCGCTGCTGGTGTGGGATTTATGAAATAGCCATAGAGGTCGCTGCTGCAGAAACCATACGAAACAAGCCCTTGCTGCGGAGGATACTTTGGCGCGTATTCATGCACCACAGTTATCCCATCGGGTCTGACCAATGCCAGATATTCACCATCACAATCCAGTTGGAAGTTGGTATGATAATACGTCCCATCAAAATACGGGTAATTATTAGGGTAATACTTTTGGTCCTTTTCTGAGGCGAAAACCACAAGGTATTGGCCAGGATTTATAGTTATAGCAGGAAATCTCCACTTGGTTAGATTATCTCTATTATCGGTCAGGAACCAGCCCGCCAGATTGACCGGCTGAGCTGTCCCATTGTAAATCTCAATCCAGTCCGGACTTACTTGTTCTCCCTCTACTGTTGTGATAAGGCCGCTTCCCTTGTTCGCCAAGAACTCGCTTATAATCAGAGTGGTTGTTTCTGCCCCCCAAGCTGAACTGGCCCAAACCGCTGCCGAGACCAAAGATAGTAACAAGATTTTCATAGCTCTAAGTATTTTCTGTCCCTTATTCGCTGATGTTAATTCGTTGTATCATCCCAGCAGGGCGAGCCGCCGGGGTACGTACTTGCTCGCCAGGAGTCTTTCTGGCTCCAACTATTCGGGTCAGGATTAGTCGAATCCCTTATAGTCAGGGAAAAACCTTGGCCATCGGTAATATCATACCAGTTATCTTTGTAGTTAAAGTCAAGAATTGTCTGGCCGAGGGCATCTTCAAGTTTTATTCTCTCGCCTCCATTGGATAGCCTGCCGGCATATTGCCCGGCTACATTGACGGATGAGCCGTATCGCGTCTCGAAGGCATTGTGGTCCTGGATAACCACAACATACTCCCCAGATGCAAGCTCAATACTCGGAAAGGTAAAATCGATCCCGTCAGTAAAGCTTACAAGATTCAGATTTATTGTTTCTGCTCCGATGTTCTTCAACTCAATGAACTCAAAACTGTCGTTGTCCGTAGCAAGCTCACCATGGGCAACGTCCGGCTCGACTGGATTGTACATCAGCTCAGTAATGCGCAGGTCAGACAGGATACTACTATCCGATGGTGGCTCGCCTGCTACAAACTGAACTGGAACGGACCAATGACTCCATCGGCCGGTGTTGTCCTTCATCCGGCATCGCACGCGATACGTCCGTCCCGGCTTAACAACGCTCGCTGGGAGGGTAATCCCGCTGGCAAACCCAGTAATTTCATCGCTTTGCCAAACGGCATTGATTTCATACTTGCCAGGTTTTTTGGAATAGCTGGGTGGCTCGCTTGATGGCTGGTCCGTGGTAGCTGGCTCACTGACAAGACGAACATCGATAAAGCAATCAGAGCTACTGCCGATTGACTGGTTGACAACCTGTACTGCAATTACATTGGTGCTGGAAACGAGATAGCTGCTCGGATCAGGCAGAGTAAAGGAAGCAAAGTTGTGGTTTTCTGAACGATTGTCGGTAAATGCGTCGAACGGTAATTCAGCGGAAGAAACATTATCGCCAGCCACATAGACACCGTTTATCCAGATGTTTATGCCATCGTCATATTGGGCATCCAGCCTTAGATTCTCAATTTCATCGATATCGGGAACATAAAATGTCTTCCGCAGATATAATGTTGAATAATTGCCCCTCATATCGTCGAGGTTGGTGACGATGAACGTCTCGCCGTAGCCGATAGCTGTATTTCCCTGCAGCCAGCTCGAATCATCAAAAGTCCTCTGACGCCATGCTCCCCACACGTTCGACGGCTCACTCACTCCTTTGAAATACCTCCATCTGTCGGCCTCAGGTATTATAACAATGCTCTGTTCCGGCTGTGGGACAAATTGCGAGCCGGGATTTACCTCCGCGATACGCCATTTCATAGCAGCAAAGGTGTGACTGCCCTGCGGATCGCTAAAGGGACCCGTTTCAAATGTCAGAGAGTTAATTGGATAAGTAGGCGGACAGGTTGCTGAAACGACGGGGGTAGCCGGGATGAGTGCATCATCAAAGTAAGTATTGAACGCCCTGTCATTCGAGACAACATAGTCTTTCATGATTTGAACCATACCCCTGAAGTCTTTGGTAGAGGCTCTTTGATAAAACCGCCCTTGTCCAGCCTTACTGGAATTGACATAGAAGGAGGTCATAACCGGGTTGTAATCCCACATGGCACGGTCCACATCTACAATCGTAAGTGGTGCGTCAGGATCACCAATTATCGCGGCGTACTCATCTACAAGCTGATACATCTGATCTGCATTGTATAATAAGTCGTGAAATTCACGCAGTTTGTTTTGCTGCTCAACCATGAGCGATGGCCGCTGAGTAATCCTGCCTTGCTTTCTGAAAGGATCCTCTCCGTCACCGTACATGTTGTTTGCCCAGGTCAGGTCTACATCCCATGGCAATTGAGACCATAAATTAGTCTCGGGATTTAGGTAGAAAGAGTAGTTCTTTCCATAACCGATGTCACCGTGATGCGCGCCTTCGACCACACACCGGTAACCATAATAGCTATCAAGATTAACATTCTCACGCCACCAAAGTTCGCCGGGTCTGCTCTGGTAGCCATTAATAAAAGCCCCAAGATCAGACCAATCTGTCGCGGCAGTGGATCCCCGGTTATTCAGCTCATCTCCAGATTGACTATTCATTCTATAGAGATTACCGTCCGGCAGGTTGTGCTCGTCCAAGAACCTGCCGTCCATCTGCTCCATGGCCATATAGAGACCCCATAAGTCACCTTCGTATTGGGTGGGCCCATATTCATCAGCTTCGTCAATAATACGGAATTGCAGCCAGTTTGTTTTGGCTGCATCGACGCCCATTAGATTAAACATTTTGAAGATGACAGCCTCAAACATGCCCTGCTCGCCGCGATGCTGATAATTACCTTGCTGAATACATGCCGAGAAATTGAGCTTGTCCCACTTGGTGCTGTATTTCCTGCCGTAGTCGTCGCGGGCCTGGAACGAGTGGCCCCGATTGAAATTAAACTTCCACATGTTCTTGCCCATAGCGTAGCGCCAGACACCGCCGCGGGCACGGTAGCGAATGTGATCGTAAACTTTGCCATCATAGACCAGCGTGCCATACCATTTGAAGATAGATGCTTCCGGGCTTGTCCAACCAATCTGATCAAACCAAGTGCAAGCCTCAACGTCAGATTTCCTGCTGATGAGATGATAAACAGGCAGACTGCACATCACATCTGTGCCGTACTCTACTACTTCACCTAATGAGCCAGAGTCGCCCGGCCTGATAGCTCCCCTCCAAGCAGGCACGCCATCATAAACAAAATATACAAAATTCGGCTGAGGGTCATCTGAATAGGGTACTATCAAAAAACGTAATGTACTATCCATAACGCGGATACGATAGCGCACCAGCCGACGATGAACCTGCAAAGAGACCGGCAACTGTACGGTGTAAATATCGTCACCGGCTTGCTCATCGCCGTCGAGCCCATCATCGTGCATCGCGATACTATCCCAATTTGTTTGGTATGTCGTATCCTTGATATTTATATAATTACCAGGTTCCACCAACTGATAAAGCAATGTGACTTCGATAACTCCGTTGGGATCGGTTACCTTAGCAGTGATGGTCACAACTTCGCCTGACTTGGGCTGCTTGGGAGAGTGCTCCACCAGACGAATATGCGGAGGAATATTGACGGCACAAATATCCCGGTTTATCGCAGCAGGCGTAGGATAAGCCGAACGCCAGCTACCTGCCAGGTCGTTGTCAAAAAAGGGATTTACCAGTTGAATTGAACGGCCGGTTCCAGGCTGATTTTCCGGCACCGCATCGCCCACGGTCGGCCAGGGGAAACCAAGCTGATAATCCACTTCGTCAACCTTCCCGCCCGCGGCGTCACGCAGAATGATTCTCTCGCCCTCGTTGCTTAGTTTACCGGTGAATGGTCCACAAACCAAACTGCTGTCAACACCATATTTATCCATAATAGTTGTCGGCTGGTAAGCAAGATATGGGTCTTCTGTGACAACAACATATCCCCCGGCGGGCAATATCGTGCCGTTTGGAAACTGAAATGAAATACCATCTGAAAAGTACCAGTTGGAAATATCAATGTCTGTTGTCCCCGCATTATGCAGCTCTACAAACTCCATCAGCTCGGTCTTGACATCGGGGTCGTAATGAATCTCATTGATTACTACAGACGCGATGTTTGCCTCTGCAGCAGATGCCAACAATAAAGAGATAAAAAACAGCCCGCCTGCCCAGAGTACCCTCCAAAGGTCCATTGTACCTTCGCACGAGGTACGGCGGGCAGGTATTTTCATAAAACCTAACATCTTTTATACCCTACCTACCGGGTGAAGGCGACACAGCCTGCCAATTGGCTACATCATTGCCATATTCCTCTGCTACCCTGCGATTGAGTGACAATCCGC
>CAZQKO010000075.1:0-11426 GCA_964593945.1 uncultured Pirellulales bacterium | reverse complement strand
GAAGGCAATGGACGTCTCATCGGCGTTGATAACGGAAATCCTGTTGACCATGACTTGTTCAAGGCCGATAGACGCAAGGCATTTAACGGTCTGTGCCTTGCTATCCTGCAGTCAGCTCATAAGCCGGGAAGGATACGGCTGACAGCGCATGCGGATGGGCTTAAGGAAGCAACGGTCGAAATTAAGAGTGTGAACTGAAATCGTGTAGTTAGTCAAAAGAAATCGGTTAGTAAATAGGAGTAAAGAAATGAGAAGCTGTTTGAATATTCTATTTTTGGTTCTTGTATTGGTTATACTCTTGAACAATTCTGTAATATCTGCGGAAAGACCCTGGCCGAAAATCTTGGATATGACTGTTGCAGAAGTGGCTTCCAATTTTAAGGAACCTCCGGCTGAATACAGTATGACTTTTTATTGGGGCTGGGATGGTCCCATTACCGAAGAAGTTATTAATCGTGATTTAGATACGTTTAAGGCAAAGGGCGTTAGGGCTGTCACGCTTGAGCCGGGCTATGATATGGAGTATCTGACCACAGGATGGTTCGAGATGGTGAAAGTCGCGGTGGAGCAGGCCCGTATCCGCGAAATGAGAGTCTGGCTGGTTGACGAAGGCAAATATCCAAGTGGATTTGCCGGAGGAAAATTCTCTAAAGAACGTCCCGATTTGCGGATGCAGGCCTTGGTTCTCGCAGAGCGCATCGAGGTTGCTTCCGGCGAGACACTTACTCGCAAATTATCGCCCGAAACGGTCAGTGCCATTGCGGTAAACAGGGCTGATAATTCCCATCAGGTTCTCGATATAAGCTCAGGCGAACTTAATTGGACAGCGCCGCAGGGCGATTGGCAGGTGCTTCTTGTCGAGCACCAGTTCCGCTCCTCACCCACACGAGCCGTTAATAATCCCAAACGAGGCAAAGATACCAGCAATTCACTCGGCGATTATCTGGACCCTTCAGCGACAAAGCAGTTCATCGAGTTCACACATGAACAATACAAAAAATACGTCGGCAAAGAATTCGGCAAGACGGTTTTAGGCTTTAGAGGCGACGAGCCGGATTATAGCATTCGTGGTATTCCGTGGACGCCTAAAATCTTTGCAGAATTCGAGCAGCGCAAGGGCTACGATGTAAGACCGTATGTAGCTTCTTTCTTTTCGCGGAGCGATTTGACGGAACAGCAAAAGAGAGCAAAGGCGGATTATTGGGACGTCTGGTCAGACCTGTTCGGAGAAAACTTCTTCGGTGTGCAGGCCAAGTGGTGCGCTGGACATAACCTCCAGTACCTGGTTCATCTCAACCATGAAGATAAAATGCTGGGCCTGGTTCGCTCCGAGGGAGACTTTTTCAGGTGTATGCGGCATGTACAGATGCCGGGGATCGATGCAATCTGGGATCAGATTTGGCCGGGCAAAGTATCGGACTACCCCAAATATGCATCATCTGCGGCTCATCTTTTCGGCAAGCCTCGTGCATTCACGGAAAGTTTTGCAGCATATAAACCTGCCCCGAGCATCGAGCAGGCCAAATGGATTTTGAACCATCAGCTCGTCCGCGGCATTAACATGGTAGAGGTGATGTTCGTGCCGGCGTCATCCAAAGGTCTCAGCGGTATGAGGGGATGGCTGGCTACCGAAGAATTTCCACAGGTGGCCCGCTATTTAAATCGGGCCTGTTATATCCTGTCCCAGGGACGTCCCGCTGCCAAAATTGCGCTCTATCATCCTACGATGAGTATATGGCTTGGTGATGAAGTGGCAAATAACAGTACCTTGGCTATCATGCAGCAGCTATTGGAGCATCAGCGCGACTTTGACGTGGTGGATGATCGGTCGATTGGGTCGCTGCTAAAGCTTGAAGGAAGTGACCTTGTGAACCTTAGCGGTCAGGGATATCGCGCCGTGATTGTTCCATCTACAACGGCGATGTCAAAAGTGGCTTTAAACCGTTTGCAGGAATTTGTAAAAGCTGGCGGCTGCGTAGTTTTCATGGCAAGTCTGCCTTCTATGGTGGTGGAAAAGTCCTTCCTCAAGGCTAATGCACCGAGTGGTTTGAGCTGGGCCATACACGAGCCGTCCGGCAAACTCACTGCTGAGATATTGAAAGCCTTATCAACGCCGTCTGTCATGCTGGAGCAGAGCTGTCCTGCAATTAAATATGCTCATCGCCGCTGGCAGGATGCCGAGCTTTATATGTTTTTCAATGAAAGCCAGGAAAAGCAAACTCGCAAAGCGACCTTAGCTGGAAGCGGCCGGATACAAGTCTGGGATCCGACAACGGGAGACATCAAGCCTTTAGACGGTGCTTCCTCGGAGCAGGCGGTTGTACACCTGACACTGGAATTAGAACCTTATGGAACGAAATTTATCGTTATCAGTGTAAAGTAATCTGTAAAATTGCACTGGAGGGCTTAATGTTCACATATCGAAAAATAATTATCATTAATCTTGCGGTGTTGGTGTGTTACCCTGCGGCAGGACTGGAGCGGCGAGACGTGACGTTTAAAGTCTTTCAATTCCCTGCCAATATGATCCCGCGGATAGACGGCAAGGCTGATGACTGGTCCATCGTATCTGGTGAATATGTCATTGGTACCGACCAGCTTGTAGATGATAACGGCAAGTACACCAAACCTGATCCAAACAACCTGGACGTGCGTGTTCGTATTGGATGGGTTAAAGGTCTGAACCGTTTGTATTTTTTGTATGAGGCGTACGATAACTACTGGGACTTTTCGCTTCCTGGTTTGCACAACGATACGTTTGAGGTCGTAGTGGATGCCGATGCATCAGGCGGTCCTTTGATTGACAAGGGACATCGTGAAATGTGGATTCCTGAAGAGGTTGGAGCCGCAGCCGCTAAAGATGAGCGAATCAGTGACGAGGAAGCCAACTGGGCTATCCACGGCGTGCATGCACAAAACTATCATATCTTTACGCCGGCTGAGGGCAAAGACTGGACTCTCGCCTGGGGCGTCCAGCCGTGGATAAAGGAGCTGCCTTTTGCAAATGCAGTTTGCAATTACGATTTCAAGCCGGGTGAATCCGGCAGACTCATTCTCGAATTCTGGATAACGCCTTTTGATTACGCTGGCCCCGAAGGGCCGGCCCGTGCTGTGGAATCCGTACTCTGGGAAAATAAGATCATCGGCCTGTGCTGGGCGGTCATTGATTATGATGATGTCAATAGTGGAGGGAGAAATAACGGCTTCTGGAACCTCTCGCGAAATCACAAAATGTACGGCAACGCCTCACATTTGTGTGCGTTTCAGTTGATGCCTCTTGAGAAGAAATTCCGTAAACCTATCGAGGCCCAGTGGACATTCCGCGTATTGGATATGGACCGCCGGTCGGTGGCGTTTAAGGATTCGTCATACGGTAATATAACATCCTGGAAATGGGACTTCGGCGACGGTACAACCTCGACGGAACAACATCCAATCCATCAATATAAAAAAGCCGGCAGTTATGTAGTTGTGCTTGACATTGAAGGGCCGAACGGCAAATCTCGTCGTTCAAAGGTCTGGGACGTCACGGTGAAATAAAAAATTCAGATTTTGAAAAGGGAGCAGAAATCATGGCAAAACGAGTCCTTATGATTTGTCTTATTTTGGCCATCACACAATTCCCTGCAGTTGCGCAGGTTGATGCCGAAGTTTTCGATGTTAAAGAATATGGAGCTATAGGTAATGGCAAGATACTCGATACGCCGGCGGTTAATAAAGCTATTGAGGCGGCATCCGCAGCAGGTGGCGGTACAGTACATTTTCCTGCCGGCACCTACTTGTGTTTTTCGATTCATTTAAAGAGCAACGTCGGGCTTTACCTCGATCATGGTGCAACGATATTAGCGGCTGAGTCTACCGCAGAAGCCGGATATGACCCTGCTGAGCCGAATCCGTGGGGAGATGAGCACAAGTACCAGGACTTTGGCCATAGCCATTGGCATGACAGCCTGATCTGGGGCGAGGGGCTCGAGAATATCTCTATCCTCGGTCCAGGCTTGATCTACGGCAAAGGCTTAGGCAAATGGGACAAGCCGGGTGAAAAGGGGGCGGGCAATAAAGCTATCGCTCTGAAACTTTGTCGAAATGTTATTATTCGTGATGTCACGTTTCTAATGGGAGGTCATTTCTGTATACTGCCGACAGGTGTGGATAACTTCACGATTGACAATGTAAAGATTGATACCAACCGTGATGGAATTAACATCGACTGCTGTCGCAATGTCCGAATCTCCAATTGCACTATCAATTCACCGAATGACGATGCGATTGTTCTGAAGAGCTCTTTCGCACTTGGCTATGCAAGGGCAACGGAAAATGTAACGATAACCAACTGCCAGGTCACCGGCTATGACGAGGGAACGTTCCTGGATGGTACCTTCAAGCGCACGCAACAGCAGGCGCCGGATCGTGGCGGCGTCACTGGACGCATCAAGTTCGGCACCGAGTCCAACGGCGGCTTTAAAAATATCACTATTTCCAATTGTGTTTTCGAGCGCTGTCGCGGCTTTGCGCTTGAGACGGTGGACGGTGGTTTGCTTGAGGATGTCACTATAACTAATATCACTATGCGTGACATTACGAATTCACCGTTTTTCCTGCGTCTGGGCAGGCGCATGCGCGGGCCGCAAGGGGTGCCCGTGGGCAAACTTCGCCGGGTAAACATCAGTAATATCGTTGTATACAATGCAGAACCTCGTTATGGTTCACTTATTATGGGTATTCCCGGCCACGACATTGAAGATGTAAAACTGAGCAATATTCGGATACTGGTTAAAGGCGGAGCGCCGAAGGAGCAAGCTGCGGTTGAAGTTCCCGAATTTGAGACCGGATACCCGGATCCGAGGATGTTTGGTGAAATCCCAGCATACGGCTTTTTTATCCGTCATGTAAAGGGGATTGAACTAAATAACGTTGAAGTCGGTTTTATTAATGAAGATTTTCGGCCTGCATTTATTCTCGACGATGTAAAGGATGCTGATTTCAACAATGTAAAAGCCAAGCATGCCCCTAATGTACCGACTTTTATTTTGAAAAATGTCAAGGATTTTAAAACCCATCAATGTGAGCCGGTGCCGGATACACAAATCGAAAGCGTGGAGCAGAAAAATCTTTGATCCCGAATAGGAGATAATCGATTATGGTAACAAAAGATGTACTTAGAGTGTTGTTGTTTGGCATACTTGTTTACCTGTCTCTTGGCGGGCTTTTAGTAGATGCACAGAATCAAACAGGGTCAAGGCAGTCTGCCTCAGGCGGAACGCTTAATGCGGGTGATATACTACCGAATCTGGGCTTTTACACGGTGGACCCTCTGTATGATCCGAATGCAATATTGGGCTGGGCTGAAGAGCGCGTTGAAGAGAAACTCAATCGTGGAATGCTGGCTATGCCGATAGAAAGTGGTAAAGTTTACTTGGGCTGGCGTTTGCTCAAGACCGACCCCGAAAATATAGCTTTTAATGTCTATCGTTTGACAGCAGATGCTGAGCCTGTCAAGCTGAATCCAGAACCTATCACAAAAACCACGGACTTTATGGATGACAATCCACCGTTAGACCAGGCGAACACATGGTTTGTTAAGCCGGTCATGGATGGTAAAGAGTCTGCTTTGACGGATGAAAAAGCTGAGCTGCCGGCAGATCCACCGGTAGAGCAGTATATAGCGATCAAGCTGAGGGAAGATGTTCGAAGTATCGACAGGGTCGGTATTGGTGACCTGAATGGTGACGGGACGTATGATTTTGTTGTCAAGCACCCATCAGGCAGTGTTGATCCGGGCAGGATTCGTCCGAGTCGTGACACCTACAAGATTGAGGCTTACAACGGCAAGACCGGCCAGTTTATGTGGCGCATCGATTTGGGCTGGAACATCAATCACGGAATATGGTTTTCGCCGATGGTAATCCGCGATCTTGATGGCGACAATAAGGCCGAGGTGTGCTTAAAGACCGCGCCTTACGCGGCAACTCAGGAGGAGGCTTTCGACGGCGGCAAAGGATTTGTACTGGAGGGTCCGGAGTATCTGGCTGTATATGACGGCCAGACCGGCAAAGAAATCGACAAGGTGGACTGGATTGAACGCGGCAGGGTCCGGAATTGGGGGGACAACAGGGGCAACCGTGCGAGCCGACACATGATGGGTGTGGCATATCTGGACGGCAAGACCCCCGCAGTGTTGGCTGTCCGCGGCACTTATGGTTTGATGAAGGTTGACGCCTGGGTATTGAAGGATAAAAAGCTACAAAAAGTCTGGCGGTGGACCAACGAGAGAGCACCTTTTTTGTATCACGGACAGGGTCAGCACAGCATTAAAACAGGTGACATCGACGGTGACGGTTGCGACGAAATACTAAACGGTTCTATCGCAATCGACAACGATGGCCGGACCATGTGGAGCACCGGCTATGGACATGGAGATAGGTTCTATCTGGGTGATATTGATCCGGAACGTACCGGTCTGGAAATTTGGTATATTTTTGAGGACCCACATCCTCATAACGGCGCCAGCCTTTGGGATGCACGCACCGGCAATCTAATCTTTGGTATTGCCGAGGCTGATCAGGATAACGAGCTTGGACATGCTATAGCTGGTGACATCGATCCAGCCTATCCTGGCATGGAATGTGCCGGTGAAAGGCATTTTTACTCGGCTAAGGGCCAAAAACTGAATGAGCCGGCCCCGCCCCAGGTTTTTTTAGTTTGGTGGGATGCCGATCTTCTGCGGGAAATCTACAGCAGAAGATCCGTTTCAAAGTGGAAGGGGGAGACGTTGAGCTACGTCACAGGCTTCGTACAGCAAATAGCGGATATACTCGGCGACTGGCGCGAAGAGATCGTTACCTATAGAAATGGCGAGCTTCGTATCTATAGCACCGTTATCCCGGCTGTGGATAGTCGAGTATGCCTGATGCAGGACCCTCTATACCGTAATGATGTTACCCACCGGTCGATGGGCTACGCTCATTATCCTATGACGAGTTATTACCTTGGTGTTCGGCCATAGAACCATTGTCAATGGCCCAAGTCGAGTGGTGCACGGCGAAATGAATAAAGGTAAATTATATGAGAAGTAAGATACAGTTGACTCAATTGAAATTGAACATAGCACTTATGCTGATAGCGTCATTGATTCTCTGCCAAATAGTTTGCTGCACGGAGGTAGCGAATACGAATGAAAGTTTAGTATGGAATCCGAACAACGAAGATGGTACATACAAGAATCCTGTGATTTTTGCAGATTACTCCGATCCCGATGTTATCCATGTGGGGGGTGATTTCTATATGACCGCCTCCAGCTTTAATTGCGTGCCGGGCTTACCTATTCTGCACTCCAAAGACATGGTCAATTGGAAAATCATCGGCCACGCTATCGAACGTTTCGATGACGAGCGTTTCGACGTTCCGCAGCATGGCAACGGTGTGTGGGCACCATCTATCCGTTATCATAACGGCTGGTTCTGGATTTTTTACGGCGACCCCGACGCCGGCATCTTTATGACAAAGGCCAAGAATCCCGCCGGACCGTGGGAGCCATTGCATCTGGTCCAAAAGGGCAAGGGCTTAATCGACACCTGTCCGCTGTGGGACGAAGATGGTAATGCCTACCTTGTACATGCCTGGGCTAATAGCCGAGCCGGCATCAAGAGCGTCTTGACGGTCAACCGAATGAGTTCCGATGGCACGAGCCTACTGGATAAGGGAACGCTTGTGTTTGACGGACGCAATGGTGTTCAACCGACAATCGAGGGACCCAAATTCTATAAACGCAATGGGTATTACTATATTTTAGCTCCGGCGGGTGGCGTAAAGCAGGGCTGGCAGCTTGCACTTCGCTCAAAAAATGTCTTTGGGCCTTATGAAGTAAAGAAAGTGATGGAGCAAGGCTCAACCAATATTAATGGCCCGCATCAGGGTGGTTGGGTCAAACTTGAAAACGGTGAAAACTGGTTTCTGCACTTCCAGGATCGTGGCGCGTATGGCCGTGTCGTTCACTTGAATCCGGTGCAATGGATCGATGACTGGCCGCTGATGGGTGTGGACTTAGACGGAAACGACATCGGCGAGCCGGTGACAGAATGTAAAAAGCCCGATGTTGGTAAGAATTATCCTGTGGAAGTTCCACAGACAAGCGATGAGTTCAACTCACAAGAACTTGGCCTACAGTGGCAATGGCACGCAAATCCAAAAAAAGATTGGATGTCACTGACCGCAAGGTCAGGCTGGATGCGATTATTCTCTGTTCCAATACCCGATAATGAGGTCAATTTGTGGCTGGTCCCGAATTTGATTCTCCAGAAATTCCCTGCTCCTGAATTTACTGTCACGGCAAGGCTTGATTTTAGCAAACTCGGCGAAAGCCAAATATCAGGTCTGCTTATTATGGGCCAGTCATATTCATATTTGGCGGTTGAGAAGAAGTTAGACGATTATCATTTGATAAAAATGTTCTGCGGGGATGCAAACAGTGGTGGTAGAAAAACTGAGGAAGCTAATGTCGATTGTAAAAGCGATTCTTTATTGCTTAGAGTTAAGATAAGCAAAGGAGCTATCTGTAGTTTCAGCTACAGTAGCGACGGAGAAGAATTTACTCCAATTGGTGAGCTGTTCACAGCCCAGCCTGGCAAATGGATCGGTGCCAAGGTTGGGTTGTTCTGTCTGGCAACAGGTGCTGGGCAAAAAACTGGTTACGCAGATTACGATTCGTTCATATTTGAGTGAAATTGTGGAGTATATGTTATGCGGCAAATATTTGTGTGTTTCATTTTTTTGTTAGTTCCCGTTTATATTGCATTCGGAATTGAAGAAATTGACCTTTCCGGTCAATGGAATTTTAAGCTGGATCGAGATAACATTGGAATTAACGAACAATGGTTTTCTCAACAACTTCCGGAAAAAATCACTCTGCCTGGCTCATTGCAGGAGCAATCGTTTGGAGATAGGCCATCCGCTAAGACTCAATGGACCAGCAGAATCGGCATGAAACTGTTAAGCGATCCGCGTTTCACAGAGTACATTCAATCGGATGATTTTAAGTGCCCGTTTTGGCTGACACCCGACCGTCATTACGTTGGTAAGGCATGGTATCAACGCGAAGTGAAAATTCCCAAGAACTGGAAAGATGAGCGAATTGTATTGTACTTAGAGCGTCCGCACTGGAAGACCACTGTTTGGGTGGACGGCCAATCGGCTGGCTTGTGTGACAGTCTTGGTGCGCCGCACGAGTATGATTTATCGAATCTCCTCAAGCCTGGCAGTATGCATAATCTGACTATATGCGTAGACAATGATTATGTTATACCTGTAGGCAAAGACGCCCATAGCATATCCGATCAGACACAATCCAACTGGAATGGAATTACAGGCAAAATTCTGCTTATAGCCGGCTCGAAAGTCTGGCTCGATGATGTACAAATCTATCCCATACCCCTGCGTCTGGCGACGCAAGTCGGGGCAGCGGGCGATGTAACGAATAAACATATCAAGGTAAATGTTCAGTTGGATAATTCGACTGGCCGGGCAGGAAAGGGTATCCTGACTGTATCAGCGGAAAGTTCCAATACAGATAAGAAGCATCAGACGCCGGCGAAAAATGTCCCTGTAGAATGGAATAAAGAGAAGGGGAACGTCTCCTTTGAGTATGATATGGGAGATAATTGTTTATTATGGGATGAGTACAGCCCGGCGTTATATAATTTGACCTTATCTCTGGATGGTAAGGGGGTGGAATCTGTAAGAGACGTTCAATTCGGCATGAGGGAGCTGGGTATTAAAGATAAGCAATTCGCCATCAACGGCCGCAAAATTTTCCTGCGGGGGACATTGGAATGTTGTATTTTCCCGCAGCATGGTTATCCTCCAACGGACATCAAGGAATGGAAGCGGATTATTCGCATAGCGAAAAGTTATGGACTTAATCACTTTCGTTTTCATTCGTGGTGTCCGCCGGAAGCGGCGTTTGCCGCGGCGGATGAGGAAGGATTCTATCTGCAGGTGGAAGGCTCATGCTGGGCCGGTTTCGGTAGCGGTACCGCCCTTGACAAATGGATATACGAAGAAATCGACCGTATGATTAAGGCATACGGAAACCATCCATCATTTTGCTTCTTTTCGCCGAGCAATGAACCCAGCGGGAAAAATCGAGATCGGTTTCTCGGACAACTGCTGCAAAGCCTGAAGGAAAGAGATAACCGGAGGTTCTATATTGCAGGTACCGGCTGGCCACAAATCGAAGAAAACCAATATTCAATCGAAAGTGCCGTCCGACTACATAACTGGAAAAAGTTGAAATTTAACCGGCCGCCTCAGACATTTGACGATTATCGAGAGCACGTAAATGCAAGGCCCATCCCCGTCATCGGTCATGAGATCGGCCAATGGTGTGCGTATCCCGATTTGGATGAAGATAAGTATTATGCCGGCGTACTAAAGGCGAAAAATATCGAAATCTTCCGGGATAAACTGCAAAAAGCCGGAATGGGTCACCTCTCTCAACAATTTCTTATGGCAAGCGGAAAATTTCAAATCCTTTTATATAAACAGGAGATAGAGACGGCTTTGCGAACACCGGGTTTTGCCGGCTTTCAACTGCTCGATTTGCATGATTTCCCCGGCCAAGGCACCGCGCCGGTTGGAGTTTTGAATGCACTATGGCAATCCAAAGGATATTGTAGCCCGGAGCAATACCGGCGATTCTGTAACGACATTGTGCCGCTGGCTCGAATGAAAAAGCGGGTATTTACAAATGACGCTAACTTTGAAGCTGTCATCGATGTTGCTAACTATAGTTCCAAAGATTTATCTAATGTGGAAATGATCTGGACTATTACTACAGATAATGGAGCTCAAATCAAAACAGGTAAATTCAAAGTTCCTGCTGTGCTGATGGGAGGCTTGACACGTGTAGGCAGTATTGAATATAGTTTGAGTGACATCAAGGAGCCTGCCAAACTTAATCTTGAAATTGAGCTTATCGGATTGCCTTATACAAATGACTGGGATTTTTGGGTATACCCGGCAACGTTACCTTCCTCGGATACCAGCGACATTTATATAGCAATGGGTCTTGATGAGCAGATTAAGAGCAAATTGGATGCAGGAGCGAAGGTGCTTCTGTTATTTCCTCCGTCTTCCGTTGAAGGAGATACGGTTGGCTCATTTCAGCCTATTTTTTGGAATCGAATTACCTTCCCAAGAAATAAAATTCATACGTTAGGGATTTTGTGCGATCCGAACCACGCCGCACTGGCTAAGTTCCCTACCGATTGCCATGCCAGTTGGCAGTGGCAGAATCTGCTCGACAATAGTCAACCGCTAATTATAGATGGATTACCTCGTGGGATTGCGCCTATATTGCAGCCGATAGATGACTGGAATAATTGTCGAAAGCTGGCTCTGCTTTTCGAGGCATCGGTCGGTGCCGGAAA
>CAZQKO010000074.1:0-11431 GCA_964593945.1 uncultured Pirellulales bacterium | reverse complement strand
TTGTACATTTGTCCTCTGACGTCTATGTTGATAAGTGATTCGTAGCCTGAGCCTGCCTCGTAGCCGACTACACCGGTGCCGCTGATCCAGGATGAATCATTGAATCTTAGGAAGTTTATCCAATCATTACTTATATCTTCGGTTGGCACTAACACTTTCTTAGCGGCATTCTCATCTACGAGGGGAATGCTTGTGATATTTTCAACTGACGAGCCGGGCAGACGCGGATCAGAGCCGTCGAGGCAATAATAGATAGTGCCCATCGGAGCCGTCATAGATAATCTGTCGGCTGGCCCAATTTGCCCGCCATGCTGATATGAGCCGTTGATATTAAAGACCGGCGCATCAATATTGGGATAAAGTCCGGCATTACGAAATTGCTGTACGACAATCCCAGAGCGTTGAGGCAGATATGTATTGAGAATCCAGTCCCGCTCGTTGTACCATTCCTGTTGTGTCAAAGGCGTCTGATAGTGCTGGTCACCCCAGCGCGCCGACTCAGCAATCATAGCCATTTCAATCTCTGATGCCATTTTTGCATAAAGGGTGATCAGCGGCTCCGGCGTGAGAACTCCTCCGTTGAAAAAGAATTTATGCACACGATCGGCAAAAAGCATCCGATACTCTGCATTATTCTTAAGAGATTGGTGCGGCTGCCCTGCGTCAGAGAAATCGTTGTTCAGGGCGTTCTTGTAGAGCGGTGAGCGGTCTCGATTATTGCCTATAATGTTTTCACAGTCCCAGTTGTAGAACTTGAAGCCGGTACTATTTTCCGAGCTATCTCGGCCGAGCCAGTAGTTTTTCCAGGGCCAGTCCCAGTTGCCGCCCCAGAGGTTGACAACAAGATAGTCAACGTAGTTTGTAACATCCAATAGATTTGGATAAAATGGATTCGGCGTACCATCGGGATTTTTGCCTTGCAGCTCCAGGTACGCTGCATAAGAGCCCTTGGCCCTGCTGCATTTGGCTAACATTTGGTACCAGGCCATAAAATTGCCGTTAGTGGCTTCGATACCGCCGGGGTAACCACCTTCGTGTATTGTGTCCCAGTCCTCGCTCTGGCCTCCGTAATAGCTGGCTGAGAAGGAATCATCTGGTCGCTCGCACGGATTGTATAGTCCCCAGTAAAGACCGTTTATATAGAGATGAACAAAGTTTCCAAGCGCGCTGGCGTTTCCTGTAGCCAGCTGCAACCTTCTGCAGAACTCATCGCGTGTGTACTGCTCAGTGAGCCTGGCAGCATCCCATGCATAACCATCGTTTGCACCGCCTCGGAGAACAATTGTCTCGAAGCTGTCGACAGCATCTGCGCCAAAGAGCGGGAACTGTAGCTTGGTTGGACCATAAATCCCTTTGAACAGAAGTCGAAAAGAATGTTTTCTTGTCATATCGTTTCGTCGAAAGTAACCGCCCTGAATGCGAATCCCGCAGTTGACCTGAAATCCCTCCGTTCCGTCTGTATAGAGTAGCTCAGCCGACGCCGGGCGTTCCCATGCAATCCCATTCTCGGTCGGATTGGCATAGATACCCGTATCCGAATCAAACAAGTCGTCGTTTTTCATCACAAGAGACATCGTAGGAATCGATAACATGGCATCTTTTATCAGGCTGCTGTAACGTGGGTCGTTTACAATCTCCGGGTCCATCTCGTAATCAGCAGTGGTCGAAAGCCAGTAGTTTGGAAAACCTGTGAGGCGTGCCGGCTGGTGGATTACATCGTCAAGAAAGATATAAGTATGGGTAATAACACTTGTGGATTTCCAGCCAGGCTTGTAAGCCACCGCTCGCAGACATGTAGTTGTGCCGATGGGAATAGGACCGCTATAGACCGTGCCCGTTGGCAAGTCAAGCTCAGAATTGTATGGCTCACTGCCGTCAAGGGTATAGTATATTACGGCACCTTCGGTTTCGGTAATAATCGTGACAGAGAAGGGCGAATCGTAAAAACCTCTTATATGGCTGAATTCAGGCTCGGCTACAGCACCTAAGTATCCGCTATTATTTGCCCTGCCGGGAGTTGGAGAAGCCATAAACTGCCATGTATCGTTGGCGTCTGGATAGCGACCGTAAGAAATGTCGGTGGTCTGCTCAGCAAAGATAATACTATCAATCAAAGAGCTGCCATCGATACCTGTGGCAGTCCTAGGGACTCCTTGCGGAGAGCTATCGAACAGGCCAATCTCCTCACCGCCGGCGCTGAGTTTGAAATTTGCATGAAGGCCCGGATCAGCAGTATCATTATCAGCCCATATCAATAGATAGCTGTGTGCGGGGATGGTAGTTAAATAGGGATTATTTGTTGGTAACTGCCATTTGGTGGGTTCAGATAAATCATCCGTGAGGTACATACCGCCTACATCAATAGCCGAGCTTGCGAAGTTGTAAATCTCGATCCAGTCGTCGTACTGGAATTGTGCGTCCTGGATAGTGCTGCTATTGGAGGCCATTATCTCGTTAATTACCAAAGGCGTATCATCAGCCGATAAGGCGAAATCAGCAAAACCAGCTAAAAATACCATTATTGCAAGGCTGAGCCTTGCCCGCCGTACCTCGTTCGATGGTACAATGGACCTTTGCAGTCCTAAGGACTCCTTACGGAGGACACTCTGGGCAGGCGGGGTTGAAATTCTTATAGATAAGAACACTTTTTTAGTTCCCTCTTTCCGTAGTCCTGGACTGAAGATTATCGGCCTGCCTGCGCATAGCCACTTCGGCGAAGGCAGGTCCTAAAATGAACTTATAGTTAAAACCCAACTATTTTAACATTTTTAGGGCTATGATTCAATACCTGCACTCTCGAATAAACTCAATACGCAATATTGATGACGAGATTCGAGCAGTTTATATTGCAATTGTTCTAAATCTATGATTAATTTTTGTTTTTATAAAAGCCAGGGTCGTCGCCGTTTCGGCGACGGCTAAACTTGGGAGAACTTGAATGAACAGGATAAATGCGCGAAAAATTGACATCTTCGCAACTTTTGCATGCGTTAGTACGCTGGCCTGCTGGTCGCTGGGCCCAATCCTTATAAAATACCTGACCGGCTATATCGATTCGTGGACACAAAATTTCCTGCGATATTCGGTGGCGTGTTTATTTTGGCTGCCGTTTCTCTTAAAAGCCGTCAAGGGGCGACAAATAGAACCAAAGCTATGGCGAAAAGCGGTTGTGCCGGCTGCAGCAAATATCGCTATGCAGAGCTTATGGGCTGCGGGTTTCTATTATGTCGGTGCGGCCTTTATGGTCTTAATATCAAAATCGTCCGTTATCTGGATAACCGCCTTTTCGTTGGTCTTTTTTGCTGATGAGAGGGGGCTGGTCAGAAGCAAGCGTTTTTGGCTGGGATTGGCGTTTTCTATAACCGGGGTTATCGGGGTCATTTATTACAAGCAGGACTTTGCTGCAAGCGGGACCATAACCGGCGTAATTATTGCTGTTGTTTGTGCTTTTATGTGGGCGTTGTATGTCCTTTCTGCGAGAATCGCCTTTAGAGATACCGACTCTCGCATCGGCTTTTCTATTATTAGCGTCTACACAGTGGCCGGCCTTTTTGTGTTTGGGATTATCTTCGGCAGAATCGAACAATGCCTGAAAATGGGAGTATGGCCCTGGGTGAGTATTGTGATTTCGGCGGTGACAGCCATAGCATTAGGGCATGTGCTGTACTATGTAGCGATGAAGCGCATCGGAGCTACAATCCCGGCTTTGGTGATATTGGCGCAGCCTTTTACTGTGTTTGCCATTTCCAGGGTCGTCTTTGGTGAATCATTAAGCAGTTTTCAGTTACTTTTTGGATTAGTTCTCCTCGCTGGTTCGGCTTTTGCAATCTGGGCTCAGCAGCACTTAAAACGTAACTCGTGATTCGTGAATTGTGACATTTCTGCATTGCATGTTTGGTTCTTATCGGGCATATATTTTTTGTCAACTTTTTCCTTGAATTGAAGAGAGAAAAAATGTATAATACACTCAATTGGGGGTTCTGTAAGATTTCTAATCACTAACGAAAAGCGATTATCTTCTTTAGTTTGTAATATCTATTGAGTCAGCATCAAGGTTCAAACAAAGACAGAAAAACGCTGACAATTCTTTTGGTGGGGGAAAAATGAAGTCACTAATTTTGATTCTTGCTTGTTTGTTATTAGTTACTCCTTGCAAGGCGGTGGAAAAACAGGCCCGATTTATCGGGGCCGAACAAATCGTGCAGCCTTCGGTTCTGAGGCTCGGGCTCGAAGAGCGCATTAAAAGCCAGCAGGAGCGGCTAAAAGACATAGATGATCTGGTTTTGAAAGAACGCCAGATAGCTGAGAAATGGTACGCACGTCATCTGGCTGAGTTAAAACGGTTGGCAGCAAGGCGGGCTAAGCAGCTTATACTGTCTAAGAGGATGTTTTGGGCCGAGTTCATAGAAATGAACAATCAAGTAACATACGCAGATAGTTACTTTTCGAATGTGGTCCGGACCTTCGTTGGAGGTACAAAAGCATTTAAGCTGCGTGCTGCTCTGATGGATAGTTACTTTTTAGGTGTGGTTGCCGACTTATTGATTGATAATGATTTTCGCAAACTGCTTACAGAGTTAGCGGATGGTAGTGGTTACAATCCTCAAGGTTTTCTGGTTCGCTCAGAAGCACGCAAATTGCTCCACCTCGTAGAAGAGTTTAATTCGGAGCGGATACGCCTTCAGGATAGAAGAAGCGCCAAATTGAACGCATTAGCACGATGGGAAAGGGACATGAGAGCTGATGTGTTTAGAGTGGTGGGTGAAATAAAAACCCGGCCCCAGGCGCCGAGTTTGGGTATCGTGAACGTAATTAGTTATGAGGAAAAGGATGCAGTTTGTATGGTCGAGGGGGTTGATAAGATACTCAGAGCAGGAGATATGATAGGGCATCCCGCAGGGCGGGGTCCCATAGGCAATATTACGGTTGTGAAGATATATAAAAACCGGGTTGAATTTGCCAAAGAAGGCCAAAGATGGATACAAGCTGTAGGTCAGCCAGCTAATTCCGCCTGGAGATGATTCTAATTAGAAAAAGTGAGGGGGGTGAAATGAATCTGTTACAGACCGAATGCGAAGAAAGAAATATTGCCGATGGATTCGACAAGCTCACCACAAGATTAGAGACAACAAAATGCGATGAAAAAAGATTCACCGGGAAGATATGTGTCATAACAAATGGATGCCCGGAGAACCGCATTGATTGTTCGAGGATGCAAAAATTCCTGGGGGACAATGGCAATACTGTCACAGCCGACATTAAAGAAGCTGACATTGTTGTTTTTAATGCCTGTGGACTTACTCATGATACGCAGGAATATTCTGTAAAGATAATAAAGCACATCCAGGCCCTAAAGAAACCATCTGCCGAGCTGGTTGTATGTGGATGTTTGCCCAAAATCAATATGCCCCGCTTAAAGGAGGTCCATCAGGGTTTCACTTTTGGGCATGAGGTTGAACAGCTCGCCGAAGTTATCAAAACCAAACCTGTCCCTTCGACAAGCTCAGGGAAGGCTCTGAGCGAAGCCGAAGGAACGGATCCGGATGAAACTTATGCTAACCACCTGTCGCCGCGGGCACACGTGCCAACCATTCGAAGATGGCGTATTTCTGATTTAAAAAAGATCGCAAGTCTTATGTTAATAAAGGAAAAACTGACAAAATCCTATTACGACCGTCTCGACCGGGAAATCAATGCATTTCGTTCACACAGTTTCTGTATAAAAGTCTCAACCGGATGTCCAAATAGATGTACTTTTTGCGCAGTTAAAGTTTCACGTGGAAAGCTGAGAAGCAAACCAATTGATAAAGTGGTAGAGGAATTCGAAGAAGGTCTGGCAAAAGGCTACAAAGAGTTTGCTCTACTCGGAACCGATGTAGGAGCGTACGGCAAAGATCAGGGCAAAACATTAGTTGACTTGCTTAGAGAGCTGACAAAGAGAGAAGGCGATTACAAAATCAGGATTCGAAACATTCAACCGAGATTTTTGATTGAAATGATGCCGGAGTTTCGAGAGGTCCTGCGTAGTGGGAAAATATCATACATTAGCTCGGCAGCGGAGTCGGGTAACAATCGAATCCTCGGACTAATGAGGAGAGGTTATAAAATTGAGGACTATAAAAAGGCGATTCTTAGCCTGAAGAGAGAGTTTCCGAAATTGCATATTCGTACGCAGATTATGGTGGGTTTTCCAAGCGAGACAGAGGAGGAATTCGAGGATTCACTGAGACTGTTTGACGAGATAGATTATGATTTTGTTGAGGTGTATCAATACCAGCCCAGGCCTAATACTGAGGCCGCGGCAATGAAAGACCAGGTTCCTGCGAAAATCAGCGGACGAAGATACCATAAAGCGTACATGAAGGCAATATCCAAGCTGAAGAAAAAGACCTTAAGACAGACTAATAAGCTTCCTTAACTTCATTTGTAAGGGGGGTTGTAGGGCATCGGCACATGCACAATCCTAGGGACTCCTTACGGAGAACACCCAAAAATTCGGGGCCTATACCGAAATCAGTATAGGCCCCAGAATTGATTCTATCGACCTCGTATTACTATTCCTCAGATGGAGGAGGATATACGCCTATATCATCAATGTACAAATCACCTGCGCCACCAAGCTGTGGATTGGTCCTGTCACCGACACCGATAATCATCTTCTTGATAGCCTGCGGATTTATACCGGTCAAGTCTGTCAGCGGAATAGTCCACTGTGTATAGGTGGTCAAAGTTGTTGCATTGGGGTCTGAATGTTTGATCACCGCACTATTACCGGCATTATCCTCCAGAACAACATACAATCCCTCGGCAGTGTTACTTGTTATACCGATGTCTTGCGACTGCCAATCGCCTGTGCCGCTGGTAGTAACATTAGAAAATTCGGCTGTGCAGGTTACATCTGCGTTTCCACCAGTCAGGCATAAGCCTACATAGACATCAACTTGCATAAGTACATTTGCCGTACCCATTATTTCCCAATTGCTACCATTAGGTGAACGCTCGCCTGTAAAGGTGTTTCCGCTTCGGGTTAATCTTACCCAATATGGAGCTGTGATTGTATCTTCTGTAGCTACTGTCGCCAGTGCATCGTCGGTACCTGGACGGTCCTGGAAGGACATACCGCTCGGCTGGACGACTACCATTGCAAGAGCAGAACCTGGATCCAATGTATCACGAATCATCACTCCTGCTTTGGTTATCGTACTGGGATTAGTAAGACTGACCACCTTCGCTGTTATGCTCCCAATGCCAGATAGCTGCTGGTAGGCAAAGTGGAATTGGTCGGAGGTACCTGTGATGCCAGTACCGCGAGCAGTTACTGTGTAACTCTGCGTTCCAATTGTAAGGCTGCCGTAAGTCGGTGGCAAGCCTCTGAACCATAGACTCAGAGTATTAACACCATTCTTAGTCCAATCCTGAGCTGTTTCCCACATACGTTCGGCTTCGGAATAAAGCAAAGTACCACTCTGTTCATAGTCAGTACCCTCGTTCACCGTGCCGTCATTGTCGTAATGCATATACATAGCCTGGCGACCACCGTTGACAATCGTCCGTTCGGCAAATGGGGGGTCAAAGTACCCTACAGTCATACCCGTATTATTTCCGAAGTAGTCCGACCATGTCTCGTAAATCTTGTTATCAGTGTCGTTATAAGTTTCAAAGTTGTCCACGACCACAAAGTCGGCTGTAGTAAAGCTCCAGACATTGCCGATATGCATTGTGCCATCAGCTTCGATCTCATCGATCCTCCAGTAGTACGTCTGCCCCCACGTAAGAGGAGCCTCTGGGAGAACATAAGTGGTATTTGCAAGCACCTGTCTGCCACGATATACACCCGCTGTAGCGGTTGTTGCTTCAGTAACAGCAGTTTGATCAGTGCCGAAGTACACATCGTGCTGTGCAGCTCTATCTCCCGCTTCCCACGTAAGAGTGGGCATGTCGGTAGTATTTTCGGCACGATGACGTGGACTGATAACATTGGCAGTTAGACGGACCAACAATTGTTGTATCTCGTCCGCTGTTAGTACCTTGTCATAGATTCGGAAATCGTCCAAATAGCCTCTATATTGCCGTTGCGCAACAGGGTCCTCGGATCTGCCGATCCAGTTATTGGTGGTAACGCCGAGGTCGCTAGGTGTTACTGTTGCATTGTTAAGCTGCCCGACTTGCTGGCCATTGAGGTATAGTAAGAAGATGTCATCGTCTGCGTTGATCGTCACAGCCAGATGATGCCAGTCATTGCCTGGAATAACACTGCCGGACTGGGCTGCATTGCCACCATAGCCTATGAAGAACTCGTCTTCATCCGCTGTATTAATCGCGAAATGCGTTGGAGAGCTGGAACTAATGCGGGGAGCGAACTGCATATAATTATTTGAGCCGGTGCCGAAGGAGAAAAATCGTTGGTGTCTCCGGCTGCCTTCGGTACCCTCCCAGTTTACCCATATCGCGAAGGTGGAATTGGTCAGCGTAGAGATTACCGAGCCGACAGGTATCGTTGCATAAATATCATCAGAAGTATCAGGATTATCAGCATTGTCAAGGTAAATCGAGCTGCTAAAGAATCCTGCATCGTATATTGCATCGCCGACTTCGGTGCCATCGCATCCTAAACTGGAGTCGATTACATCACCATCGAGCGTCCACCAGCCGACAAGATTGGGGTCATTAACAGGTGCAGCGTTCGGAACGGTTGTAAATCTCCAGACCTGGCCTTTATGGATGACTGTATCGCTCTCGACTTCATCAATCCGCCAGTAATAAGTTTTGTTAGCTTCAAGAGCGGCAGGCTTCCAGCTTGGGCTGTCTGTTGGAGTCAGGAATTGTTTAAATGGTGCTGCTGTAGAACCCGCAGGGGTGTCGTTCACCTGATCGAAATTGTCGCTGAGATATACATTATGCCCCAAAACGGCACCGGAACCAGCGCTCCATCGAAGGGTTATTTTCGGGGGTATATACATAGCTCTATCAGATGGAGTAGGAATCCAGGCGATTCGAGGCTGAAGCCTGAAGTTCCAGATATTGCCTTGATATGCAGTACCATCTGCAGCGATGGTATCGACACGCCAGTAGTAAATCACATCTTGTACAAGATCTGTGGCGGTATAGCTCGAACCGGTGATAAGTCCTTTATCAGCAGCCGCAGCACCTTCGCTTACTTCATCCAGGTTGTCACTGAGATAAAGACGGCTGCCGTTTACCGCAGCCGCATTGTTACCCTTGGTCCATGTAAGATCCGCTGTAGTAGTGTCTGCGGGAAACACGGTGCCATCTGCCGGCGTGGGGAGGGTGGCAATTGGATAGCCCATAGCCTGTTGTAGTTCTGCGACAGATAGTGTCTTGTTGTAGATGCGGAAATCATCCAAATAACCCACAAAGTAATGACGACCAGACACCATGGGCTTTCCGAGCCGGTTTATCGTAGTAACACCGAGGTCTATGGGAGCAAATGTGGCGGCGGTGTTCACACCACGTTCCACACCATCGACGTATAATCTGAATATGTCATTCACATCATCAATAGTCACGGCGACATGGTGCCAGCTATAAGCGGGAAGCGTGTTGTTGGTCCAGCTCACGGCCTGTGTGGGTGAGCCGCCTGCAATAATCCCGAAAGTCGTTGGGGGACTGCTGCTCGTACGTGGCCAGAGATACATATAGTTTGTGGAGCTGGTGCCGAACACGAAAATAGGTGTATATTTGTAAGTGCCACCAATTGTGCGAAAGTTCACCCACACTGTAAAGGTACAGTCCATCAGCGAACTGATAACCGAGCCGACTTCGCTGGGTAGCTCTACATACGGATTGGCGGGGTCGCTGGCAGTAGCAAGGCCTTCAAGATTAATTGCAATATCATCGGGGTAAAACGATAAGTCGTCCCCATAGGTTGGACCGGCAACATAATCAGGCCCTCCGAATTCGGTGCCGTTTAGGCCATTGCCTGAAGCATCATTAGCATTGCCGTCGAATTTCCACCAGCCGACAAGATTTGGGTCTGCTGCGATGGCTGCATTGGTCGAAAACAAACCAATCACAAAAATTAAACATATAGAGTAAATCAACTTTCTAAACATAATAGTCCTCCTTAAAAAGATTAAATTGAAAATAATTATGCCTTTGGTACATGAAAAAACACCCTACCACGACTCATTTTTACATGCTTCCCGCCTTCGCGGGGATAAGCTTGCCCCTGCAACGGCAGGGGGCTGGCGAGTACTCAATAAACGACTGGATTTTATTATATTTATACCAAATTAACTGCATTCACATCAAGGAAATTTTTTATATATTTCGGTATGCCGTGCATACCACCTGTGCTTTATTTACTTGCTTTTGCTTTTCTTATGGGCTTTTGCTGGGTGAATCTACTGATATTACGAATTGCCTGTCGCAGCCTCTGTTCATTTTCCACGAGAGCGATGCGCATATAGCCTTCACCGTTTTCGCCAAAGGCCCTGCCTGGAGCGATCGCGACCTCTGCATGCTCCATCAGGTCCATCGCATAGTCCACGGTCCCTTTGTCCTGCATTTGTTCTTGTGGAACTTTTGCCCAGACAAACATTGTGGCCTGTGGCTTTTGTACCTCCCAGCCGATCCTTTTAAGTCCTTCACAGACAACATCCCTGCGTATGCGATACCTTTCATTTTGGATGGCAATATCCTCGTCACAGTGTCGCAGGGCGATAATGCCGGCTATTTGTAAAGCCTGAAAGATGCCGTAATCATAATAACCTTTTATCGTAGCCAGGTAGTTTATCATGTCTTTATTGCCTGCTACAAATCCGATACGAAAACCTGCCATATTATAAGGTTTACTCATCGTGATAATTTCAACGCCGATGTCTTTTGCCCCTTTGACTGAAAGAAAGCTCGGTGCTTTGTAGCCGTCAAAACAAGTTTCTCCATAAGCAAAATCGTGGATTACAGCTATTTTGAATCGCTTTGCCACATCCACCACAGTCTCAAAGAATCCCTGCTCAACGGTCATTGTGGTTGGATTATTCGGGTAGTTTAGGATCAGCAGCTTGGGCTTTGGATACAAACGTTCACAAACCATGGCGATAGTGTCGAGAAATCTCTGGTCATTGCCTAAAGGTACTGATATTACATTTGCACCGGCTAATGCCACTGCGTAATTATGTATTTGAAAGGCTGGGTCAGGCACAATAGTCGTATCACCTGTCTGCAGCATCGCCAGACACAAGTGGCTGAATCCTTCTTTGGAACCGATGCAGGCTAAAACTTCAGTTTTCCAGTCCAGCGATACGTTCCATTTCCTCTCATACTTTTTCGCTATTTCTTTTAGCAGGCCGGTGATGCCTCGTGATGCGCTATACCCGTGGTTGCGCCTGTCTCTGGCGGCTTCGCAGAGCTTATCGATCACAATTTGCGGCGCACCGTCGGAAGGATTACCCATGCCGAGGTCGATAAT
>CAZQKO010000073.1:3641-11602 GCA_964593945.1 uncultured Pirellulales bacterium | reverse complement strand
AGGCACTTATAACTTGTACACTTTTTATGAGTAAGAGCAAGTATCTAACCGCACCAGTCCCGTCAAAAAAAATACCTCCCTCAATACCCTACATCATGGTCAATGAGGCCACCGAGAGATATGCATTCTATGCATTTGACGCTATCTTAGCTCTGTTTCTTATTAAAAACCTAATGAATTGGAACGGCGATCCTGCGAATTTAACCGAGGAACAGGCAATGGAATGGAAGCATTACTTCAAAGCCTCCGTTTATTTCATGCCACTAATAGGCTCATTGATAAGCGATATGTTCCTTGGAAAATATCGAACCATCATAGCCTTCTCGATAGTGTACTGCCTGGGCTTTCTGGCAATCACACTAGATCAGACCTACCTCGGAACAATGCTTGGTCTTGGCTTAATTGCAACCGGCGCCGGAATAATCAAACCCTGTCTGTCGGCAAATGTGGGCGATCAGTTCGGAAAGTCCAACCAGAACCTGATTACCAAGGCATACAATATGTTCTACTGGGCCGTTAACGTAGGCGCCTTTTTCTCCATGCTCATATCGCCAATATTATATGATAAGTACGAAGATGTCAGGATCGCCCTGGGTGTGCCCGGAATCTTTATACTACTTGCTACCATAATTTACTGGGCAGGCCGAAAATCAATGGTTCATATCCCCCCAAAAGGTAAGGTCTTTTTTAAGGACCTTCTAAGTAAAGAAGGATTATTGGTTATCGTCCGTCTGTCCTTTTTCCTGTTTGTCTTCATTGCGGTCTTCTGGTCGCTGTTCGATCAGACCACATCCAAA
Source organism: uncultured Pirellulales bacterium (assembly GCA_964593945.1). Taxonomy (GTDB): domain Bacteria; phylum Planctomycetota; class Phycisphaerae; order Sedimentisphaerales; family Anaerobacaceae; genus CAZRMQ01. The sequence goes on along the minus strand of CAZQKO010000073.1, from coordinate 10,805 downwards.
TGGATCTACCAGGCTGAGAAAATGAACCTTACTTTCATTAAATGGAACCTATCAGACCAGATATTCTTAGGCTCTCTTCTAAGCAAATTAGGAGGGCTCAACCAAGTCGAATGGAAAATACTTCCTGCCCAGATGCAGGCGGCCAACTGTATCCTTGTTCTAATTACAATACCAATGTTTACTTACATCGTTTATCCTTTCATCAATAGATTCTTTCGTCTTACCCCGATCCGAAAAATCGCTATCGGCTTCTTTGTTGCCATCCCATCCTTTGCAATCCCCGCACTGCTTGAAAAATGGATCCTGAATGGAATGCAACCGACTATCTGGTGGCAGGTACTTGCTTATTGGTTTATCACAGCCGGTGAAGTGATGATTTCAATCCCCGCCCTGGAATTCGCCTATACCCAGGCGCCTAAGTCAATGAAATCGTTTATTTCTTCGCTTAATCTACTGTCGATTTCGCTGGGCAACCTGTTCATCTCGCTTGTCAACAAATTCATACAGAATCCTGACGGCACGGTAAAGCTGAAAGGCCCAAGCTATTACTGGTTTTTCACCATCCTGCTGCTGACCACCGGTATAGTATTCTGTCTTGTAGTGCAGTTCTACAAGGGCAAGACATATATCCAGGACGAAGCCGCCGAAAATATCTAAACCAATCGCCACCCATGTTTAGCCCCGCAATTTATTGCGGGGTTTTCTATTAGGGATATTTTGAATATGAAGCGAATTATCTCGGCATCGCGCAGAACGGATATTCCAGCCTTCTATGGCGATTGGTTTATGGGCCGGTTAAAAGAGGGCTTTGCAGGCGTGGTCAATCCCTTCGGCGGACAAAGATATTTTGTGTCACTAAAAAACGAAGATGTTGTTTGTTTTGTGTTCTGGTCTAAAAACTTTACACCTTTTCTTGAAAACCTGAAAATTATCGAGAGCCTTGGCTACAAGTTCTACTTCAATTATACCGTCACCGGTCTGCCGTCCGTTTTTGAGCATAATGTAGACAAAAAAACAGCAATTGAAACCCTGAAAGAATTGAGTAGAACGTATTTGCCACACCGTATAAACTGGCGCTTCGACCCGATTGTGCTCTCAAGCATTTGCGACCGGGATTTCTACATCAAAGCCTTTGAAGAACTTGCATCTAAGTTCCAAGGCTTCGTTGAGCGTTGCTATTTCAGCTTTGTGACCGAATACAATAAGGCCAAACGCAATTTTGAGGAGCTTGAAAAAGCCAAGCACCTGGCAATCATAGACGTTAGCGAAGACTTCAAAATCGATTTAGCCAATGAATTGTCGGATATCGCGGAGCGATATGGAATTGAGATGTTCTCCTGCTGCGGCGATTATTTAGTTGGCGGGAAAATTAAAAAAGCACATTGTATTGATGGCGCCATCATTGAGGAGCTGTTTTACCCGGAAGGTTTGTTATATAACGAAAAACCCACCAGAAACCAGTGCAGCTGCTCAGAGAGCACCGATATCGGCACGTATGACACGTGCCCGCACGGCTGTGTATACTGCTACGCGAACGCAAATAAGAGCAGAGCCTACAAGGAATTTCGTAGTCACGATAAATGCTCCGCTTTTTTAGGCTATAGCAAATCTGACTCGGACAGGTGGCTTATGGAATTGGCAAGCTGTGAATGATTGATGAGACTCGTAGGTTAGGCAGATTTCAGGATAGACTCTTAGCAAAGAGATGCGTGATAAAGCACTATGCGCAATTGTGACCCGGCAAAGTATCTTATTCCAAATCGAACGGCGTATTATCTATCGGCTCAAACCAGCCCAATTTCATCCGGGTTGACCCAACGCCATAAGCATTATTTCCATTGGATTCAGCCATTCGTTGTGAATCGATATGGCCGTCAGTCCAGCCGACATTTGCCCTGTCGCGATGACGAAAGTGTATCGACGGCGAAAGATAAAAACTCGTCACCGGCTTTCCTTTATAGACAGAAAAAGGCGGCTCGGCAAATGAATACTCAATCAGGTACGATTGGCGATTCGACATTGCCGTGTCGGTGAACATCAATGTCTCAGTTGGCCGGCCCACTTCCGTGACCCTGGTCGTTTCCCAGTTAGCACGCTCTATTTCTTGCAGGGTTTTAAATTGCATCGGGCACCACTGGCGCGAGCCTAAATATATATGGTTGTAACCGTATCCGCCGCAGCCCTGTTCAAAATTGGTGTTCCACTGCTCGCCCGTTACAAAATCCACCCTTTCGGGACATTGTTTGACTTTACCGTCAGCCAGATACGCTGCCAGAGGGCCTTTGGCCGGCTCGAACGGCTCATCGGGACTATTTCGGACACCGTGCCAGCGGTATCTGCCGCCATTTGCTGAAGTAATATCCGGCGCTGCGGGCACATAGTAGTTGTCATTTTCCGTTGCGTATCCAATATTAGCCAAGAAGAGCTGACGAAGATTGGATTTACAGACAACACTTCTGCTTTGTGACCTTGCTAAAGCCAAAGCCGGCAGCAATATAGCTATCACCAGCGCTACTAATGAGATTACTATCAGCAGCTCAATCAAACCAAAAGCATTTCTCTTTTTAGCAAACATAAAATTCAATATGATCTGAAAGGTTGTCATTGCGAGGCCACCTTAGGTGGCCGTGGCAATCTCATTTTATGAAACATAAGAGATTGCTTCGCTTCGCTCGCAATGACAACCATCGTGCTTTTTATTTATTTCTCCACGTTTCAACCTTTTGCCATTGTGACATAAAGACAGCAAAATCGGCATCATCAATGACATAATCTTTCGGCTCAGCAAGGTCGCATCGGGCTATCCAGTTGGGATGGCCGAGGTGACTTTGCCAGGCTGATGTGAACAAGGCGAGGTCGTCTATGTCAACTATGCCGTCTAAATTGATATCCGCGGAATAGTTTTGCTCCTCAAGGACACCTACTGCTTCTACATCCAGTCCTCCCGAATCCCACGTCACCCAGGCATCATAGACAGGATGATTAGTCGCATAGTAGCTCCAATCGGGCCATGTGTTAGGATCAATTTGCATAACAGCCTCATCGTAAAAATCTCCGCTGCCGGGAATATCGACTATCCGCACATAATTTATATTGTTGACGTCAACAATGCCGACGACGACCGAAGGTTCATCGGCAATCTCACTCAAATCGAAAGGCGTTCCCGTACACAGGCCGTTGCCGTTTGGATGTTTGCCGGCAAGATTGTAGACTTTGCTAATCTCGATGGTGCCGTATCGGCCCGTAGGTGCAGAGGTAAGTGACATGGAAGGAAATCGGACGAAATCTTCGCCATTGGAGGATACTTCAACATATCCTAATTCAGCAAACATTTGCCCTGCGACACAACCTACATCAGGTTTATCCCAGAATGAGAGCAAGCCGTTTTCAAAAACGACAAAATCGTATCCATTGCCGTCTCGAATCGGCTCGTTGAACGACAGAATTATAAAGCCGGGTGTCACCGAGGCATCAAGCTGCTGGCGGTTTGGATCTCCCAGGCTGACGATATCGAGATTATCTCCGGTAGCTGGACCTAAGGCTTTATCTGGGTCGCTCCATTGAAAACCCACATCAGGTGCAGGATTGTAATTTACCACGCTTGTAGCCCAGCCGCGGAATATCGGATTTATTACAGCATTGGCATCAGTCGGAGCAGCGTGACGCTGGTCTGTTCCTATGTATCCGTTTATTCCTGCTTCTGTGTAGGGCCCGGAAAGGTTGGACATCGGCTCCATAATAATGGTATCAATCGCAAAATAAGCAGGTGTATTCATGCCCCAGTCACCGGCGTCGCTGGAGCCTAAGGAAAATTCTAAGCTCTTTACCAGGCCTAAGGGGGTTAAATCAACGAACCACCATGTGTTGACGATATAATCTCTGCTGTTATCTTCGAAGTTAAAGTCGGCTAAGTAAAATTCTACTGCGCCGGTTACATTTCCGTCGCTGTCTTTGCCTGTGATGGTGAGCAAAAGAAAGTCGGGGTCATTGCCATTTGTGCCGCCGAACTTCTTCGCGAAGGGGTCGCCATTAAGCATTGAGTAGTAAGTGTAGTTGTTATTCGTTACGTACAAACCGCCCACCATGCTGGACATATCAAGTATCACAGTGGGTGGCTCAGTACTGCCAACACAACAGATAGCGTAGTTGGTTGAGCCGCCTTGACCTGACCCAGTTATGGCATTGTATTGCCCCGAAAGTCCGGTTGTGCTGGTGTCGGTAATATTAGAATAGGCAAAGCCGACCCACGAACCCCACTTCGGATTGTAATTGTTCTGGAAAAATGCACCGCCACTGGTAAAACCTCCTAACTCATCTGAGCCGTTCCAAAAAGATTGGCCCGGCAGAGTCAAATCTTCAAAGGTTGCTATATCAGCATTTGCAGCATTCATCATTGACAAAACAATAATCAAACAAACCAAACCTCCAGATTTCATTTTACACCTCGTTTTGTGTTGTACGGCCCTTACCGCGAGGGCCGTTGGCAATAAAAAAACCGCCGTTCCCACGAAAGGAAAGGCGGTTTTTAATATAACCAAACCTAAATCGGCCATCAGCCTAATATGCGCGACAAACACACATAGGCCAGCGGCCGCACCGTGTACCAAACGCGGGAACACTATATATGTGCAACTAACTACAGGCAGGTTTTCTGACTCGCGTCTTACCGAGGGACTCCTTCCCACCAAGCACAAATTTTTCACATTCGCCAGAAAATAACAAATTTTTGCTGACAAAAATTAGTGCTCGGCAGTGGATAAATGTCCCTCGGACTTCCGACTTTGGTAATCGGAACAGACGCCGTACAGCGGCGCGTCCGTCGCGGCATTTGACCGCGTTCCCGTTTGGTTATCCCAAAGCATCGAGCTTTAGGACCTGCAATTAAGTTATTTTCTTTTCAAAGAACAATTGATTAGTCTTTTATCAAACCAACGAACAAATAACAAGAAAAATTTGTCAAATTTTACTGTCTAAGATAAATAACTATGCCAGCGAGAATCAAAATGACCGCTACACATACACCTATAGCAGCTATAAATATCCACATAAAACGCTTGTTCTGTCTTGAAATAATGTATTTCAGGTATCGGTCGCTTGTGGTGAATGTCCTACTCATATTAGTCATGCTGTCAGTCTGGGCAAGGGTGCTTTGGTTCAGCTTGTCTAACGTCTCATTGAATTTGTTAAAACTCTCAGCCATTTGCACATCGATATCGGCGGCTGCGGCAAGCTGATGATCGATATTGACCAGCGCATCGGTCTGCTTGGCGGTTTCGGTGGGAATTTTCTCAACAGTGTCGATAAATTGCTGGTTTTTAACTGCCGCTGCATTTAGCTGTTCGAGCAGCCGTTCTGTTATCTGTTTCTGATTTTCCAAAAGGGATGGAAAACCTTCGAGCAATTGTGGAAGCTGTTCGATTCGGCTCATCAGCTCTTCGTTCTGAGTGATTTGACGGTTTAGGTGCTCGTTGATTCCCTGTAGCTTGTCGATAAGCTTATCAAATCCAGCCTGGAGTTTTTCGAGCGACTCAGCTTTGCTTCTCGGCTGAACCGCCTTTACTACTACACTGCTGCTTGGTGCATCCTGGCTATCAGCGGTCGATTCCGCTGAGTCGGTGTCCTCGGTGATTAGGCCCTGGTCGTCTACCTGCGGCTGGTTTTCTGGAGCCTTGGCCAAGCTGTGATTACGCAGCCAATTGCCCGTTTTTGTCCAAATATTTTTTACGTTCATTTTCCTGTTCCAAAGTTTAAACTAAATCACATTAAAAAGTCTTTCTGCTGCAAATTCAAGTTATTTTTGTTAAAATCGGCTTTTCTGGAATTAAGCATGATTAAAAGGATAAGCAAATGAAATTAGTTACTTATTCGAGAAACCAAACAATTTCCTGTGGGATACTCACCAGCAAAGGGGTGATTGACATTCCATCAATTTGGCCGGGGCCAAATGAGCCTCGCAGCGTCAAAGAAATCCTGCAAAGAGGCGTGGACTGCCTCGCCAAGCTCGCTGAGTTAGCAGAATCAACGGACATTGTGACGCCAATGGAGCAAGTCAAACTCCTTGCCCCGATTCCCCGTCCGGGTAAGATAATTGCACTCGCTGGAAACTACAGTGAGCACATAAAAGAGGTCGGCCGAGCGCTCGGCCTGTCGGAATCGCCCCGGCAGAAGACCGTACCCAGGCCTTTTATTATGCCAGCCACGGTGGTAATAGGTCACGATGAAGAAATCCCATGGCCCGTCTATAGCGAGCAAATTGATTACGAGCTTGAACTGGCCGTTATAATCGGCAAGAAAGCAAAATATGTCGAACCTGAAAGTGCCCTCGAATATGTCGCCGGCTACACGATTGTCAATGATGTTTCTGCCCGCAGCGTGACATTTAAAAAGAATCGAAAGACCCGTCCCTGGGACGAATTTTATGACTGGCTGAACGGCAAATGGGCAGACGGCTTCCTGCCGATGGGCCCATTCCTGCTGACCCGTGACGAAGTCACTGAGGTTCAGAATCTAAGTATGCAGCTCAAAGTTTACCCGGTTAGAAATCCCAACACGCTTAGAATTAAGAGGCACAATGTTCCTGGGATTTCTAACGGGGTCAACGGCGAGATTCGCCAGGACGCCAACACTTCGCAGATGATTTATTCCGTAGCGGATATTGTATCGTTTTTAAGTTACATAATGACACTTGAGCCGGGCGATATTATTGCCACCGGCACGCCGTCCGGCGTGGCTATGGCCACAGGTAGATTCCTACAGCCGGGCGATACTATCGAATGTACCATCGAAAAGCTCGGCACACTAACCAACACGCTGGGACAGAAACCAAAGGAGTTCTATGAACCATTAACATAAACCACAGATAACACAGATTGCACGGATTTAATCCTGCCTCAGCAGGAGCAGGACTGGTAACCACTGAGGCAATGAAAAGCCTAACTATGTTCTCCTGTAAGAAAGAGCGTTCAATATTTGTTTATAGAATCGGATTTACAGGCGTGGCCACGGCAAGGACGAGTGGTGGCACGATAATAAACATCATTACGGCGTTAGTCTTCTTCGGCCTTATCGCCCTTGGAGTTTGGTGGGTCATGAAGACGGCGGGTGAGGCGGGTCAGCAGTACACGAACGCCATGATAGAAACAAGTCACAAAGCATCCGCTTTGA
>CAZQKO010000073.1:0-3541 GCA_964593945.1 uncultured Pirellulales bacterium | reverse complement strand
GGTCAGCAGTACACGAACGCCATGATAGAAACAAGTCACAAAGCATCCGCTTTGAAGTGCCAGACTAACATGCGCACGATCTGGCAGAACCTGCAAATGTATGCTATCAGCAATGGGAGTTTTCCAGCGTCCCAGCAGGAGCTAATGAATTGGTGCGGCAACACTCGACTGTTTCACTGTGATGAGCCAAATGCGCCGGAATATGTTTACATTCCAGGTCAGACTGGGGATATGTCTGCTGCTAATGTCCTGCTCTTTGAGCCTGAGCCTGTTCACAATGGACGATGCAATGTATTGTACCTAAATGGGCAGATGGAATTGCTTACTCCGGAGGAGCTAAAGCGGGCAATAGAAGCAACACTTGTCAGGATAAGGCAGAGCCATAGGTAGAGTCTAAGAGCTGAAAAACCCTCTCTATGCCGGAGGTTATCCGAACTGAGTGGGCGAAGGGATTATTTTGAGCGCACAAGTTTTCTGTGATTGCTACCGGCACGCCGTCCGGCGTAGCTATGGCCACCGGCAGATTTTTACGGCCAGGTGACACCATAGAATGTACAATCGAAAAGCTCGGCACATTAATTAACACGCTTGGCCAAAGGCCGGAAAAGTAAGTTGGATATGCTCCGCATACCAAAAATGAAAAGGTAGGCACTCGTCCCGGCGTAGGCTCGCCGAGCCGAAGCAGGATAGCCCACCCTGCATTTTTTCGGATGCGCTGGCGAAGCTCCGCTGTTCATCGGAGAAGAACATAAGGGCATAAGAGCAAAGTAGTGTAAGGAGGAATTTCCTTATTTACTAATTGCCAACCTTTAATTTGTAGATTAGGATAGAAACCAAGTCCAGGATAAACCCAGGTCTAAATACAATAATTAGGATTAAGGATTGATAAATGAATGTGCTTTTAATTGGTAGCGGCGGACGCGAACATGCCATTGCATGGAAATTGGCTCAATCGAAAAACCTTAGCATGCTCTATATTGCGCCTGGTAATCCCGGAACAGCCCAATGCGGAGAAAATGTCCCCATATCAGCTACCGATATTGATAAGTTAGTAGACTTTGCACGACAGAACGATATAGGCTTGGTGGTTGTAGGCCCGGAAGACCCACTTTCGGCAGGCCTGGCCGATGCTATGGAAGAAGCGGGCATAAAAACATTCGGGCCGAGTGCCGGCGCCGCACAGCTCGAAGCCGACAAAGCATTCGCCAAGCAATTGATGCGCTCGTGCGCCGTCTCGACCGCCGAGGGCAGAATCTTTGACAGATTCAGCGACGCTAAAACATATATTGCAAGCAGAGATGAAGCGGTAGTAGTAAAAGCAGCGGGTCTTGCACAAGGCAAAGGAGTCATTGTCTGTGACGAGCCGGCAGACGGTATCTTGGCTGCGGAAAAGATGATGTGCGACAAGATATTCGGCTCGGCAGGTGACAAAATCATCGTCGAAGAAAAGCTGTTGGGCGAAGAAGCCTCTATTTTGGCTTTTGTGGATGGGCATAATATCTACGTTATGGAAACGTCGCAGGACCATAAACCAATCGGCGACGGCGACACGGGACCAAACACAGGCGGAATGGGTGCTTACAGCCCGGCACCGGTTGTTACAGAGGCAATGATGGACAAAATCACGCATGAGATTCTTGTGCCGATCGTAGATGGCATGAACCGCAACGGCACACCATACAAAGGCGTGCTCTATGCAGGGCTGATGATTACCGGCGCTGGCCCGAGAGTTTTGGAATTTAACGTTCGGTTCGGCGACCCGGAAACCCAGCCGATTCTGATGCGGCTGAAAAGCGACCTGCTGGAAGTTTTTCTGGCAGTCTGTAACGGCAGGCTGGACGATGTCACGCTAAAGTGGGACCAGCGGCCGGCTGTTTGCGTCGTCATGGCCTCAGGCGGATACCCAGGCGATTATGAAAAGGGCAAAAAAATAACCGGCCTTGAAGAGGCCGGCAAGCTCAAAGATGTGGTTGTGTTCCACGCAGGCACCAAAAAGCAGAATGGGGACATTGTCACAAACGGCGGCAGGGTGCTGGGCGTGACAGCTTTAGGTAAGCGAATCGCAGATGCCAAGGCCAGAGCATACGAAGCGGTAGATAAAATAAAATTCGATGGGGCATACTGTCGCCAAGATATCGCGGACAAGGCAATAAAAAATGATTGATAATTGACTATTACGTCGTGAACCCAAAATCCTATATGTTTTCTACCAGCCAGCTTAAAAATCAGGATCAAAAAACAGCCCGCAGCAGGCGGAACAAAGCCAAAAGGCAAGGCATAACTCTAATACGCTGGCTAATTTTAGTTTTGTTTTTGCTTACTGTTTTGGCGTTTATTTTAAGCCGAACATGGCAATCTCTGCCAAAAATCGCCATAACAGAGATTAGCGAGCTGACCGGCTGCAAAGTAGAGGCTAAATCTATCGATTTCAAATTTGACGGCTCGGCTTTAATCGAAGGACTGGTGATAAGACCGCACCAGAAACAAAAATATGACAACGCGTTGATTAAAGCAAAAACAGTTTATGCCCGTTTCAGTATAGGCAGCTTATTGTTGTTGGGGCCGCGACTAAAAGAAATATATATTGATGATTTCGCTTTCAATGCCCAATACGATTCAGACACAAGCCGGTGGAATTTAGCAGCGCTTAAATTCGATGTCCGAAAAAGTAAGGCCGGCAAAATGCCTCTTATTTCCCTCAGCGGCGGGACGCTGCAATACGGTAAGGTCTCAAATGGCCAGGCCACAGTTCTTGCTGCGGTGCCAATCGATATGAGATTCAGACCGGCTGAAGGAACGCTGGGCGGTTACAGGTTTGATATTATAACGGCCAAGAAAGCAAACAATGATTTATCAACGAATAGGATTTCGGCGAGACAGGACAGAAGCAGATTGGCCGGTCTTTGGCTCCCTGGGAGAATCACAGTTACGGGCGGGATTTCATCGGCTGGTATCCCTGCATTTGAGAATGCCTGGGTAATAGATGCACTGGATGCGGCATTAAATTACGACCGAAGAAATAATCTTTTACTGAAATTGAAAATTAAAGATTTGTCGTACCTTACAGAATCCAGCAGTGATACGCTTGCGCTCGGCAAGCCAGGGTCGGCCTTTGGCGGATTTGTCTTATTTACTGCTCTGCAAGGTTTTTTCACCCGATACAATCCCGCAGGAAAGGTCGATATGGACATGGAAGTATCGGGCAATCTCAGCCAATTAAATAAGAGCACAGTTGCCGGTAAGGTCTATTGTAAAGACGTGACCATCTGCGACGTCAGGTTTCCTTACACGATAGAACAGATGACAGGACAGATTGATTTCACTGAAAATAGCGTGATCCTTAATAATCTTTCCGGCAGGCACGGTGATGTTGAGGTGACAGTGGCCGGCTGGGTAAAAGATTTTGGGCCAGATCAGCGCTATCAAATCAAAATTACAAGTAACAATATGGCCCTGGATAATGAGTTGTATGAGGCATTAAGTCCAAAACAAAAGGTGTTTTGGTCGGCTTTTTCTCCTAACGGCCTGGCAACGATAGATT
>CAZQKO010000072.1:7555-11753 GCA_964593945.1 uncultured Pirellulales bacterium | reverse complement strand
TAATCGCCGAAAAGCACATCCGCTACGCCCTGTCCCTCAGTACCCGGCAGCCAGGCGGCCAAAAAAGCATCGGCCTGATTGAGAACATTATTGATTATCATCGGCCTGCCTGAAATCAGGACAACGACAACGGGGATGCCAGCCTTTTTCATGTTGCTAAACGCTTCGATATCCTCTCTATCAAGTGAAAGGTCATTGCTGTCGCCTAATCCTTCAACGTAGGATCTTTCGCCGATTACAACGATGCCGATATCAGTGCCTTCTGCTCCTGTACCATCCTGCGAGAAAGTTACCTTGGTGTTCTTAGGCACCGTGTTCTTAATGGCTGCGAGAATAGTAGTACCACCAGAAGTCACGTTGCCGCTACCGCCTTGCCAACGAATAGTCCAGCCGCCACATTGATAACCAAGGTTATCGGCATTTTTACCAGCCACATGAATACGTTTCAGTTTCTTCGAGATAGGCAAAGTCTTATTGTCGTTTTTTAGCAGCACTATAGACTGGCGAACAGCTTCGCGCGCGACCTGTCGATGTTCCTGGGAGCCGAATGTCTTATGAAGGCTCCTGTCAGCCAAGTGAGATTTGTTTTTATCCATCAGACCCATAGCAAACTTAACGCGGAGGATTCGGGTCACGGCATCATCTATGCGCGACATCGGCACCGTTCCTTCCTCAACCAGCTCTTTCAAGGATGTGGAAAACTCCTTGTATTCGCTGGGAACCATACCCATATCCATACCGGCGTTAATGGATTTGGCGATGGCGGTTTTGTAATCCCGGTCGAGCTGGTTGATGGCACGATAATCTGAGATTAGAAAGCCCTCGAATCCAAGCTCATTTTTCAGGACATCGGTAAGCAGATATTTGTGTTCTGAGCACTTGACGCCGTTCCAGCTACTGTAGGAGGGCATAATGGTGCCGACACCGGCATTGATGGCCGCGATGTATGGCGCAAGGTGGATGCGCCGCAGAGTCTGCTCATCGACCTGTGTATCACCCTGGTCTAACCGAATACGCGTATTGCGTCGGCTACCTGTTCCTCTGCTGCTGCGAATCGTTGCCGTTGTTCCGCCGTCACCTACATAATGCTTGGCACAGGCCAGAATGGAAAGCGGGTTACTAAGCTTGGAACCTTGCAAGCCACGAATTGCCGCTGCGCCGAGGACCTTGACGAGATTGGGATCTTCGGAGAAGCCCTCGTATGTCCTGCCCCAACGCTCATCGCGAGGGACAGTCACGCAGGGTGCGAAGGTCCAGTTGATTCCGGTAGCTCGAACTTCCTTCGCGGTAATGCGTCCTATCTTTTCTATCAGCTTTGGATTGCGCGTACAGCCAAGACCGATGTTGTGCGGAAAGATCACGGCACCGAGCACATTACTGTGCCCATGCACCGCATCAACACCATAGAGAATTGGAATGCCGAGACGCGTCTTTAGAGCATGCCCTTGGCAGCGGTCATATAAATCAGTCCAGGCTTCGAGGCTGTTGCCGTCTTTTGGATCGGAGTTACCGCCGCTCAGCACAGAACCGAGAAAGAATTTGCCGATGTCGTTGGCGTCCTTGATATGCTCCTGGTCGGCCTGTATCATCTGCCCAATCTTTTCTTCCAGTGTCATTTGCAAAAGCAATCCTTCGACAAGCTCAGGATGGTGAGCGAAGTCGAACCATTGCTTGACCTGTGGGTCGTATGAAGAAAGTGCCTTTGGTTTGGTTATCGCTGGAAACACCTGACAAGATGAAACAAAGAGGCTTATAGCAACGATATTCGATAGAATTATCTGCCAGTAGATAAAAGTTTTCATCGCTTAAAATCTCCCTTTCGATAAGTGGTGAGCTTGTCGAACCAGGCGGTTAGCAAAGTCGAACCGTTTACATATTATCTTTGAAGAATGAATCCGCCTACGATGGACTGCTTACCTTGATAGGGAATGACTTTATCCGGATTTTTTGTGATTTCAACTCCCGTTCCGTGCCTTCTTTTCACGAGCACAACGTTGAACCTGCGTTCCTGGAGCATTCCCGGAAAGCCGCCTTTTCTGTCAGCAATTGTAAGCAGGCGTCTTGTATCGTTCCAACGAAAGGTAATCGTAGAATATATGCCTTCTTCATAATTATAGTTATCGTTCTGGTCTTCATACAATGTGAAGGTGGCATCGGCTCCGGGGTAAATGCGCAGCTCAATAGGATCAGCCGGCTTCTCAGCAGCGTATTGAACGAATGGGCCCATCGGAATGATTGAGCCTGCCTTTACAAACAAGGGAATCTTATTGATTGGAGCATCTGCGGCGATTGTTTGACCACCGGGGAAAGTTCGACTCGTCCAAAAGTCGATCCACTGGTGATCATCCGGCAGATACACATTTCTGATCTTCGGCCTTGGCTCCACGACTTTTTCCTTAGCGTGAATTTTCGGAGTCTTCCAATAAAGCTGGGCTCTGAAAGCACCCGCGGCGGAATTGGAAGTCTCAAAGGCAAAGTCGTATTCCTTGCCGGCTTCGAGTTCTACCGGCACTGTATAAAACTCCACTGACCAGTAATTGCAGGGCAATTCTTTGCCATCTAAAAAAACTCGTTTTGGCCCGAAGCTTTTCATGTGGAATCGATGCTGTCCTGTCTGAGTTGGGATAAGTTTACCTTCCCAGCGTACAGCGAAAGTGGGGTCGGTTATGTATTTAGGCCGGCCGGTGTACCAGAATAGATTGATGTTAGGCTCGACCTGCTCGTGACAAGGTTCCTTAAACTTTGTATCGTTATAATACTTAGCGACTAAGCCGGGCTTGCCGTCTTTTGTCTTAAAGTGCTCGGACGAGATAAGGATGCTGTCTTCCGGCGGACGATGAATCATATATTCAGTGACAGGGCAGACCATGATGGCAGGGCCAAACATAAATTGGTCATTAATTGAATAAGTCTTTTTATCATCTGTGAAATCCATGGGCAGGCCGCGCATAATCGTATATCCATCGTTGGTGACCTGCCATGCGAGCGAATAGATGTATGGCAATAAGCGATAGCGCAGATTGTCGAAGTTCACCATGGTATCGGTAAACTCGCCGAATTCCCATATTTCACGTGGCGTCTCCGAGCCGTGCGAGCGGAAGATTGGACTAAACGTGCCAAACTGAAACATGCGAGCATAAAATTCCTGGTAAGCCGGGTCTTTGCCACCGTTGGAGAAAACGCCTCCATAACTGCCGATGACGAAAGCGCCGATATCAAACGTCCAGTACGGTATGCCGGCCATGCAGTGATTGATACCTGCTGCTATTTGTTTCCTATAGATGTCCCAGTTTGCCCCTATGTCACCCGACCACGTTGTCACGGCATTTCGCTGCTGGCCTGCGAAGGTCGAGCGAGTGAGGATATAGGCACGCCTCTGGTCGCTCTCTTTGCGCAGGTTTTTGTACAGAGCGTCGGTCATAGAAAGTGAATAGACATTTAAATACCTTGCCCAGGAGCCGAGATGATTTGTACCAAGTTTTTTCATCTCATACTCGGTGGCTTCTTTCGTAAGGGCGTTTACAACATCCGGCTCGGTCGAGTCTATCCACCAGGCATCGATGCCTGTGGAATACAATCCCTTTTTCAGGTAGTTCCAATACAACTGATTGGCTGCCGGATTCAGTGCATCATAATATTTGAATCCTGCCCAGCCGAACTTGTCGTAGAGATAACCTTTCTCGTCCATGTCTTTGAAAATCGGAGTATTTGGTCCAAGTCCGGGCCAGACTGAAATCATAACATGAAAATTTTGGTCGTGGAGTATATCGACCATTTCTTTCGGTCTTGGAAATTTCTTCTCATCAAAATACATCTGACTCCAATTCTCTTTTGCACCCCAGTAGTTCCAATCCTGGATGATATTGTCGACAGGAATTTTCTTTTCACGGTATTGTTTGGCAATGCTCAATAATTCATCGCGATTTTTATAATGCTCCTTGCTCTGCCAATATCCGTATGCCCATTTGCCGTACATTGGGGCCTGCCCTGTGAGGTTCCTATAGCCGGCTATAACCTCATCCATATTTTGACCGAATATAAAATAGTAATCAACATTGTCACCCACATCGGACCAAAACGAGGCTTTTTCTTTATCATCCGAAAAAACGGTCATGGAACAATTGTCCCAGAGTATTCCATAGCAGCGGGTGGAAATCAGAAATGGAGTGACAGCATCGGTATTGCTCTGTACTAATTT
>CAZQKO010000072.1:4827-7455 GCA_964593945.1 uncultured Pirellulales bacterium | reverse complement strand
TTAGTGCCTCGTGAACTTGTCAAACACCGTAATGACCGGCAAGGCATTACCGTCATTGTCGAACATGCCTCTGCTTCGAAGACCGCCGGTGACAGCAGGCTCCCACCAAAAAACGCCCTTGCCTCGATTGCCAGGCGTGCTTAGAACCATTCGATGTACCTCATCCAGAAACTGGCTTTGTCCTTCGGGCGTTTCTGGAAACGGCGCTGGTTTGTTTCTATACTCGGTGGGTCTCCAGTTGTAAGCCACTTCCACCAGGATGATGTCCTTGTTGTACTCATTAGCCATGAAAATGAGATTTTCTCTAAGGTCAAGTAAAGAGCCGTGCCACCACGGGTAGTAGGATTGGCCTATGATATCATAGTCGATACCATACGAATGCCACTTGTCGAAAAAGGCCTTTGTCCGCTGCTTATCTGCCCCTCTGTCGATATGGATCATAATCAGGGGGCGCTGGGCATTACCGCAGCCTGCATCAACGCCATCAATTCCGGCCTTGAGCAAGTCAGCGAAGTTGTCCCAGTTGTTCGGCAGTTTACCGTCAGGCCAGAGCATGCCATTGATGACTTCGTTGCCAGGTTGAACCATGTCGGGCAGAACACCGGCGTCCCGAAAGGCAATAATCGTGTCCCTTGTGTATTCGAATACCGCTTGTACCAGCTCCTCGTGCGACTTATCCTCCCAGGCCTTGGGAATGTATTGTTTACCCGGATCGGCCCATGTGTCGGAGTAGTGGTAGTTCAGCAGAAATTTAAAACCAAGCTTCCTGGCTTCCTGGGCGAGGGCGATTGTATATTCGAGATTATTTGGCAGGTACGTGGGAGTGTGGAACAGTCGCAGGCGGATCCAGTTGTACCCATGGTCCTTGAAGATTTGCAGGCCCGGTATTACCTCGTTACTGTCCTTAAATACAGTACCCCTTTCCTCAGCCTGTTTGAGGAAGGAAAGGTCAGCGCCGATGGCATAGTCGAGGGCATACAGCGGCGTTGGGATACAGAGAGATACAAGAAACATTATTACAAAGAACAGAACAGCCTGCCCGCCGTACCTCGTCCGAAGGTAAAATGGGCCTTTGGAGGGCACTCTGGGCAGGCGGGCCTTTTGAAATATCATCTTGATTTTCATGTGTCGTCACTCCTTTCATAATCTTGACTGTCATAAGACAAGTTTCGTCAATCGGTTGCGCTGTTCGTTTCGTAATACGTTTAACGGTTGCGTCTTAAAAAATGTTTTATGTTTAACGCAACCGTAACGAGCCTCGCAACCGCAACCGTGAAACGAGCCCGGACAAATCTACAATGACCAGCCGGCGCGGTATGGCGGATCAACTAAGCTGTTTACCTTCTCATCATTGGTGACGCGCATAGCTTCGACATCCCATTCGAGCAACTGACCTGTTCGTAGTGCCAGCGTTCCGAGCAGAGCCATCTCGGTCATCTCGCAGCCGAATTCGATGGGACAGGCAGTACGTGAGCCTGTTTTGCACGCCTGTGTCCATTCACGGTAGTGATGTTCGGTCCGAGGCAAAGTTTTCGGTGGTGCCTGGAAGTCACGGAACTTTTCCTCCGGCAGCAGCAACGGCCTGGTGCTGCCGTAATAATCGGTCATCATCTGTCCCTTTTCGCCAACGAAGAGAAGCCCGTCACCAGACATGGGCCTGCGTGGATTTAGCCCATCCGGCCGATGCGGTTTCATACCACCATCATACCAATATACTTTCAGCGGAGGTAGATTTCCTCTTGTTGGGAATTCCCATGTGACCATGTTAGCGTGACCCTGGCACTCCGGCGTCTTTACAGGTTTAAAGAATCCATCATGACGAGTTGACCCATAGCCGTAGACCGTAGTCGGCGCACCAAGCTGGAGCTCTTTGAAAAAGATATGAAGCGTATGGCAGGCCATATCACCTACCGTACCTGAGCCGAAGTCCCACCAAGGCCGCCAGTTTTCGGGATGATAAGCCGAGTTGTACGACCTATACGGCGCAGGGCCAATCCATAAATCCCAGTCCATTCCAGGCGGCGGTGTCTGAACTTCCGTCGGTCGTAGCAGCGAACATGGGTAAGCCGGGTGGTTACACCAGATATGCAGTTCCCTCACCGGGCCGATAACCCCGGACATCAAAAACTCTGTAGTAGTAAGGGCACCTTCTGTGCCGGCGGCCTGAACGCTCGACTGGGTGACCAGATTTTTGTTTTTGAGGACGGCTTGTTTGATCTTCCTGGCCTCACCGATGTTGTGTGCGATCGGCTTGGCGCAGTAGATGTGCTTACCGAGCTGCAGGCCGGCCATCAAGATGATCGCGTGAGTGTGGTCCGGCGTAGCGATGATGAGGGCATCGAAATTCTTCGCTTCTTTATCGAACATTTTGCGGAAGTCGTGGTAGCGCCTGGCACTTGGATATTTTTCAAACACTCCTCTCGACTGAACAAGATTATGGTCAAGGTCACATAAAGCGACTATTCGTTCATCTTTGCATCCATCGAGATAATGACGACCCATACCGCCCACACCGATACATGCGATTGTGAGGGTATCGCTTGGTGCCTGATAGCCGGTGCCTCCGAGGACATGACGTGGGACAATAAAAGGTGCAGCAAGACTGGCAGCCAAAAAACTACGTCGAGA
>CAZQKO010000072.1:2426-4727 GCA_964593945.1 uncultured Pirellulales bacterium | reverse complement strand
GACATTTGAAATATCTCCTTTCTACATAAATAGATGCGCCAAGAAGAGCACCTTAACACAAAATGTGGGCGAAAACCCAAAATTTTTTGCTGGATTTCCGGCCTTCGTAGCCACTACGGCAGAGAAGGTTTCTGAGACAACAGACGCAGCGGCCGAATATAAATATTCCGGTATGCTATCGGGCCATGATCGCCTTGCAACATCAGAGGGTTCATCGCGGCTTCCGGGTGCTTCATTGCCGCAGTCGTTGGTCCTTCTCTTTCGACATTCTCGTGAATCAGCTGTCCATTATGGAGCACCCGCAGAAACTTTGCGTTGGCGATTTTCTTGCCTTGTTCGTCAAAACGAGGCGCCTGGAACCAGATATGGAACGACTGCCACTGCCCCGTAGGCCGCTCTGCCCGCACCTTTGGAGCTATACCGCCGGGCTTGGCGCGATCTGTCGGGCGTTCATAATTGTATATAGCGCCGCAAATATTGGTTATATGCTTATCCAATTCATCCCGAGTCCTTCCGTAGCTATCCCAAATCTGAATTTCATATAATCCATGCAGGTACACGCCGGAGTTGGATTTGTCCGAAACCATGAACTCAAGGTACAGCTCCACGTCACCGAACTTTTCTTCGGTGACGAGGTCCGAGGGAACAGGCTTGAAGTCAGTTGCAGTGTTCACAATACGGTCACCTTGATTGTTCCGGGCTTTCAACAGCCGGGGATTATCGGGACCGCCCCAATAAACAGCCGATGTGGCAGTCCATCCATCTCTCTCTGGATTACGATACAACCAGCCGTCAAGGTTTTTGCCGTTGAGCAGAGCTTTCCAGCCGTCCTCCAGCAGGTATGGCGGGTCGCCATGATGATTACCGTCATTGACTGCCGGAAGGTCGTCCGCGGCAGCCGGTGAAAACAAAGCCACAGCAAAGACAATGCTAATAAGGAAATGTTTCATTTGTGTGCTCCTTTCCCTCTACGGCTCGGCGAAGGCCTACGCTGGAACGGGCCGCTGAGACGAGTTTTATCCTTCGCACCCCTTAGGGGAGAGAATGGACAAATCACAAAAGCTGTTGCAGCGCCTTCTTCCAGCCTTCGTAATAAGCATTTACTTTATCAGTATCGGAACCGGGAGAAAACAGATTTTTACTGGTACTGAGGTTCTTTAATTGATCGAGACAAGTGAAAATGTTCTCTTGAAGACCAGCCAGGTAGGCCGCCCCGAGGGCAGAAACATCTTCTATGCCAATGTTGACGACGTTTGTCTTCAGCAGGTCGGCCAAGAGCTGCATGACAAAATGATTAGCTGTTATACCCCCGTCAACCCTGAGCTCCTTCAATTTAATCCCACTATCCTGCTCCATAGCAGTAATGACATCTTTTATCTGGTATGAGATTGATTCCAGAGCAGCGCGGACGATATGGTTTTTATCGCAGCCGAATGTTAAACCTAAAATTGCGGCCTTTAAATCCATTTTCCAATGGGGAGCGCCAAGGCCGCTGAAGGCAGGAACTAAATATACGCCATTATTGTCCTCAACAGAAAGGGCCATTTCCTGGGTCTGTCGGCTGTCTGCAAATAGTCCCAGCCGATCGCGCAACCAGTTAATAGTAGCTCCACAGGTGACGATTATACCCTCCAGTGCGTAATCGACTCTGTCGTTTGTACTCCAGCAAATAGTCGCAACCATCCCTTTTTCTGATTTAATTATTTTTGAGCCGGTATTAAGCAGAATAGATGAACCGGTGCCCATAGTTGCCTTGGCTGTACCGGGGTAGAAACAACCTTCCCCAAAGGCAGCCGCATGGGAATCTCCTATCATGGCCGATATGTTTATCTTATCCGGCAAGAGTCCGTCAAAATCAGACCGGCCATAGAAGTGGGAAGAAGGCTGGGGCTGCGGTAGATTAAGTTTTTTCAGATTGAACTTGTCTAAAAGATGTTTGTCCCACTGGAGGTCGTTTATATTGAAAAAAAGAGTGCGGGAGGCATTAGTATAATCTGTAAAGTAACTTTGTCCCTGGGTAAGCTTAAATAGCAGCCAGGTATCGACGGTCCCGAAGTACGCAACCCCGGCATCAATCGCATTTTTTATCAGGTGGTCGTTTTCATAAAGCCAGATAAGTTTGGTTCCCGAAAAGTATGGATCGATTATCAAACCTGTTCGCTTCCTGACCTCGTTTTCAAGTTCAGAGCCTTTCAGGCGATTGCAAATATCGACTGACCTCTTGCACTGCCAGACAATCGCATTGCAAAGAGGATTTCCCTTTTTGTCCCAGAGAAGAAAAGTTTCCCTCTGATTTGAAAT
>CAZQKO010000072.1:0-2326 GCA_964593945.1 uncultured Pirellulales bacterium | reverse complement strand
GTTTTGGTTCCACTGGTACCCTGGTCAATAGCCAAGATATAGCTTTCAGTCATATTGAACTTTAACCTTTTTTCAATAACTTTCTGGCGTTTTCCAAGATTCCATTTTTGTCTATTTCATAAAACGCCCTGATCCGTCCTCGTGGGCCGGCTTTGGCAAAATGGCCTTGCGTAATGCCCAAACGGACTATCCTGGCGTCGAGTCCCTCTTCAGCGATAATTTCGCAGATGAGACTGGCCAATCCACCATGCAGAGAATGCTCTTCCACAGTAATAACATTTTTTGTTTTTTGAATCGAATCGGAGATTGCTTTCTTATCTACAGGTCTTATAGAGGAAACATTGATGACCTCTGCGTTTATGGAATCGGCTTTTAGGGTCTGTGCTGCGGCGTAAGCTTCGTGAACAACTGAGCCTATAGCAAAGATACTTATATCATCCCCGCAAGTAAGGACATCTACCTTGCCAAGCTCGAATTGATAATCTTTGCTATGAAGCACGGGGAACTTCGCATTATCCATCCTGATATAAACCGGCCCTACATGCCGCAGAGCAAAGTTGAATATTCTTTCTGTTTCAACCGGGTCAGAAGGGGCTAAAATGATAATATTGCCCAAACCCCTCATAATAGAAATGTCATCGATTGCATGATGAGTGCTTGCCAGCGGGCCGTATGAAACGCCGGCATTTAAACCCACGAGTTTTACATTCATATCTGAATAACATACATCATTTTTAACCTGCTCATTAGCTCGAGCTACCAAAAAACAGGCCGCGTTAGCGGTTACAGCTACGTATCCCCCCAGAGATAGCCCAGCGGCCACTCCAACAAGATTCTGTTCTGCAATCCCAACGTTAATAAGCCGGTCAGGATACATCTGCTGGAAGGGAGTAATTTTCGCGGTGCTGGTAGAGTCACTCACTAGAACTACTAAGTTAACATTATCCTGAACCGCTCGGATAAAGCATTGGATCATGACCTCTCTAAGGTCTATTGCTAAACGCTCGGTCACTATTCCAGCTCCTCTATAGCCTGTGTAATCTGATCGCCGAAGGGTATTTTGTGGTGCCAGGCGGCCCGGTCCTCTATAAACGAAACGCCTTTACCTTTGATAGTGCGAGCTATAACCACGTGGGGTCGGCCATTGCACATATCCAGTCTTTCAATTGTATCAATAAATTTCGTCACATCGTTGCCGTCCGTGACCTGGACGTCAAAGCCGAATGCCTTCCACTTATCCTCCAGAGGTTCTAAAGCCATGATAGTTTCAGTGCGGTCAGCTAACTGTAGGGTATTGCGATCGACGATGACGATAAGATTATCAAGTTTGAAATGAGCGGCACTCATAGCGGCTTCCCATATAGAGCCTTCCTGAAGTTCGCCGTCTCCGGTGAGAACATAAGTGCGGAAGGTCCTCTTGGCCATTTTCCCACTTAGCGCCAAACCGACGCCCACCGAAAGTCCATGTCCTAACGCACCGGTGTTTAATTCGATGCAGGGTGTTTTTTGTCGCACAGGATGGCCGGGTAGAGCAGAATCAAATTGCAGATAGTCAAGCAAAAGTGATTCATCAATATAACCTGCTTCGGCGAGGGTGCAGTAAAAACCGCCTATTCCATGACCTTTGCTGAGAATTAACCTGTCTCTGTTGGGATCATTTAGGTTGTTTTTCTGAATATTTAAAACGCGAAAAAACAGAGAGGCCAGGATATCGGTCTCGGATAAATCTGCTCCAGTGTGTCCCTGACCCGCGTATGAATTCATCTTTATAATTTTTTTGCGTATCTCTTTCGCCTTCTTTACAATTTCATCGGGCGATAATTGAAATTCATTACTCATGACAGTAAAGGCTCCATTTCATATATTTTGATATTGCTTCACGCAGCACTTCTGCGCAGTGGGTACGCGTCATAGCAACGTGATGCTCGAAGCCGTTCTGACACAAATAGGCCAACAATTCTCTAAGACGCCCAACCTCACAGACAGCTATCCCGCCGTCCATTTCAAAAGGGTCATCCGTAAACTCACCTTCACCCAAGTAGCCTTTTATTTGGCCCTTAGAGTCATCGGTTGAAATTCGTAGGAAAGTCATCGGCCCGGGAGCAACGTGGCCTTTTATGGCTCCGAAACACTTGTCCCGGCCAATAGTCTGGCCTAAAATATCGAGATTGGAAATTTCAATTTCACCTCCCATAAAGCTCTTTGGGAAATTACTGCAGTGAGTGCAGGCGCATTTATCTTTTTCATTGCCGTAATTATTATTCCAGTCGAGAAAGCCCGGAATATTTCCAGAAGCAAGCAGCAAGGCATACATAGAGACAACGCC
>CAZQKO010000071.1:0-11816 GCA_964593945.1 uncultured Pirellulales bacterium | reverse complement strand
GCTGATTAATCCGATAACAGAATATAAAGCCAGGTCTCGCCAGGTATATCTGCCTGCTGGGAGCGGCTGGTATGACCTTAAATCAGGCCGGTTCTTCGAGGGCGGCCAAACCATTCAGGCTGACGCACCGTATTCGGATATACCGATTTTCGTGAAAGAAGGCTCAATCATCCCGTTCGGACCAGCTATTCAATACACTACTGAAAAGCCGGCTGAGCCGATTCGCCTGTTTGTCTATACCGGCACCGACAGTGCGTTCACGTTATATGAGGATGAAAACGTCAATTACAATTATGAAAAAGGTGCCTTCAGCACGATTACTTTCACATACGATGAAAGGGCCAAGTCCTTGATAATTGGTGCTCGCAAGGGAAAATTTCCGGGGATGTTAAAGAAACGAAAGTTTGAAATTGTTTGGGTCGGCAAAGACAGACCGGTCGGCAAGGATTTTGAAGCCGCCCCTGCCCAGACGGTTCGTTACAATGGAAAGAAGCTGGTTGTCAAACAGACTAAATAATCGTTGAGAAAGGAAAGGGATTTATTATGGTTATGACAGCTTCCACAATGCTGCCATTGGGGACAACTGCGCCGGGTTTCAGCCTGCCGGATACCGAAGGCAATATCGTCTCGGTGAATGATTTCAAAGATGCACCGGCTCTTTTGGTTGTTTTTATGTGCAACCATTGTCCCTTTGTCAAACATGTTTTGAAGGTATTGGTCGAGCTTGTTAAAGAGTATCAGCAAAAGGGGGTCACAGTCGTTGGGATTAACTCAAATGATGTAGCGAGCTTCCCTGACGATAGGCCTGAAATGATGGCCAGGATTGCAAAAGAGGCGGGCTTTACATTCCCTTATCTTTACGATGAAACCCAGGAAGCTGCACAGGCCTATCGTGCCGCCTGTACGCCGGACTTCTTTTTGTTTGATAAGGAAAGAAGGCTTGTTTATCGTGGCCAGATGGATGACGGTCGGCCGGGAAACAATGTGCCGGTTACCGAAGCAGATCTGCGAGCCGCGCTTGACGCTGTTCTTGCAGGCAGGGACGTTAACAAAGAGCAAAAATCCAGCATGGGCTGTAACATAAAATGGAAACAGGCAAATGTGCCGGACTATGCAAAGTAAAGAATGTTTTGTAATATATACTCTGAATGGTTGTCTACGGTTTATCGAATATGAAAATACGAAGGCCCGCCTGCCCAGTCCTAGGGACTCCTAACGGAGAGTGTACGGCGGGCAGGTAATTCACAGGGAGGTGACTAATGAAGCGGTCAACAGCATTTCTTTTTTGTGTGATAATATTAACCGCCTGTAATTGTTTTGCTGCTCGCCCCTTCGACAAGCTCAGGGCAGGCTCTGAGCGACCTGTGGTGAGCGAAGTCGAAGGGATTCCTGAGACGCTGCGGGATTACCTTTCGTATGCTGCTTTGAATAATGCAGGTCTTAGGGCTGCGTTTGAGCAGTGGAAGGTAGCGGTGGAGCAGGTTCCTCAAGCAAAAGCATTGCCTGACCCTAAATTCACGTATGGATATTTTATCCAGGAGGTGGAGACCAGGGTCGGGCCGCAGAAACAGAGATTCGGCATAATGCAGGTGTTTCCATGGCTTGGGAAAATCGAGGCCAGAAAGGACGCCGCCGCTGCCGCTTCGAGGGCTGCCAGGAAAAGATACGATGCGAGAAAATTAAAGCTGTTTTATGAAGTAAGGGACGCATTTTACGAATACACTTATCTGGCAAGGGCCGTCGAAATAGCGGAGGATAATCTTGAGCTTATCAAGTACTTTGAAGAGGTTGCACGAACCAAATATACGGCTGCTGCTGCCACTCATCCGGACGTGATACGGGCACAGATGGAGCTGGCGAAACTTCAAGACCATCTCAAAACGCTCGAAGAGCTCAGAAAGCCGATAGTGGCCCGGCTTAATGCGATTCTAAACCGACGAAGTTTTGATATACTGCCGTGGCCGCTGAGGGAGGACTTTCGAGTAGTGCAAATAGACCGCCAGCAGCTTATAGAAATCCTCAGAATGCAAAACCCTGAGCTACAGGCCCTGGAATTTGATACAGAAGCGGCAGAATATAGAATTAAACTGGCCCAAAAGAAATTCTGGCCTGATATAGGTGTTGGTTTGGACTGGATTCAGACCGATCGGGCACTGACTTTAGGTACGAGAGACAGCGGCAATGATCCGCTGATTCTTATGTTCACTTTGGATATACCTATTTGGCGGGATAGCTATAAAGCGGCCGAGCTGCAGGCTATGGCAGATAAAAGCAGGACATTGCAGCATAAAACCGAGATTGAAAATACCATAATAGCCCAGGCGATGCGTGCTCTATATGATTTTGAGGATAGTAACAGGAAAATCACGCTCTATAGCGATGTCTTGGAGCCCAAAGCGGAGGAGTTGCTGGGGGCATCCGAGACGGCCTATAAGGCCGGCACGATAGACTTCCTGAGCTTGATAAATGCTCAGCAAAAGCTGCTTGAGTTCCGGTTGCAATATGAACGAGCCGTGACGAACAATCAGCAGAGGTTGGCCGAGTTGGAAATGTATGTGGGGACGGAATTGCCGGCAGAAACAAAAGCGGGACAGTAGAACCTAATTTTTGCAAGGCAAAGTGTGCTAACGTGCCTAAATCCAGTTGAGCGGTTGCGCAGCTCGTTACGGTTACGTTTAACGTATAACGATATACGATACGAGTAGCGCAACCGATAAACGAATAACGCTTTTTGGCTCACCATAGGCACTTTTAGCCCGTGAGATAGCACTGCGTTATCTCACGGGCTAAATGCGAGGTGGCATAAATAAAGACTTATATATTTTTGTTCTTATCTGCATTTGCTCTTCTTGGATTTATATTGAGTGAAACTGCTTTATCGAATGAACACAGTGACCACGAACACGCAAACAATATTTCTTTCCGCTTGATTTTCAAGACAGTCGCTATGCTAATTATATAAAAATACGTAAAGCGCGTACGCGCTTTACGTACGAGCCTTTTTTGCGATTTATGGTTGATATGAGACGCAGTTTAAATAAAGAAGGCAAATCTCGTGCTTCGCGGGAAAGCGCTGTAATCAACTTGCTGATATAAAACCCCGCAATGGAAAACCCTGCAGTAAACTGCGGGGCTAAACGTTTAGCCCCCAAACCTGTCCTGAGCCTTGTCGAAGGATTTATTTGGGGGTTCTTCATTCAATTTTGCATTTCTTGTCCCACAACAGTATAATCACACAAACAAACCAGCGGATTATCAACTTTGTGAGATTGTCATTGCGAGCGACTTGTCCGTCGTAGCCTTGGCGAAGACGGAAGCGAAGCAATCTCAAACACTCGAATATGAGAGATTGCCACGGCCCTTCGGGCCTCGCAATGACACACAGACAGGTATTGTGGGCTTACTACTCTGCGAAGCCCCTTAGGGGCGTAGCACGAGTTTTCAACATTGCAAAAAAATAAAGGATAATCTTGTGTCAAAAGACCTCGAAATAATTCGGCAATTAGAAAAACAGCTTAATAAAACGCTTCCCCAATTGAAAGAAATTGATTTTTCAATAACAAAAAATGGATATTTCGTTGATGAACGAGGAAATGTAACCGGTTTGAGTTTATTCAGTGCTGGAATCAGTGATAGCGAAATATCATCAATAAAAGGCCTGACGAATTTAATAACACTGAGTTTAAGCTACAATAAAATCAGCAACATATATTTCATAAATGGCCTGACAAAGTTGTACACACTATTATTAGCTTACAATCAAATCAGTGACATATCCTTCTTAAAAGACTTTACAAATTTAACCACACTGGATTTAAGCTCCAATCAAATCTGCGATATATCCGTCATAAAAGGCCTGACAAAGTTAAACACACTATTATTAGCTTACAATCAAATCAGCGACATATCGTCACTCAAAGGCCTGACGAATCTAACCGAGCTGATTTTAAGCCTCAATCAAATCAGCGACATATCTCCCCTTCAAGGCCTGACGAATTTAACAACACTGGATTTAAGCGGCAATAAAATCAGCGATATATCTTCACTAAAAAGCATAACAAATTTAACCGAGCTGTATTTAAACTACAATCAAATCAGCGAAATATCCCCCATCAAGACCTGACAAATTTAGCAACTCTGTATTTATACCGCAATAACATTAGCGACATATCTTGCCTTAAAGACTCAACGAATTTAACAGTTCTGTATTTATACCACAATCACATTAGCGATATATCTTGCCTTAAAAACTTGGCGAATTTAACAACTTTGGATCTACACCACAATAAAATTAAAAAGCTTCCTCCTGAGCTAGTCGAACTGAAGATGGAGATTTTATGGAAGTATAATTGGGTTGTGAAAGGACTTAATCTATATGGTAATCCACTCGAATCAACGCCGGTTGAGCTTATCATGCAGGGAAAGAAAGCGATTCAAGAGTATTACAAATCGCTTAACAAAGAACAAAAAAGACTTATAAACGAAATAAAGATCTTGCTAGTTGGAGATGGAGGCGCAGGAAAAACAAGCTTAGTTAAACGATTAGTTTATGGTGATTTTGATCCCAATGAAAAACAGACTCACGGTATTTATATAAATGACTGGCAGTTTAAAACAGAAGGCAAAACTATCATATCTCATTTCTGGGATTTCGGCGGACAAGGGATTATGCAGGCCACACATCAGTTATTCTTTTCCATACGCAGCCTATATATTCTGGTTATGAATGCCCGACAGGAGCCTGATTCAGAAGACTGGTTTAAAAGAATTGAGAGTTTTGGCGGCGATTCGCCCATAATGGTCGTTATTAACAAAATCGATGAGAATCCGTACAACCTCAATGAAAAGGACCTGCAAAGAAAATACCCATCTATCAAAGGCTTTTACCATGTATCCTGCAAAGATAAGACCGGCCTGGAGGATTTTAAAAAGGCCCTTATAAAACAAATCGCTAAAGTTGAGATGATACAAACAGAGTTACCTCTAAGTTGGTTCAACGTTAAAAAACGTCTTGAAGACCTTAAGAAAAAGAAGAATTATATTACGCTTCATGAGTATAACAATATCTGCCAGGAAGAAAATGTCACAGAATTCGATGCTCGTCAAACAATCATTCGATTCCTGCATATCTTAGGAGTGGTCTTGCACTATGAGGATTACGTACTGCTTAACACACACGTTCTCAATCCCGGATGGATTACCAAGGCAATATACAAAATCATAAATTCCATCAAATTAAAACAGGAAAACGGCATCATTTCGAAATTGTCACTTTCTTACATCTTAAATGAAGAAGTGCTTCCTAATTTCGCAACGGATGATGAAAAATACTCACGTCAGGAAGAGCAATATATTGTTGATGTTATGAAGAAGTTTGAACTTTGTTTTGAACTGGACGTTTATGACAAATCAGATCATATATTAGTACCTGATTTATTAAAAGCCAATGAACCAGACCACAATTTCCTGAAAAAAGATTCTTTGAGCTTTTACTTAGAATATAATTTTCTTCCCTCTTCTGTCCTGCCAAGTTTTATGGTGAGAATACAAAAAGATATTGACCCCGAATTGTGCTGGAGAACAGGTTTAGTTATGCAAGATAAGAATTTTGATGCACAGGCATTGGTTCAACTTGACAAAAATAAAAGGCGGATCAATATTCACGTATCTGGAAAACAGAAGCGGGACTATTTCTCGACCATTCGAAAAACATTGTTGGATATTAACAGCAGTTTTCTAAAACTTGACGTAAAAGAATGGGTTCCGTTGCCGGACGAAAAGGATTTTGCAATCGAACATGATGAATTACGTGGCCATCAAGATGCCAACAGGGATAAAATATTTATTGGAAAGCTGCGCAAAGAATATTCAGTTTCTAAACTGCTCGATGGAATTGAAACACCCGAAGAAAGGGAATCACGAAAAAATAAATCTACAGGAGGTATCAAAATCGGAACTATTCGTGTCGATGGCGACGCAACTTTTGCTGACGAAGTTGGAAAGATAGAAACACACGACAAGTAGGAAATCAACATGCAAAATAAATTGAGATTGCTTCGTCGCCCCGATGTAATATATCGGGACTCCTCGCAATGACGTATGGCTGCAACTGCTTGTCATTGCGAGCGAGGTGCAGCCGAGCGTGGCAATCTCGTATCATTACTATTTTTGAAATGGAGTATTATGGAGATAAAAAATTTACATATTAAGGCTAAGAACGTGAACTTCGCAGATAAGATTGGCAAAATTGTCTATAATCAAAACCTCGGCATTACAAAAGATCAATTGACAGAACTTATCAGTGCGATAAAGGCATTGCCAGCAGAGAAGCAATCTGTAATAGAAAAGGATTTTGAAGAGGCAGCCAAAGCAAAAACAGAAGAACAGAAAAAATCTATCTGCGAAAGAATTAGGGCATTTCTCAACAATAACGGCATCGCTGTTGCTCAATCATTTACAGGCACCGCAATTTTTGAACTGGCAAAGATGATTCATTAAGAGGAATTGGTGGGGCTTTTTTCTTCATGGTGTGTGGTCCAGTTCCGGCTTGGCCTTAGCCGAGACGAGTGCACACCCTACCGCTAGCAAAAATGATTCGTTGAATGATACAGCCATCCCCATCCCGCCGTTAGGTGTTCCTTACGGGACTAAGGGATGAAGCTGCCACCCATCAAATCGATAATTGATGCTTGATACTCGACAACAGAAAATAGAAGTTTACCCGCCTCTGGCGGGGCGGATAATGGACGACAGAGATAGACGATGGATGGCAGAACCGCGACCACCTGCCCCAGCTTAGATTTCGACGATGATCTGCTTTTGTTGACGGATAGCTATGCCACAAGTTACAGAGATTACGTGGATGGATTCGGCAAGCCCCTTAGGGACAAGCTCACCACAAGTTTGGTCGCAATAGTATATAAGTATATGCGTATATACTTATAGAGTGCAATAAGAAACTTTTCATGCCCTGCTTGCCCTGAGTAGTCCTTACTATCCAGAACGAAGAAGGGAGCGCAATCGAAGGGATGGAGGACAGAAAACCAGAATGTCAGGTTATCAGGAGTCCCGGCCTTTTGTCCGCCTTAGGCGGTTCTTTCTGATATCCTGATTCATTTTCAAAGAATACCTAAGTATCTTAGGTATTCTTAACCACTTATAGAATCTTGTGGCGATTGAAAAGGTAAATGGGTGGGGCGCTCGTCTCGGCATAAGCTCACCGAGCCGGAGCAGGAAGTCCCACCCTGCATTTTTAATCTGACCTTGAAGGTCGCTGACATGAACCGGATAAAGAACATGCTTCAGTACAGATATCATGAGTACGGACATCATGAGTGAGAACCTTATTTTTTAATATCATGATAAATTTTTTAAGAATACCTAAGTATCTTAGGTATTATTAATCACTCAAACTGACCGTTTTTCAACGATGTTCTGCCATAAGTGGATATATAACAGTAACATATCGTAGTTTGTCATTCCTGCGCAAGGCCTGCCCTGAGCGATAGCCGAATGGGCGGGAATCCACTGCTACGATACGGTAAATGGATACCCGATCCCCGCTTATGCGGGGACAAGCTTGCCCCTGCGAAGGCAGGGGCGGGTATGACAGTACGAAT
Source organism: uncultured Pirellulales bacterium (assembly GCA_964593945.1). Lineage (GTDB taxonomy): Bacteria > Planctomycetota > Phycisphaerae > Sedimentisphaerales > Anaerobacaceae > CAZRMQ01. Next base: position 4,197 of record CAZQKO010000071.1, on the reverse strand, counting down.
CGGTCACTTTGAGTTAATCACTTATAGAATCTTTTGGTATTGAAAAGAGGGAGTGGTGGGGCGCTCGTCTTGGTGATGAGGAATATAAAGGAAATCAGGACAACAGAAATCAGGATACCAGAAAACCAGGAGATCAGGGTTGCATTATGCAGTACGCTTTCGATGGAAACTCGAGAATCAGCATATAAGGGAACGAATATCCGGTTGCGGTTGCGCAGCTCGTATCGGTTGCGTTAAACGTAAAGCGTCCCCGATAGAATTGGCGTAACCGAAGGCCTGTCCTGAGCGAAGTCGAAGGGAAGGAGGACAGAAAACAAGAATATCAGGTTGTCCTGATAGCCTAATATCCTGATACCCGTTTTACCCCGTGAGATAACCAACTCATAGTTTTTTTATTCCCACAAGATTCTTATCTCACGGGGTGAACCTGATGCCCAGATAGCCTGATATGTCTTACCTGACCAAGTGTCCGATTGGCTTATTATCGGCCTTATTAGTGCTATAAATGGGAATTTTGAGGTATTACTTGACTTTTTGAAAGCTATCATTATATTTAGGTAGTAACTCCGGTATTCAAAGGAGGGCAGAGGACGGAAGACAGAGGGCAGATGACGGAGGACGGATGGCAGAAGACAGAAGACGGAGGACTGATGGCAGAAGCTTGCCCCTTCAATTATATTCAGGGCGGCCTCTAAGCGGAGCCGAGGGGACAGGTTTATCGTGGGGTTCAAAATCGCTTGCGGGGTTGTTTCTAACGTATGGCAGGAATATTTGACCAGGCAACAATTAATCGGGTTCAGCAGGCTAACGACATCGTTGATGTAATAGCCGAGCACGTCAGCCTAAGCAGAAAAGGCAGAGAGATGGTTGGGCTATGTCCCTTCCATGATGACCATCGGCCGAGCATGTGTGTCAATCCTGTCAAGCAGATATTCAAGTGTTTTGCCTGTGGAGCCGGCGGCGGCGTCTTGACGTTTGTTCAGATGCGCGAGAATTTGACCTTTCCACAGGCGGTGGAAAGGTTGGCCGAACGAGCCGGCATAAAATTAAAGCCCATTAAAACAAAAAAGAGTGACGGTCAGGAACCGGAGGTTGACCCTAATCGGTTGGCCAAGGCCAATGCCTGGGCGGCCAAATACTTTCAGGATAATCTCAACGACCGCACAAAAGGCCAAATCGCTCGTAATTATATTGAGGGAAGAAAGATAACTCTCCAAAGCGCCAAAGCATGGCAGCTTGGATTGGCTCTCGATTCGCCGGATGGCTTAATCAAGGCGGCAAAAAGTAAAAATATTCCGATGAAATTGCTCCAGCAGGCGGGATTAGTCACGGACCAGCAGCAGGATAAATTCGTAAGCCGGCTGATGTTTCCTATTACTGATGTAACAGGCAGAGTGATTGGCTTTGGAGGCCGGGCGTTTTTTGAAACGGGCGCCAAGTATATGAACTCGCCGACGACGGTTTTGTTTGAGAAGAGTAATTCGTTGTATGGTCTGCAGAACGCCCGGCACAAAATTGTATCGACAGGAGTTGCGGTTGTTGTGGAAGGTTATACGGACTGCATGATGGCGCATCAGTTCGGCTGTGACAATGTGGTCGCTACATTGGGCACCAGTTTTACTTCCGGCCATGGGCGAGTTTTACGGCGGTATGCAAAGAAAGTAATATTGATTTTCGATAGTGACGCTGCAGGTCTTGCAGCGGCCAACAGGGCCTTGGAAGTTTGTCTGTCACAGCGCATTGATATCAAGTTTGCATCTGTGCCGGAAGGAAAGGACCCCTGCGATTTCCTGTTGGCGGCAGGCAGGGAGTCGTTCGAGGGACTTGTAGAAGATGCGATAGATGTTTTCCAGTTCAAGTGGGATCGGCTGATGGACAAGTTCAATGAAGACGAAACTTTGGCCGGCAGAAAAGCCGCTATTGATGAGTATTTTCAGACCATAGCTACGGGTATATGGGCGGGCAGCTTGTCACCTATTGATAGAGGTTTGATAATTAATCGGTTATCAAAAATTATCAGTGCAGGCACTAATGAGATAGAAGCTGAGTTGCGCAAAAGAATCGCAAGATTGGGCAAAAATGCAGGTTTAGGGGCGGAAAATAGAAAGGTACAAAGTATCGATTACGGCAGTGGCCTGTATGCTATCGCGCAGCGGGAGGTGCTTGAAGTGTTATTAAATAAGCCGAGGCTGTTTGAAGCGGTTAAGCAAAAAATTTCAGCAGGTGACTTCGATGTACCGATATTGAGACAAATAGCCGAGATAATGTTTGAAACGCTGAGTGCCGATGGAGATGCATCTATAGAAGCAGTTTTGGCAAACACCGTGAACGCCGAAGCGGTGAAACTCAGTGGAGCTATTGTGGATTTGGCTCAGGTGGGCCAGCAGAAAGGCAATTTTGAATCGCGCTTGGCAGGGGCGATGGAGGTTCTGCAGCAATGTAAGGCTCGGAAAGTGAAGGACCAGTTGAAAGCAACAAAAGATCATGCGGAGTTTCTTCGGCTTGTCAGCGAAAATACTACAAGGCAAAATCGACATAGCCTGGGGATGACTTAGGGAATATGAGAATTTAGAATGAAGATGTAAAACTAAATTTAAAGATAAATATATAGGTACCAAAGGTGGCAAAAAAGCGTATGGAAAAAGACAAGACGAGTGTCATGGATGAAAAGGAGACCAGCGGCTCCGTCACAGGTGGATCGAAGAGTGACCAGATTCAAGATGCTGAGCGAAAGATAAAAACGCTTATCGAAAAAGGCCGAAAGAAGGGATTCCTTACCTATGAGGAAATGAACAAGGAACTGCCTGATAATGTCGTCAGCCCCAGCCGATTGGATAGTTTGTTGGCTACGCTGGATGAATTGGGCATCAGCTTGGTTGACGAAGCTGATGTAGAATCTCGACAGGAAGACAAAGACGAAGAGGAGTTTGAGGCAGACGAAGAGTCTTTAGATGAGGAAGAAGCCGGTACTGCAGAGCAGACAGGGGAGGATGCGCTGCTCGAAAAAGAATTGGTCGAAGGTGAAATCTCTCGACGTATCGACGATCCTATTCGTATGTATCTTACTCAAATGGGACAAATCCCTCTACTGACGAGGAAATCAGAAATCGCTCTTGCCAGGAAGATAGAAATCACCCGGATGGCTTTCAGAAGAAAAATGCTGCAATGCGATTATTGTGCCAGAAACTCCGTTGATCTCCTGCAGCAGGTTTACGAAGGCTCGATGTCGTTTGACAGGACACTTAAGACCGGAACGATGCCGTCACTCACAAAGAGCGTGATAAAAAAGCGATTACTTGCGAACATCAGCACCGTAAATAAGCTGCTCAAGATAAATCAAACTCTTTTTAAGAAGTCTGTCCAGACACAAAACATCACCGAGCAAAAAGCGGACTTAAAGCAAATACATAGAAACAGGCGAAAGATCGCAACGCTGCTCGAAGAGCTCAGCCTGCGTACCAGCAGGATTCAGCCGATGAAGAATAAGCTGCACGGCATCTGCCAGAAGATGCAGCAATTGGAGCAGCTTATCGAGGCAGGCGTCAATCCGCCACCGGCGGGGATGACCACCGATGACATCGAAGCGGTAAAGCAGGAATTGGCCGGCCTTCAGGAATTAATCACCGACACGCCAAAACTATTAGAGAAAAAGCTGCGCGCGATGAACAGAACCTTCGCTCAATACGAAAACGCAAAGCGAACCCTCTCCAGCGCAAACCTCCGCCTCGTGGTCTCTATCGCCAAGAAATATCGCAACCGGGGCCTGAGCTTTTTGGATTTAATCCAGGAAGGCAACACCGGCCTGATGCGGGCCGTAGATAAATATGAATACCGCAGAGGATATAAATTCAGCACGTACGCCACCTGGTGGATTCGCCAGGCCATCACCCGTGCGATAGCCGACCACGCCCGCACCATTCGCATTCCTGTCCACATGATAGAGACAATGAGCCGCCTGCGTGCCGCCAGCAAAATCCTCCATCAGGACCTGGGCAGAGAGCCTACTGTTGAAGAAATCGCCACTGAAGCCAGCATGAGCATAGAAGAAACACGCAGGGTGCTCAACATTTCCAAGCATCCAATCAGTCTCGACAGGCCAATAGGCGAAAGCGAGGACAGCTACTTCGGCGATTTCATCGAGGATGATGAGGTCGATTCGCCCGTCGCCTCAGCTACGCAGGAAATGCTCAAGGAGAG
>CAZQKO010000070.1:0-11978 GCA_964593945.1 uncultured Pirellulales bacterium | reverse complement strand
TGGGTAATAAGAGTGCTCCGCAGCCCAGCGGCGCAGGAAAACTTTTCATTGATGACATCAGACTGTCCCGATAAATTGGGAAAGTGAACTATAATTTTGAGTATCTAAAGAGGTAAATTTTTAATTTAGCTCACTTTAGGCACTTTACACTTTAGGCACTTTGTTCTATCATTTCCTTCGACTCAACTCCCTTCGGGTCTGAGCCTCAGAGTCGAAGACAGGACGGGTTAAACCCGTGAGATGAATAACATAGTAACCTGGGCAAAATCTCAATCGTCTATCTCACGGGTTTAAGGATAAATGGAAGGGCAGAAAATGACAAATACTTGTGGTGAGCCTGTCGAATCCAAAGGGATTGGCCTGGAAAAGTATATCCGCAACATACCTGATTGGCCGAAAGAAGGAATTTTATTTCGCGATATCACGCCATTATTAGCCGACCCGAAGGCGTTTTCAGCAGCCGTAGATGCTTTATGCGCAGGTTCTACAGAAGCGGTTGAATACGTTGCCGCGGTGGAGGCAAGGGGATTCATATTTGGAGCGGCTGTTGCAGAAAAACTCGGGGCCGGCTTTGTCCCTATACGCAAGAAAGGCAAACTGCCTTACAAGACCGAAAGTGTCACTTACGACTTGGAATATGGAACCGACACCTTGGAGGTTCATAAAGATGCTGTGGAAAAAGATTCCAAGGTTTTAATGGTCGATGACCTTTTGGCGACCGGAGGGACAATGGCAGCAGCCTGTCAGCTAATCGAAAAAATCGGGGGACAAATCGCCGGCATTACCTTTCTTATAGAGCTCAAAGAATTGGCCGGCAGAGAGAAACTTAGCAGCTATAGCATTAATACAATCATATCGTATTAATCATTCACCCCGTGAGATAAGAATCTTGCGGGGGAAAAAACCGTGAGTTAGTTATCTCACGGGGTGAACTACTTTGGGATTTGAGCCAGGACGGCGGCATTGCGCTCTACAACGAATTGCTTTACACTGTCTGTCATCGATGTCGGAACCCAGTCACCCAGTAATTGGTCCACCAATGGATTGAACTGCTCAGGCGAGAAGGCCGTGTTGATCAGGTTAGTGAGCTGCCCGTAATACAAGGATTTAATGTCAGGATGCCTGAGCAGCTCGTGCAGGCCGTCAAGACCGGCATAGACGAAGATGTCACGATGAATATCGGCCGCATGGTCACCTTGGCCGAACAATGTATCAAGATCGTGAGGAAGCAGCCAAAACCGTGTGTCTTCTCTGCCGCGATAGAGCGCATAATCATCACCTTTCGGGGTGCTTAGGCCTCCTTCAAGGTTGCCCGCCAGCGCATCAACAGCAAGGAACCGAAACCACTGCTCAAGCTGGATAACCCCGCTGACCTCCTGGACGAATGTCTCAGATGGTGCATTGTTCAGCGCATAAACTAAGTTGACCAGGTCGTTGAAATCATCCTCAGCTATATTGGTACTCTTCTCATAATTGTCGCGGTATTTATCCGGGTTGTCACCCTCGTAACTCAAGTCCGCTCCGTTGCTGGCGCAGATGTAGGCATTTCCGGCTGGATCATCAGGAAAGTGATTCTCGGCGAAATCGCTGTCGATCACTTCCAGCGCTACGTACGAGCCATACATGTGGTTATTCATCTGGGCCAGGTTCTGACCATTGACGCGGAGCTGTACCACTCTGGCGTCGGCAGCAGGCAGACCTGCCGCTTGCCAGATTGCGCTACCTAACAGTTGGATATATCCGTAGCGGTTGTTGATAGCCAATGCTGTGACACCGTTCCAGGGTTGGTCGTTCGGAAAGTTGACGTGGTAGTTGTTCCGATAGCTGCCGCTACTATTTTTTCGGCTGCCGGCGCCGCGATTACGAATACCGACAAGGTATCGCAACTGTGTTTGCGTATCGTCGATGCTAATGAACGTGCCGTTCATCTGAACGCGAGATCTTGCATCCGAATCACCGGACCCGATGTATTCCAGCTCAGCACGCTCATCTTCGGCCATAATCAGATAATAAATCGGCTGACTACCCGGCAAACGAAATTTATCAAAAGAGTCGCTTACCTGATAGAGGAGGTTGTTCTTCTGTTTTGTTTCACCATCCACTATACTTGGGGCGGGCCAGGTGCGTACATTAGCCGCGGCGTCGGCGGCTTCTATGTAGAACTCGATGATGGTGCCGTCCTGATGAGCAGGTATCACCACCGCGTACACTCCGTCACCTGCATCACTGTCACCGTGCCTGCCATCATCAAACATCGTCAGTGTATTGAAGTTAGGGTCTCCATCTTTACGGTAATGCAGCGTCACAGAGATACCGGTTGTCAGCTCATCTATGATCCGAGCCGACACCGTCACCGGCTCGAAGGACAAAGGTATGATTGGAAAATGCGCTGCATCTAAGATTAACGGCGCGATGTCATCGTCGGCTGTTGTATTGGCTGCACCTGGTGTGCCGCCGTCCGCAGTGCTTGCTGCCCAATTTTGTCCGTACTCATTGGGCAGTGCAAAATTGATTAACTCTAACGATTTGCTGCCGCCGTCATGTTCGTCCGACCAGACCCACCCACGGTGTCCGTAATCTTCCGGCCCAAGCTCACGCACCGCCCAGTCACCCTCATCGTAATAATGGATGCTGTCAATTATTCTGCCCGCTGCATCTCGCAGCTTAATTGCCTCGCCGGAGTTGCTCAGCCGACCGTTCCAGCCGCCGACAACATTGCTGTCTCCAGGATACTTGGCCCGAAATGTGTTCGGTTCCGCAGCTACTACCATGTACTGTCCCGGCCCGAGCGTTACATCCGGGAAGATGAAGTCCACCCCGTCTGTGAATCGCCAGTCCAGCAGATTGACCGATTCGCCCGCCGCATTATAAAGTTCGATGTATTCCTCCAGGATATTCTCAGCACCCGGCGTTGGATGACCGGGATGATACATGATTTCACTGATGATGATACTGATAGAATTACTCATATTGGACGCTGCCGGGCTTGGGACATCAAAGAAACGCCAGCTTTCGGCTCCATCGGATAAGCGTCCGTATGATACATCTGGCTGCTGTGGGCCGAAGGTAATACTGTCTATAAGATTTCCATCGCCATCTATAAGGGCGATTTCTTCACCATCTGCGCTGAGCTTGAAGTTTGCATGCAGAGTGCCTTCATTAGGTTCGTTATCAGCCCAAATTAACAGATATCCATGCGGCGGAATAATCGTTTCGGGGGTATTATTATCAGGAATCCGCCATTTGTCAGGGAAGGACAAATTATCGGTAAGGAACATGCCGGATATATCGACAGCTTCGTCTCCGGTGTTGTAGATTTCGATCCAGTCATCGTAATCACCATTTGGGTCCTGAATGAAGCTATCATTTTTGGCCATAAACTCATTTATGACTATTGAATATGGCTGGCCAATAGCAGAACCGGCTAAAAGCAATATCAAAATCAGTAATATCCAAAGGGCTTTCATTATTCGGAAGGGCCTCTATTTTTTCCTCACCGACACTTTACTGCTGGCAACGGTTGGATACTCGTGCTACGTAGCTTACTTCGCAGAGTAGCATTTATAGCTTGAAAAACCGGAAAAAAGAAAATTGATTATTCAAACCTCGATTATTTTAACAAAAATTAGGTGGCCGAGTCAACATTTAACCGTCGCGACTCGATTGAACTCGCCGAGGTCCAGCACGACGATAGCCTGTTCGCTTATCTATACCAGAGTTTGCAATAGATAGTTCTCTGTAAAAAATTTAAACTTTTTTAGCTTGAGCAGGTGTGAAAAAGGCACAAAGCGGCGAAAAAAGCAGTTCCTTAACTGAGCCACTGTGATGTCTTTATCGCTGTCACTATGCGGTCGTTATTGTGAAAATCTTTTTCTATTTTAATTTCGGTGAATATGCCGGTCTGTTCGAGCATCTCTTTAACCTTCTGTCCCTGGGTGTAGCCTATCTCCAATATCAATGCAGCATCAGGCTTTAGGAATTTATCTACTCTCTCGAAAATCCGCTGATAAATGTCAAGCCCGTCCTCTCCTGCGAAAAGTGCCAGCCTCGGCTCGTAGTCTCGCACGTTTTTGTCGAGCTTTTCAAACTCAGCGATACTTACATAAGGCGGATTGCAAACAATCAAATCAAATTTATCCACATCCAACTGTGGCACGACAGGCTCAAATAAGTCACCCTGTAAAAGCTCAATCCTGTCTTTTAGCTGATGATTTTCGACGTTTTGTGCTGCGATGCGAAGGGCAGCCTCGGATATGTCGGTTGCGATTATCCTGGCGTCACGAAAATTTTTGGCTATCGCAATCCCTATGGGACCGCAACCGGTGCACACATCGCAGACGAACTGGGTGCCGGGGCTTGCCCCGTTAGAAATCTCTTCTTTTTGTTTTATTTCGCACATCGTAGAATTTCTAATGGGGCGCTTTCGTAAAAACTCTATAGCGCGCTCTACGAGCAATTCAGTTTCCGGCCGGGGTATCATACAATCGGGGCTAACTTCAAGCTGGAGGGAATAAAATTCGGTTTTACCTGTAAGATATGCAACAGGCTCACATCGACCTGCACGTTCTACTAAATCATGTAACTGGTCTAATTGCTGCTTAGTGACGATTTTATCGAATTGGGTATATAGCTCGATACGCTTCAATCCCAATACGTGTGAGAGCAGAAGTTCCGCGCTTAGACGTGGCGACTCAATACCTTTGTTCGTGAAATATTCGATAATCCAGTTTAAGAGCTTTTGTATAGTCCATGTATCCATAAGGTAATTATATAAAGAACGACGCGTAAAATCTCCTCTGCCTTTGACGGCCATATCATAGCAAGCCTACTAAAGTTGAACATGTAAATTTGAGTCCAACGAAAATTTTTGAAAAAAACTTTATTTTTTTGTTGCAAGGCGTTTTTTAATGGATATACTGTATTAAGTAAGTAATACAGTAATACAGATTAGGAACATAACGAAATGTTACTGGAAATTAACCTCCACAGCGGACAACCGATTTATCGACAGGTAATCGAGCAGATACGCCAGCAAATCATGGCCGGGCAATTGGCCGAGGGAGAGCAGCTTATATCGGTGCGCGAGCTTGCAGCCCAACTTAATGTTAATCCGATGACAGTCAGTAAGGCATACTCACTTCTTGAGCTTGAAGGATTAATACAAAGAAATCGTGGAATTGGACTATTCGTAGCCAAGCTGCGGCAGGACAAAAAAGAGCGAGTTAAGACCAGGCTGCTCGAAGAGATACTGAGAAAGGCTGCAGTAACAGCAGTACAATTTGGCGTATCCGAGGAAAAGGTAAGACAAATGCTTACCAGCTTATATAGCAGATATAACTCAAAAAACAGGAGTCACTCCAATGAGCAGTGAAAACCCAATAGTTCAAATATGTAATGTCTGCAAACGATTCGGAAAGATAAAGGCCCTTGATAAGGTTGATATGCAGATTTATCGAGGCAGAATCATAGGCCTGTTGGGATCCAATGGAGCCGGCAAGAGCACACTGCTTCGACATATCATCGGTTTGTACCTGCCGGATGAAGGACATTGTACCACCTTCGGCTGTGATGCCGGGAAATTAGGACCGAAGGAGCTTTCGAAGATTGGATATGTCCACCAGGAAGGCGAGCTTATCGACTGGATGACAGTAGAACAATTAATTCGCTACGTCAGCGCGTATTATCCAATGTGGAATTTTGAGCTTGAAGAAAAATATATCGCAGACTTTGAGATTCCAACCAGCGCGCGAGTCGGAACCTTATCGCCGGGTCAGCGCCAAAGGTTGGCGATACTTTTAGCGATTGGTTTTGAACCGGAGCTGCTTATATTGGATGAGCCGGCCTCGACTCTGGACCCGATAGCACGGGCACAATTTTTAGACCTGCTGCTGCAAATTATTCAGAACGAGAACCGCGCTATTATCATTTCGTCGCATATTCTAAGCGATGTGGAGAAGGTTATCGACCATGCAGTAATAATGAAAGAGGGACGAATTCTCGTAGATTGCAGTTTTGACCAGTTGCGGGAGCGGTTCAGCCGGGTGCGTATCAACTCTTTAAGCGGAGTTCTGCCGGCAGCACTGCCATTTGAAAACGTCCTTAAGTGCCAGCGAAGCAACGGAGAAGCGATACTAACGGTGCAGGATTTCTCACAAGAGCAAATTGAGCAGGCGGCACAAAGTCTGGATTGCCAAATCGAGATCCAGCCGTTGTCTCTGGAAGATATTTACAAAATTGTTGCCGGTTAAGAAGGTGTACAGAAATGAGGATATTGGCTGCTAATTTAAAGCATCTCTATCAACGTCGAATTCTTTGGCTGTTTTATGCATTTTTGGGATTACTCGTGTTTTTAAGTATCATGGCGGCGTTGGGCAATCCCAGAGCAGGTAAAGGGCAGTTTGTATGGTTCACGGTGGTAGCGTTTCTAATTGGGTTTATAGCAAATGCGTTAGCAATAGAGGTACTGACTAAGCCTTTTTCTTATTGTCTACCTGGCCACCGAAAAACCGTAAGGAAATTTATCTTCTGGATAGGAATAGTGATTAGTTTCTTAGGGTCGCTTCTTTTTCTTGCTTATCCTGGTCTGCTCTCGTGGGAACCGATTCTGATGCTTTGCTCAGCATTTTGTGCAAATTTGATTTTCTATTGGCTTGGAATAGGGCTTGCTTTTATCAGCAAAAACACGGCTGCTGCCATAGGATACTTATGGTTTACCTGGTTTGGAGGCATGTTCTTTGACCTGCATATAATCTTGGAAAGTGCCATTGTACAATGTCCTGTAGCGATTATCTGCGTCGGGCTTTTGACCAGTATCATGGCATGGTTTTTATTGGGCGATGAAGGCCTTGCGCGGCGATACTGTGCTGTGCCGTGGGTCAGCTTATTCGATGCTTGGAATCGGGACAAACTACAAAGATACCGCAAGGCCAGGGCAGCCATTAAATGGGATAAAAAGCTCAAAACACATCCGAATCCATGGGTGGAGAGATTTTTTCTGGGACGTATGCAAAAATATGAATTCTTTCGGACAGGTCGATATATATGGGGCGGATTATACACAACATTTGCAATAATAGTGTCCCAGTGGAAACAATTCGTTTTCTTCGTTTTATTTATGTTGGCTTTCTTGGGTTATATGGGGCGTTTGTGGCTGTTTATGCTTATGCTTTTACCTGTGATGGGGATAGCAGCCCATGCATGCTCGTCGGTTTATTCAAGCATGCTAATTTCAGGGGGACGAAATGAGAAGTTTGTCACTACAATAGCATTGGCGGCTACCCACGCGGTACTGATTGCCGGCTTGGTTATAATTATAGCAGCTTTGTCTGTACCATTAGCAACAATTATCCCCGAGTTCACGATACGCGGCCTAAACATCGCTTTTCATGCCATTAACATAAAGTTTTTTTACGCTCCTTTGATATTTGTTCCTTTTGCTTTTACTATCCAATTGTTCTTTTTCAAAAAGCCTTATTTTGTGATGGTAACCGTTATACTGCTGTTCATGCTGCTCTTTACAGGAGGATCCCTGCTAAAAGCGTTAAGTACGATGATGAACCCAATTTATCTTGTGATAGGTCTGCTGGTTTTGAGCTGGGGTATATTCGTGATGGTATTGCGTTATATCTGTATGAAGCGGTGTCTTGTTGGGCAGGGGCATACGTATTGATTATTTTTTGTTAACTATTGAACATTTTGAGATTGCCACGTCGTCCCGCCCAGCGCTGGGCGGGACTGCTCGCAATGACGATGTGGATAGGGTTTAAGAGTATTCGATTTCAACCGTATGCGGCAGTTTTTCGAGGGGACAGCCGGGACATCGGGCCTTCGGCCTGCAAAATTCCTTGCCGACCTTCACCAACAATGCGTGGTACTCATTAAAAAGCTGTACATCCTCGGGCAGATTCGATTGAAACAACTCCCGCAATTGCTCATAATCAGCGCCCGGCTCAATTAGTCCGTGCCGAACAGCAACCCGTGCGGTGTAAGCGTCCACAACAAATATGGGCCTATCGAAAGCGTAAAGCAGGATCGAATCGGCGGTTTCGCAGCCTACGCCCTTGATTGTCAAAAGCTCATCCCGCAATCGCCAGGTATCAAGACTCTCCAGATTTGACAACCTGCCGTCGTAATTCTCAAAGAGCCAGTTCAAAAAGCTCTTGAGCCTTTTTGCTTTAATATTGAAGTAGCCGGCTGGGCGAATAAGCTCAGCGAGGCGGGAGATGTCGAGTTGATAAAGTTTTTCGGGACTTAGACAATCAGCAGTTTTTAGATTCGTTATCGCCTTTTCGACATTGGTCCAGTTGGTATTTTGGGTCAGGATAGCTCCGATGATTATCTCAAATTGAGTGTCACCCGGCCACCAATGCTGAGGGCCAAAGCGGTCAAAAAGTAATTGGTAAATCTCGTTCAGTGTCTGGCTTACCACAGCAATCTTATCGGTGGATTAAAATCCGTTCTACCTGTCTATTTTCCACTCCCTAACGGTCGTGGCTCTGTATAATCCGAAGACATAGAACCTATTGTGTTATCTTCTCAAGCTTGACTGCTGGCGGCTCGGCATAGTCGTGCCAGATGCGTTCGGCATCATCAACACTTATTTTGCCTTCGTGCACATAAAACCGATACTGGAAAACAAAATCTTTGCCCGGCTCCATTTCCCATTCACCAGCAGGAGAAGGTGTAAAATTAAAGAATACGTAGTTGTCCGGCTCGGGCCAAACACGCATAGGTTCCGGGTGCCGGAAGTTCTGTGGGTGACTGTAATGCGTGATACCGGTCCATTTGCCTTCTATGGCCCCGGCAGTATCGCACCAACGCGCTCGTGTACCATTGGCATTTTCGCGAGTTTTGCCCTCACTTGTCAGGTAACTAGTGTTTTCACCTTTCCATTCGCGGGTAGCGCGATAGCCCAAACCACCATATCGATATTCCTCCTGAATCAGGGGTTTTTCCGCAACATTACGTTGAGTGGATTTGAAATCTATCAGCCAATACCCCTTCTCAGGTCCACCAATATTATACGCGCGGACATCCCAGACCTCTTTGAGTATGACCTTTTCGCCCTCAGAGGTCTTTCTGGCAACGTGCTCCTGCTCAGCCTGGAAGCCGCCGTAAACCGGCCCATCTGTCGTCGAGAGAAACTTTGCAAACCGCACAGTCCCCGTCCCGTCCCCGACGTTCCAGAAATCGATCCGCCTGCCCTCATACCGAGTGTGCGTCCAGGGCATCCAGATTCCCATGTGGTGGATATGGTCCGATGGATGGATTTCGGTCAGAACTGCGCCGGTCGGTGACCACAACGGGTGAATGAAGCCGCTGCGGTCATATAAGGGCCTGCGTACTTCCGGCACTTTCCCCATGTCTTTCGGTGCCGGCACAATCGCGTGATTATATTGCAGGACTTTTGCGGCGCCTTTCTGGAGCACCAGCACTTTGTCGTCCTTTACCGCTTCAACGAGTGCGGCATCAGCATTGATACCTGGTACAATTTGGTAGACCCGTTCGCTGCCTGCCGGCGTGGTGCCGCTAAGTATCCACCACAGTTTTGGCGGGTCACCCGGCTCAACCTGCGAAGCAACCGGCAGACTTTCAGATCCTTTAAGCTCTACAAGTCCTATTGGCGCATCCTTCAGGGCGTCGGAAATTGCTTCGAGGCTCACCGAAACCGGCGTGTCGATTCGGTCGTATTGTCCTGTCTCGACGGTGATTTTAGCTAATGGTTCAACAGGACCAATCGCTTGAGTCGCTACTACAGAGTATAAAACGAAGATAAATATCAGGAAAATGAGGGATGTTTTGCTATCTTTCATCTTAGGTTCCCTTTCTGCTCAAACCGTCTTTATATATATACTTGTCAGGAGGTTAAAAAAATTAGGATAATCAGCTTAGATTGTTTAATCAAGGATTATCTAAGAAATTTCGGATGTGGCGTGCCGCAGAAATACCACAATGTGCTTAGCCTTTAACACAAATCAGAGGCTCAAGTTTAGCCACCTTCTTCGCCAGCTCTGCCTTATCGGTGGCGTCAACAACCTCGCTCACATCCTTATAAGCACCAGGAGCTTCCTCAGCGATACCGCGATTAGAAGCACCGCGGACGATGATACCTCTTTGCGCAAGCTCTCTTAAAACATCTTTGCCGTGCCATTTTTTCTTAGCCTGTGTTCGGCTCATAGCTCTGCCGGCACCGTGGCAGCAGGAACCAAGGGAAAGTGACATACCTTTTTCCGTACCGGCCAATATATACGAGGCGGTTCCCATAGTGCCGCCTATAAGAACAGGCTGGCCTACTTTTTTCAGGTCAGCAGGCAGCGATGGATGACCCGGCCCAAATGCGCGGGTGGCGCCTTTTCGGTGTACATATAACTTCCTTGTCTTCCCGTCCACGGTGTGCTCTTCGATCTTGCAGGTATTATGAGAGACATCATAAAGCAGGCGCAAATTGCTTTTTGGTAAAATATCGCTGAAAACTTTTCTGGCTAAATGTGTGAGAACCTGACGGTTTGCAATAGCACAATTAATACCGCAGTTCATCGCCCCCAAATACCTCTGGCCGACGTCGGAATTTATCGGCGCACAGGCCAGCTCCCTATCTGCCAGCTCTATTGCCATTTTCTGAGCCGTATTTACCATCCTCGGAAGAAAGTCTGTCGCTATCTGATGGCCGAGGCCTCTTGAGCCGCAATGAATGCTTAGAATGATATCATTTAGGTGCAAACCGAAAGTTTCGGCACAATCAGCATTATAGATTTTCAAGACTTTTTGTACTTCGAGATAATGGTTGCCGGAGCCGAGTGTCCCGACCTCCTCCTCCTGGCGTTTCTTGGCATGGTCCGAAACATACTCTGGTTTGGCAGCAGCGATTCTGCCGCGTTCTTCGATGCGTTCAAGGTCATCCTTGGTTCCGTAGCCTTTCTCGACAGCCCAGTGTGCACCACCTCGTAGCATCTCATCCATTTCCCTTCCGGCGAGACGAAGTTTGCCTCTGCTGCCTACGCCGGCTGGTATTCGTCGAGCCAGTTGTTCTGCGAGCCTGTCTTTTACAGGCTCAATGTCATCGGAAGTAAGGCCGGTATGTATTGAGCGAATGCCACAGGATATGTCGAAGCCTACGCCGCCTGCGGAGATTATGCCGCCTTGATCGGCATCAAAACCGGCCACTCCCCCTATCGGAAAACCATAACCCCAATGCGCATCAGGCATGGCGTACGAAGCCTTCACTATGCCGGGCAGCTTGGCTACGTTCGACGCCTGCTCAAGAACCTTTTCATCCATATCTTTCATGAGCTTCTCGTCGGCAAAGATAATAACCGGCACCTGCATTCTACCTTCAGGTTCTATGTACCACTGGTAATCAGAACGCTTTTTTAGTTTCTCAATATTCATTTTATACCGCCCTTAAGTTATAAGTGCCTAAAGTGATCTAAAGTGAGCTAAAGTGTCTGCAACCGTGTTTCGTTTAGCGGTTGCGCTACTCGTTTCGTTAAACGTCTTACGTTAAACGCAACCGATACGAGCTACGCAACCGCAACCGTGAAACGAACTTTAGGCAGTTTAGTCACCTCACACTTTAGCAACTTTGCTTTCATACATCTACGATACATTGTGCCAGCCAGTTTCCATTTGTACCCTGTTGCACCTTCAAATCCGCATATGTTGCAGCTTTAACTTCCACAACAGGATTGTGTCTTTTCAAATCTATTTTTTCACCCCAGGCATTTGCTTGAAGCCGATGGTTTTTAATGCTTATGTCGAATTTGCAGAACAGCATCCGTCGGGTCGCCATTTCGTAGATTAGGGCATTTAACCAGCATACAAAGAGCAATTCATCGTCCTGCTGCCGGCAGCTAATTTCGACCGTTTCTTTCGGCTGAATTGTTTGTAAATCCGTGATAACCGCTGTTAGAGCCAGAGCAGCCTGGCTGAAAGCCTCTTCTTTGGTTGGCCCAAAACCGCGAATGCCCATATCAGCCGGA
>CAZQKO010000069.1:0-12214 GCA_964593945.1 uncultured Pirellulales bacterium | reverse complement strand
GGCCTATACCGGAACATATTGAAAATAAGCTGCACACTCTGCACGTTCGGGAACTCAATCGCCTTGAGTGCCTCCTCCACCTTTTCAACGCTCACACCGTAATAGCGGATTTTGCCCGACTTGACAAGGTCATCGAGCACGCCAAAAACTTCAGGCCTATAGTAAACCTCAACGGGTGGACAATGCAACTGAAGAAGGTCAATGATTTCTGTATTAAGATTTTTTAGACTTCTTTCGACAAAGGCTGTGAGGTTTTTGCGATTATAGCCCTCTGCGGTATGCGGATTCAACCTTCGGCCCGCTTTGGTGGTGATATATATTTGTCCTTTGTGCTCGTGGCGAAGTTGGGCCACCAGCCGTTCGCTGCGCCCATCGCCGTAAACATCGGCTGTGTCGAAGAAATTGACACCAAGCTCCGCTGCTCGGTGTAGAGCAGCAAGCGATTCAGTATCCTCGACCTGTCCCCAGGCTCCGCCAATCGCCCATGCGCCAAAGCTGACTGCAGAGACCTTCCAGCCTGTACGTCCCAATTCTCTGTATTGCATTTATTCACCTCTTGTTGAACTATTGCTCTATATGGAACACTTCTTTCAATTCAATCGATTTCGGACTATTGTCCGGATTTGATGGCATCAAAGGGCCCATATACTTCCACCACTTTTGGCAAATGTCGGTTTCTGCAACTTTATCCCACTTTTCCTTCGATTTGATTTCTGCATAGGCAAAAAGCTCATTCGTTGTTTTGTCTAAAAATATGGAATAAGTAATAACACCATGTTTTTTCAAAGTATCCTCCAGCTCTTTCCATATCGGGTTGTGCCTTTTTTTATATTCCTCTTCCATACCCTTGTTAACCGACATTTTGAATGCTATTCGCATTTGTTACCTCTTTCTTGTAAACACTTTGTTTAGCCGTCGCCGGCATTTATCCTGCGTAGTACTACTACGGAGAAGGACGGCGACGATTTTAACTATCGGCACTGTACAGTAACTTCCGCCGATTTTAAACCATCGCTTTCGGCAGTAACTTTCACCTGGCCGTTCTTCCCTCCAATCGTTCGCAGAATCAGCATCGCCTTGCCGTAGAAGAGCTTTCGTTGGTTTACCTGAAACGACTCAAGTGAAAGAGGATTGCCGTTGCCTACGCCGGCAATCTCCGCAGGTCCATCTACTTTGAATCGAATCAGGTTTTCCGCCAGCGGACAAAGTATTCCCTTCTCGTCAATAGCTTCAACCAGTATATAGCATAGGTCTTCGCCTGTGGCAGCCAGCTCTTTTCTGTCGGGTGTTAACCGAATGGTCACAGACTCACCCGCTGTGCGCATAACCGCCCGGCCGATTTCTTTGCCGTCTTTATAAGCAAACGCTTTTAGCTCACCAGGCTCATACACAACGTCATTCCAGCGCAACCGGTACTTATACGTCACCGTATAATAGTCCGATTCTACCTTCTCAGGATAAACTGCGAATTCTCGAATGCTGGCCCATGCTCCATCCTGCAAATCGGTAAATTCTATACGCAGGTACCTGGCTTGTGTATCAACTTCGTGGAACTGTTGGGATGGGCCGCCCCATCTGGGCTGCCTGCTTGTTCTCTTGGTTACGACAGTCTGCCAGGTTACAGCATCTCTCGAGGCATTGATCTGGTACCCATAGTTCTTTTCCTCTCGCTCAAAGTTGATAGCCAGATACTTAATAGATTGTACCTCACCCAGATCGACCTGCCACCACTGGCCTGTGGTACCATCTGCTGCGCACCAGCGCGTGTCCCTATCAGCATCAACAGCATTGGTGACGATGTGACCCTTGCTTGACTCGATTGAGCTTGCAGTGGCAGATTTACCCTGTGCGAAGTTGGCTGGCCTTTCCAGCAGTACTCCCTTTTTTCGCTTGCCGAGCGATTTTTTATTTAAAAAGAGTTCCGCTGAATCGCCATTGGTATAGACAAATACAGGCATATTCTGGCCGACTCGGTCGGGCCAATTCCAGTGCGGCAGGATATGAATGGTTGTTGTATCAGGTCTCCAATAGCTGCGGTACAGATAGAATCTATCTTTGGGTATCCCGCATAGGTCTACAATGCCAAAGTACGAGCTTCGTGCTTCTTGCGAGAAAGGCGTCGGCTCGCCTAAATAATCAAAACCGGTCCATACGAACTCGCCGGCAACGAAGCTGTCATCCTCCATCAGTTTAAACTCGGCATCCAAAATATCCGACCATGCCGCAGCATTCAAATCATAAGAGTCCACCTGATGTTGTTTTTGTGAAAAATCTGTTTTCCTCGCAGGAAACGGCAATTCATAGAATCCTCGTGTGCTCAACGTCGAGGCCGACTCGCTGTAGATTATAGGTTTGTCGGGATAGCTCTCTCTATATCGGGCATATCTTCGGCCGTAATTCCAGCCGGTAAAATCCAACGCATCAAGGATCGGCTCATCCACTGTATTTGGGATATGACAGGCCATCCCCACAGGACGAGTCGGATCGTATTTACGCACAAAGTCGCTCATAAATTTCACCCTTTCGGGTGACTTACCCTCCTTATCGTAAGGCTGGTTTCCAATCTCGTTGCCGATTGACCACATAACAACACAGGGATGATTGCGGTCGCGCATCACGAAGTTGCGAATCTGCTTTTCGCTGTACTCTTCCAATGGCGGCTCACCGCCGACCCGGCTAGCCTTGTCGTCCCATTTATCAAAACATTCATCCCATACAACGAATCCCATCCGGTCGCACAAATCGAGAAGCTCTGATGCAGGAGGATTATGGCTGGTACGGATGGCATTGACGCCCATTTCACGCATGATTTCAAGCTGCCTTTCCATTGCACGGGTATAAAAGGCTGCTCCGAGCGGCCCGTGGTCATGATGTAGGTTCACACCGTAGAGCTGCACTCTACGATTATTGAGATGAAATCCGTCGTCTGCTGTTAAACAAAATGTGCGGATGCCGAAGGTTGTGCTTTCTATATCTACGACTTTATTGCCCATACGAACGATTGTTTTGGCGGTGTAAAGCTTTGGACTTGTAATATCCCATCGCACAGGATTTGTCACCTTCAGTGACAGGTCAAATTCTCGTGAGTCGAGAGCCGGCACCGTATCGGCCTTTCCACTCATCGCAACCACTCGACCGTCCGGTCCAGTCAGAACAACATCAACAGTGACTTTTGATTCCGTATCGAGATGATTCTCAACAGTTGAACGTATGTTAACATTTGCAGAGGCGTCACTCACATCTGGTGTGGTCACAAATGTCCCCCAGTGTGCCACATGTATCGGTTCGCAGATAGTCTCTGTCACCTTCCGATAAATTCCTGCACCTGGATACCATCGAGTACCGTGCTGGCGCGTGTCAGCTCGAACCGCGATCACATTAGCTTTGCTGAATTTCACGTACGGCGTAGCATCCACACGGAACGATATATAGCCGTAGTCCCACTCGCCGGCTAAGCTACCGTTCACATAAACCTTCGGAAATGCCATCACACCATCAAAATCAAAGTACACACGCTTACCTTCGTCAGCCTTATCAAGCGTGAATGTCTTTCGATACCAGCCGACCCCTCTCCAGGGAAGCTTGCCAGCGTAGCCGTTTTCTTTGGGATTGAACGGACCTGCAATTGCCCAGTCGTGCGGCAGCCGAACCGTTTGCCATTGTGAGTCGTCAAAATTCGGCTTCTCGGCTCCGGAAAGATTTCCTTTGGTAAATCTCCAGTCGCGGTTAAAGTTTAAAACCTGTCGACCAACCTGAGCTAATCTTGGCTGCGCCGGCGATTCTTGTGTTTTTTCTTCAAATCCTGCTGCATGGTTACATCCATACACTATTGTTAGTATCCCTGCTACAACAGCTAAAACTGTAATGCTCCTTCGAGTATTCATAGTGTTCTCCTTAAATCAATTGAACTGTTGGGGTAAATCCTACCCTGCTCATCTGCGTATGATAGCCTCACCTTGCTCAATTTCGATGGTGAGACCGGAAAGATCCAATTCTTCAACGTTATCAATGGTAAAGCCTCTCTTGGCCTTAATCTTACAATTTTCAAATGTCACATTTCGGATAGGACTATCCTTCAGCCCGTGCATGTTGCCAACGGACGCGGTCGTGCCGGAAACATTGATAATCTTAACATTGCGCACCACCGGCAATGGATCGGAAGGCGGTTTAATGGGCGGCCTCATTCGCCATTCCATATTGAACTCAAACGCCTTTCGCGTATTCTGGAGGACAATGTCCCTGTATGTTATATTTTCGACTACGCCACCCCGACTCGGTTGAGACTTGAAGCGAATCGGAGCCCAGTTATCCGAATCCATGATGCAATTGCGTATTTCCACGTTGCGAATGCCGCCTGACATTTCGCTTCCCATCGAGACACCGCCGTGTCCATAACGGAACCGGCACTTATCAACTATAATATCTTCTGCAGGCCGATTCACCCGCCGACCATCTTCATCTTTGCCCGATTTAATTGCGATGCAGTCGTCATTCACATCAATGTCACAGCCTGTAATCAATACGTTCTTACTTGAATCAACATCGATACCGTCGGAGCTGATGATATTATGCTCGGCTCGGATGATAAGGTTCTCGACAACCACGTTCTCGCTGTAGAGAATAAACAAACCCCAGCAAGCCTGATTTTTAAGCGACAGGTCGGAGACCTTGACCTCCTTACAGTTCTGAATAGCAATCAACCGTGGCCGACCAATACGCAGCTCCCTGCTGCCTCTGGGGTAACGCTGCATCCACCGATCGCCCGAGCCATCAATCTGACCTGAACCGGTCAGGCTCATATCCTTCATATTGAAGAAATTGACTAAAGCCGCAGTCCATACCATTTCCTCGCCTTCCCAGCGAGTATCAACCTGCGGATAGTCGTTCGGTTCGACCGTGCCTTTTAGAACGCCTTCTTTTTCCAGAAGCAAATCCACGCCCTGCTTAAAAAAGACTGAACCGGTCAGGAACGTACCCTTGGGCACGATGAGCACACCGCCACCGTCTGCTGCGCATTTGTCGATTGCCGACTGAATGGCCTTGGTGTTCACTGTTTTGCCATCATCTACCGCTCCATAATCTGTGATCACGTAACGTTTAGTCGGTTTTGATTTGGATTCGACATCAACAGCAGGCGATGCACAAACATTTAACAACAGAAACACCAGAATGATAATACATTTTATTTGTTTCATAAATTGTCCCTCTGTATTCGGTAAAAAACTTTTCCTCTTCGGAAACGGTTATAGCTCTACTTAACCGGACTCAGCTTAAACAGTACGACATCATGGGAGTCTACGGTGCCAATGAAATTCTCGTTTGTGGTGCCAATATCTTTTTTCTTCCAGAGGTCACGCACCCTGTAATCGCCTTTAAGAAACGACAGGTCTTTCCAATTGACGGTTATTTCAGTCGTTTCCTTGCCCCCGTTCAGCACACAAACCCCCCATGCACCATCGGACAATTCTTTGACCCAGACCTCTTTATTACCTTCCTTGGCAAAGCGATACCCTTGTTTTCCCAAGAGATCCTGATCCAGGGCTATGACTTCCTTATCAGTCAGTATATCACGAATCTCATCGGTCATGATCCTGACGTCATTGCCTGCCATCAACGGTGCAGCCAGGATGCACCACAGACTAAAATGTGCCCTGGACTCAGCCAGGGTCAAACCCTTATTGCCGACTTCCATCATATCCGGGTCGTTCCAGTGGTCCGGCCCGGCATATTTTTCCAGACCCACCTGCTTATCCAGGATTAGCTTAAAGCCCGTGGACCATTGCCTCTTGCAATCCCAGCAGTCTGCAATGTCCCCAGTGGTGCGCCACAGATGTCCCACGTCCTTGGCCCATTCCCAGGGCTTGTTGTTGCCCCACTCACAGAGACTAAAGACAATCGGTCGGCCCGCCGCATATAGAGCGTCTCGCATCGTCTTATAGGTCTCCGGGGCGTTGGCTGTGCCCGTATTGCACCAGTCGTACTTGATATAGTCCACGCTCCAGGAAGCATAGAGCCTGGCATCCTGATATTCATGCCCGCGTCCGCCGGGATAACCTGCACAGGTCTTGGTGCCTGCGCAGTTATAAATCCCGAATTTGAAACCCATATTATGAAGGTAATCCCCCAAGGCCTTCATGCCGCTGGGAAACTTATTCGGATCAGGCACAAGATTACCCTGAGCATCTCTTTCTTTTGTCATCCAGACATCATCCAATACAATACATTTATACCCGGCTTCCAGCATTCCGCTGTTAACCATAGCTGTTGCCGTTCCTTTGATTAAATCCTCACTAATGTTTCCCCCAAAGGTGTTCCAGGTATTCCAGCCCATCGGAGGTGTAAGTGCCAGCCCAACAAATTTTTGCGCCCATAGTGAAACCGGCATACAAACAATCAATAACACAGCTAATCGTTTCATAAATAATCTCCTTTCAGTCGCCTGAGCCTGCCAATAGGCAGTTTGTTGGTAACTGGTAATTCGTATTTCGTCTATCGGTTGCGCCGCTCGTTTCGTCAAACGTATTACGTTAAACGTAACCGTGACGAGCTGCGCAACCGTTCTCCGTCAGGAGTCCCAAGGACAACGATTTACGAATCAACCAATCTATGATTCCAATTTGATAGGCCAATTAAGGGATTCCGTCCGTGCGGTTTTCAGATATTCCTCGATTCGTGTAATTACCTCAGGATGTTTTTCTGCCACGTTATTCTGCTCACCAATGTCCTCTGTCAAGTCGAATAACAGTAGAGGTTCACCCTGCTTGAGACGAAACGCCTTGAAATTACACCAGCGAACAGCCTGCTGGAAACCTTTCTCGAAGTATTCCCAATACAGAAACCTGTCGCCTAAATCTTGTCTTTTATCGAGCAGGACCGGCACAACACTTTCGCCATCAATATTCTTCGGCGTATCGGCTCCTGCTAAGTCCGCCGCTGTAGGAAGGAAATCTGCAAAGTACCAGGCGAAGTCGCTGGTCTTACCCGCGGGCACCCTGCCGGGCCAGCGAACAATCATGGGAACACGTATCCCGCCTTCGTACAAATCCCGTTTATAGCCCTGCAGCGGCCCATTTGAGTCGAAGAAATCCGCGACCTCCGTGAGCTGTTGCGTCGGTTCACTGCGCGGCCCATTGTCGGAACAGAAAAAGACTATTGTCTTTTCGTCTATATTCAATTCTTTTAGCGTCTGCATTACTTTTCTGATACTTTGATCAAGTCGATAGACCATCGCAGCGTATGTCTTTATATGGACAGGCCAGTCCTCGTTGGCGTATGGTCCCAAATCAGGAACTTCCAGCGGGCTGTGTGGACTATTATAAGATAAATAAAGGAAAAAACGTCGGTTCTTATTGTTATTTAAGAATTGGATTGCCTCTTGTGTACATTTATCGGTTTCATAATAGCTGCGTGAGTTACTCTCGTTACCCGGCACATCATACAACTGCCGATTGCGGTATCGCTGGGTCGGGTAGTAACCGCCGGTTGTCCCCGCCCTGATCAACCACCCATAAAATTCATCAAAGCCGCGGTCAAGCGGGCCAGCATTAGGATTATAAGCACCCAAGTGCCATTTGCCGACCAGACAAGTCTTATAGCCGGCTTTTTGAAGGACGTTGCCGACTGTGCTGTCCCCTTCGTTCAAGTACATTCGCCGAACTTTTCGTTTGCCTTTATATCCTTCTGAGCCGCCTACGGTACACATATTGCCGCGAATACGAGTGTGACCTGTGTGCTGACCGGTCATCAAAACACTACGCGAAGGCGCGCAGATAGTTGAGCCGGAATAGCATTGTGTGAAACGAACGCCTTCGGTCGCAATGCGGTCAATGTTAGGTGTTTGAATCTTTTGCTGTCCGTAACATCCAAGGTCTCCATAGCCTAAATCATCAGCCATGATAAAAATAATGTTGGGCCTGCTATCAGAAGCACCGGCTTTGACAACCCGATATGGAAACGATGCCGCCGCAGCCCCAACAGCCATTTTTTGCAGGAAGCTGCGTCTGCTTATGTTATGTTTCATGGTTGTAGTTCCTCCAAAAGAAAGAGAGTTACCATGATCGAATAAAACTAATCAGCTTAAGAGATTTGAAAGACTTGAATTGACCTGGCGACCGATGACTTGAGAAATAGCTCATGTTGTTTGCGCACCACATTGCGTGTGTCTGTTTAGACTCCGTCCTTGTGGGTGGCGGACAAGACTCTACATAAACGGCAAAGCCGGTTCTTACGAGGGCACCTTCCCACTATAACCTCGCATATTGTGGCCGTAGCCTGATCGAAGGAAAAACATCCAGCTACATAAAATAATATTGTGGTCGGAACCAACCGAAATGGCAAGAGAATATCTTAAATAACAAAGCGAAAAGTGCAGGATTACGTATTAAAATGCAAATCCTGCGAAGGTAATACAAAAATAAACTCCATAGTGCATGGTTATATATGCTTTAAAGAAATAAGTGAGGTTTTTAATCATGCTTGTGGTATAACTTGTATTGATGGGCTATTTGCTCAAGACGCGGCTTTAAGGCAGGATTCAATCTATCTGCCTTAAGCAGGTCTTCTGTGGCTTTTTCACGTTTTCCCCATAGAGCGTAAGCAAGTCCTCGGTCACTATACACCGCAGAAAGCTCTGAATCCGGTTTTCGATATTTTTGCATAAGTTTGATAGTTGCCGTATAATCAGAGATAGCCTCCGCGTATTGGTGAAGCTCATCATAAACATATCCCCTATTGTAGTATGTCTCAATATCTTCCGGATTTAGCTTGATAGTCTGGGTAAAGTCAGAAACTGCCTTTGTAAACTGGCCCAATTTTGCATATACACGTCCACGGTTGTTATAAGCAGGGGAAAACTCCAGATTGAATTCGATAGCCTTAGTATAATCAGAGAGTGCTTTGGGACATTGACCGAGGCGCTCATAAGTGCCGCCCCGGCTGTAGTATGCCTCAGCAAACCTCGGACACAGCTCGATAGCTTTGGTATACTCTGCGATAGCTTTTCTGTATCTGCCAGAGCGGTAGTATTCATTTGCTCGGTTATAGTATATCCCGGCAATAAGCCCGTTGTTGTCCAATATTTTAATTCTTTTATGAATCCCCAAAGGATTATCTTTGTCTTTGAGCTGCCAATAATCGCCGATCTTGATGAATTCATTTTCCAGGACAAATGGCGCACTTACCGGCTGGCCTGGTAACGCAGCTAAATCTATTATGATTTTTCTATCATCGGGTAAACAGATCATACACGCTATATGACCTGTCTTTGCTAACTGACCGTTCTCCAGCTTAATTGCACCCATCGGTACATCTATCGGCTTAATTAACAATCCGATAGAGTTTCCCAATATATAAACAAATTGCGAGCTGCCAAGGCACTGGGTTTGTCTGTGTTTGATAATATCGGCCAAATCAAAGAACTTGTCATTTAAGCCGATCTCTTCTTTTATTCTTTCGCTGAGCTGTCTGGCAATGCTTTCATTTATCTGTGCAAGTTGTGTGTTGGATATCCTGCCTTGTTCGTGGTCTTCCTGCGCCTGGTCAAGTTCCTTTCGCCAGCCGGCAAGGACAGACTCTCCGTGTTCATCTGTCCAGCCAATGACCATTTTAGAAAAATCTTCAGCTACCTTGTCTGAATATCCTAACCCTTTCACATGGTGCTTAATCTGCTCAGATAGTGCTACAATTTCGGTCGAAACGGATGCAGAGGCTGTGACAGGATCGCCGAGGAAAACAGTAGATATGGACTGTAAGATACCAATAAAAATACAAATGAGCAGAGATAGAGCAATAACTGCAACTATGGACTTTGCGAGTATCTTCGGCTCACCGATACGCTTATGCGTGAGAAAAGCAGACATTTGACTTCCTCCTCCACTTTCGCTTTCTCACAGGAGAATTTGTTGTATCTATATTCCTTATAGCTTAAAACTATATTATATTAGTGCATTATGAGTCTTTGCACAATACCGTAAACTGGGTATTTTCTTAAATATTTTGAAATTTTTTCTTCCTTTTTATGATGTTCCCATTTCACCTTCGTTTTCTAAAGTTCACCTTTACTTTACGTAGGATTACTTAAATTTTTTACTTTTACGTTTTGCCTCTTTTTCCAACCGCTTGATATTCTGATGCGCTGCCGATGGTGCGATACAAAATACGCGCGGAACTAAGCCGCAGGAATTCATTACAGCATCGCCAAAATCGTACAGACCGCTCATAAAGACGGGAGCAAATTCGTGGTAATAACAGGAGATGAGTCGATGGCTAATTCAGACCTGCTGCAATTAGTACAGCAGCTAAAAACGTCTCTTCAATAACAAGTGTATCACCTAATCAAGCTTCAGGTTCAATCTGAACTGCTCTGATACTTTCTTAATTTCTGGCTTGAATGCAGAGTCCAATTCAACTGCTTTAAGGAAATCTTTTCTGGCTTTTTCAGTTTTCTTTAACAAAACATACGCAGTTCCTCGATTAGTATATGCCCTGGCATATTCGGGATTAAGCTGGATAGCTTTGGTGTAGTCGGAGACAGCGCTGGTAAATCGACCCAAATTGGAGTAGGCAATTGCCCTGCTCCCGTATGCCTCAGGAAGTTTCGGATTAAGCTTGATGGCTTTATCACAGTCGGTGATGCTTTCAGTGAATTGATGTAATTTACCGTAAATAATCGCCCGGTTGTAATATGCAACAGCGAGTTTTGGATTAAGCTCAATAGCTTTGGTGTAGTCGCGTATAGCTTCAGTATATTTACCCATAAAAGAATAAACGACTCCTCGGTTAGTATATGCCTCAGCAAATATCGGATTCAGTTTGATTGCACAGGTAAAATCAGAAAGCGCCCTGCTATATTCGTCTAAGTTGCGATAAACAATCCCTCGATTAGAATACGCCTGGGCACATTTTGGATGATGACCGATTGAGTTGGTAAAGGCAGATAAAGCTTTTGTATATTGGCCTCGTGCGCTATAAGCACTTCCACGATTGTTATATATATAAGCAATAAGCTTGTTCTTATCCAATATTTGAATTTTTCTGTCGATTCTAATATGATTACTATTGTCTTTAAGCTCCCAGTAATTACCTGCCCTTTTAAACTCCTTCTCCATTATAAATGGCGTACTGACAGAACCATCCGACACTAAATCCACCAACATTGCCTTGCCATCAGTTAAGCAAACAATACCTGCTGTATGAGCTAATCCTGCCGGCCATGCGCCTATAGCTGTCTCTAAAACATTCGTTGCACTTGTGGGCAGACCAATAGAATTACCTAACACGTAAAATAGCTGAGCATAGCCAAGACACTGGGCCTGCCTGTACTTTACAACATCAGCCAAATCAAAGAGTTTCTCATTATACCCAATCTCTTTTTTTATCTTTTGGCTGAGCCTTCTAATTATTGTCTCTTCGACTTTTGCAGCCTGGGCTTTAGAAATCTTATTCCGCTTACAGCCTTTTTGGGCCTCAGCTAATTGTTTCCTCCAAACGGCAAAAGCAGACTTTCCTTGTGTATCTTTCCAGCTATTTACCATCACAGCAAAACCTTCAGCTACTTCATCAGAGTATTCCAACTGCCTGACAAGCTGCTTGATCTGTTCAGATAATGTGTCAGTTTCAATTGAAAAAGGAACAGAATCTTTTAGAGTGACACTATATCCTTGTCCACCACCGGCAAAGACAACAAGAATTGTAACTATAGCAGCAGCTTGAAGTATGCTCCTTCTATAGGTGGTGACGTTGCAGGGATGGTACGCGACAGTCAAAATCCGTTGATCTGTCTTGGCGATGCTGTAAAGAATAAGCAGGCTACGAATCCATATTTTATGGATACTTCCAGATGTGGTAAGAATCATCACCCTGACACTCCGACCTTCTCTCGCCAAACGCCTGTATTTGGCAGGTAAATGAAAGCTAAATGCTTAAACAGGCAGCTACGTTATTATAACCTTTGATATGATTTTGCACAAGACTTGAGGCCTATCGTTGTACACTTTTGCCAGGACTTTGTATAAAGGACGTTGCTACAAAAAGTACTACCGATACAATTGTAACGGTTTCGCTGATTTTTTCCTGGTTTGATCCATCCATATTTTTCCGGATTTCAAAATTGACAATCAATAACTAATATTGTAGCGTAGCAGGGACAATTATCATTTGAAATGCCCGGGTGGCGGAATTGGCAGACGCGCCAGCTTGAGGGGCTGGTGCCCTTAGG
>CAZQKO010000068.1:4229-12232 GCA_964593945.1 uncultured Pirellulales bacterium | reverse complement strand
AGCTAAAGTTTGGAGTGACTAAAGTGCTGCCGTAAGGCATCCTGTGGACTAAAATAGTGGATATAACTTTAGCTCATTTTAGTCACTTTAGAGATATTTTTGCACTTGACCGACAAGGTCGGTTTTGGTAGTGTGCTCACCGGACAGATGACGGAAAACAGAGGACAGAAATTCTGACTTCTGACTTCTGACTTCTGATTTCTGAGGATACGAATGGGAAATTTCAAACGTGTATTCAAATATATCTGGCCGCAATGGCCGCGAATTATTGTTGTCCTCATTAGCGCGTTAATTGTCTCATCTCTTTTATCGTTGAGTTTTATAACGGTAATACCGCTTTTGAAAGTGATGATGGGCGAGGAAGGGCTTCACGGCTGGGCTGAAAGAAAGATATGCGCACATCGATACGGATTCAATTTTTCTGTTTCAGAAATGACAGACTTTACTATTTCTGAACATTCTTCTCATCTGCTGATAACAGATATTGAAGAAGACAGTCCTGCGCAAAAAGTAGGCCTGCAAAAAATGGATATAATTATTGGAGCAGGGACCCTTTTGGCAAAACAGGGCAAACAAGATGTCCCTAGCGCGAAACTGCTTGAAGCACTCGCAGCCGCACCCGGAAAAACCGACCTTGTTGTTCAGCTAAAGCGAGTCAACGCAGAAGGCGTCATTGATACGAAAATACTGACGCTGGCTACCGGCACAAAGCCGTTTTATGTGGACTATGTGGAAAAAGCTTTAAACTTTTTGCCAAGAGGACAAACCAAGGAAAATAAAACCCAAACGGTAATTTTTATAATAGTGGTGATGGGTATTTTCACAATCATTCGATGTCTGGCAAAATTCTATCAAGATTACATGGCTCAAAAAGTTGTGCAAATAGGGATAAATCACTTGAGGGAGGACACCTTCGGACACGCCTTGGATATGCCGATTGGATTCTTTACCAATGAGAGGCCAAGCGATACGGTTAGCAGAATCATTAACGATACTATCGTTATGGGCAAGGCAGTTAAAATAATGCTTGGCAAAGCGCTTCGAGAGCCGTTGAACGTCTTATTTGCGTCTGCAGCAGCAATGTGTCTGAATTGGCATTTAACGGTGATTTTCCTGTGTGGTGCGCCGTTTGTGCTATGGCTGGTGGTTGTCTTCGGTCAGAAAATGAAAAAGGCCACAAGGAAATCGCTGGTGGCCAGCTCGCAAATGCTGGCAAAACTTCAGGAAGCAATGGCAGGACTCAAAGTGGTTAAAGTTTATAACCGTCACGGATATGAACGAGACAGTTTCAAAGCGATAAATGACAGATTATTAAAACAGTTGCTGAAGATTTCAAAGGTTGATTCCGCTACAATGCCTATAATGGAAGTCCTTGGAATGGCGGCAGGCTCAGCAGCGCTGGTAGTCGGGGCGCAGTGGGTTACCGCCGGTGAGATGGCTGGTTCGGAGTTCTTTGGATTGTTGATTATGCTGGGAGTCGCTGCTGAATCGGCGAGAAAGACTTCTGATATCTGGAACAAGATACAGGAGGCAAATGCCGCTGCTGAAAGGGTTTTTGCAGTAATAGATTCGCCGGTCGAGTTTGACAAACCAGGAGCGGCGGGACTGCCGCTGTTGAAAGAACAGATAGAGTTCAGAGATGTGGTATTTACATATCCGGGCATGTTTGAACCGGTCTTAAAAGGTGTCAATCTTATAGTGCCGGCAGGACATAATGTCGCTATCGTTGGACCTAACGGCTCAGGTAAAACAACGCTGGCAAATCTAATACCAAGGTTTTACGACCCCGATTTCGGCCAGATTCTAATAGATGGAAATGACATCCGGGATGTGACACTACCCAGCCTGCGAAGCCAGATTGGAATGGTCACACAAAATGTGGTAACATTCAACACTACTATAGCGGAAAATATCGCATACGGTAAGCCCGATGCCACAGAAGATGAAATCGTTGCTGCAGCTAAGCGTTCATTTGCTCACGAATTTATTTCACCACTGCCCAACGGCTATAATACGATTATCGGTGAGCAAGGTGTTGGCCTTAGCGGCGGCCAGCTACAAAGAATCATTATAGCCAGAGCGATCTTGAAGAATCCTTCCATCCTGATTTTCGATGAGGCAACCAGCCAGGTTGATGCAGACAGCGAAGCCAAAATCCACAAAGCCATAGAGGAGATTATGCAGGAAAGAACCACTTTTTTAATCGCTCACAGATTTAGCACCGTTATTACCGCAGACGTGATAGTTGTAATGGATGATGGGCAAATTATCGCTCATGGCCAGCACAACGAGCTAATCCAGACCTGCCCATTGTATCAAAGTTTATATGAAACACAGTTGGTAAAAGCGTAATTTAGAATGTTGAATTGAGAATTCTTAATTCTTACTTCTAAATTCTAAATTCGGGTATCAAGACTATGGCTGAACTTTCACAGGCAAAAAAAGCATACGATCTTTTTAAGAAGTTCGATGGTAATCCGATCTTGTCCCCGGAAGATTGGCCTTACCCGGCGAACGCGGTCTTTAATCCGGGATCGGCAAAGCTGAATTCCGAAACACTTCTGCTGGTTCGTGTAGAGGACATGCGGGGTTTTTCGCACCTGACTGTTGCCCGCAGCGCTAACGGCTTTACAAACTGGCATATCGATCCTCAACCAACTTTAGAAGCAGACCAAAGCTCTCGTGAGGAAAAGTGGGGTCTGGAAGATCCTCGTATTGTCTGGCTCGAAGAGCAAAAGCAATTCGCCGTTACTTATGTTTCTTTCAGCGAGGGTGGGCCGGTGGTTTCGTTGGCAATTACCAAAAATTTTAGAACTTTTGCCCGGCTGGGAGCTCTCCTGCCGCCGGAGGACAAAGATGCGTGTCTATTTCCTTGCAGATTTAATGGGCGATTTGCTTTGATACACCGTCCTATCGTTAGAGGCGAAGCGCATATCTGGCTGAGCTTTTCGCCGGATCTGAAGCATTGGGGTGACCATCAGTTGCTGATTAGAACAAGAGCGGCCTACTGGGACTGCCACAGAGTGGGATTGGCTTGCCAACCTATAGAAACACCACAAGGCTGGCTAATATTCTACCACGGCGTTCGCAGCACTACTGCAGGTCAGATATATCGTGTCGGCCTGGCGCTTTTAGACCTTAATGCTCCATGGAAGCTCCTGCGCCGAAGTGATGAATGGGTCTTAGGACCTGATGCATACTATGAACGAGTCGGTGACGTCAGTGGTGTAGTGTTCCCCACCGGGGCCGTTGTTCACAAAGAGACAAATCAGCTCTGCCTCTATTACGGCGCTGCTGACTGTGCCATTGCAGTCGCAACAGCTAACTTAAATGATTGCCTGGACTATATCATGTCTTGTCCGGAAGCAAACAAATAAGCCACCTAATACTACAGCGCAAGGTATCCAACAATAACTATTCAAAGCATTGATGTAGAAGCAGTTATGGCAATTGATTTAAATTCTAAATCCTAATATCGAAGTTCTAAACAAATCCTAAATCCAAATAACCAAATGACCAAAACGTTTTGGATTTTGTATTTTAGACATTTGAGTTTGTTTAGGATTTAGAATTTAGGATTTCGGATTTCCAATTGTTGTTTCGTGCTTCGGATTTTAGCAAAGAAAAAACTGATTTTCGAAGTTAGATTGCGCTGTAGTATTAGACATACCGTCTTAATACAGTGACGATAAATAAATTTGGTTTGGATGAAATGGCTGCCTATGGATTGTTATAAATCGAGCGCAATGCACCATGCCAGTCGAATTGCTTCCCGAATTAACGTTAAGGGCACTTTTGTAGATTGCCTGTTTTGACAAGCATTTGTACAAAAAAGCCAGATTCTCAAAAAAATGGAATCTGGCTTCGGAGGAGGGTGATGAAAAGCTATTTGTACATACCTAAAAATTCCTAAATATTAATCTTGATGATTCCTCTAAAACTATAATCGAACTAACGATAAACATTTCTTTAATAAAAAAAGCAGATTTAAAACCATTACAATATTTTTATCAAAATTCAAGTCTTTAATTTTGAAAAACCTATTTTTTCTATGGTTTTTTCTGAAAAGCGCAGAAACAGAATCTTTTACCATTTTATTTTACGCTTGATTAGTGAACCTTGTTCTCATATTCTAACTGAAACCCTGTTACTTCTTTAGTTAATCTTTTCCGGACAGAAGGATATGGAGACTAAAATTACAATTGTTGATTTGCTAACGGCCAAACGCAAGGGTCAGAAGCTCGTTGCAGTCAGTTGCTACGATTATACTACAGCTAAACTTGTTTCACAGACTGATGTCCAGATGATATTGGTGGGCGATTCAGCGGCACAGGTAATGCTTGGTTTCGATTCAACACTGCCGGCTACAATGGATTTTATGGTTGCCATAACCTCCGCAGTTCGCCGAGGCGCTCCAAATTTATATCTTGTTGCAGATATGCCTTTCCTATCTTACCAGGTTGGCACAACTGAGGCGGTGAAAAATGCCGGTCGATTTGTTGCTGAGGCTGGCGCGCAGATGGTCAAGCTCGAAGTCACCAGTGCATACCTCGATGTTATTAAAGCGGTGAGCGATGCCGGTATTGCCGTTATGGCACATATTGGTATAAGACCACAGAGTATCAATAAGATTGGGCGATTTAAAGCCGAGGCCACAACGGCAGAGATGGCGGTGGGATTAATAAATCTTGCTGAGCAAATGGTTGCTGGCGGTGCCGACTCACTATTGATTGAAGGCGCTGCTGCGGAGGTTGCGGAAATTATTACAAAACGCTGTGATGCGCCCGTGATTGGCTGCGGTTCCGGGCATGGCTGTGATGGACAAATCCTCATCGCACATGATATTCTTGGGCTAACACAAGAGCCAAGTCCAAAGTTTGCAAAGAGTTACAGTAACTTGGCAGAGAGCACAATCGAGGCATTCAGCAGCTATAGTAAAGACGTAAAGGGCAATCAGTTCCCCGATGCCGAGCACAGTTACCATATAAAATCAGGGGAGCTTGAGAAGCTTAAGCAAATCCTGAAAGACAAACTTTAACCAGCAGTAGGAAAAAACCCCCAGTAAAACTGGGGGCTAAAAATTTATCCTCACGTTTTACATTGGGATTCACATTTGGTACTCGAAGGCTCCCATATCAATCGCCTGACCCATTAAGCGGCTATTGCCATCGAGGTCGGTTTCGTTTGCCTGCGGCATATAGTTCGGGTCACCGGCATCAATGCACAGCGAATGTGGCAGCAAGTGATAGTCTCCCGCAATCCAATCGACAAAAGAAGGAACAGCATCGATATTGCCGGCACCCGGCCAGTCGCCATGGACATTACTGTATGTCACCGTGGCCAGATTACTTGCTATTTGAACGTTCTTACTGTCGCTGCCGTTGTAGTATATGATAGAGTTTTTGATTGTAGGATTTTCACCCGAAATGCCGTGTTTTAAGTTACCGGCAATAGTACAATTCGCGATTGTAGCGTTGTTGTAACCAGCAAAGCGATTTGTTTGCTCTGCCGGCATTTCAATGCCGGCCCCTTGGTTTCCGCTGATAATGCAGTTAGCTATTGTTAGATTACTGCGGTTCCATAACCTGATACCAGCTCCTCTATTGTCGATAATGAAGCTATTGGTAATCGTGGCATACGCCTGGGAACAATAAACGCCGTTATTACCATTGGTAATTGTCAAGCCGGTAAGAACGCTGTTTGCATTTTCACCGTGGGAGAAAGTCACTGACGGGCCAATTCAGTGCTGAAAAGTTTCATACGGCGATAGGTGACAACCGTAAAAAAGTAATATCCTCCCTCATATTTGGCCCGTATATAATTCGGCATAATGCCATACAATAGCCAAATTATAATGGTGGGGCAGGCCCCACCCTACCACTGCTACTAACACGGTGTTGGAATATCAGGCTTTCATTCTCTGCACAGCGTTTATCATCCAGGTCTGGCTTTGAGTGGAATGTGCGCATCCACTCAATATAAGCATATGGTAGACTATGTTCGACGGCTCCAGCAATGACCAGAGCTTTGTACCAATGGTATGGCTTCTGTTTGGGGTCTTTCGCAGAAGGGTAAGCAACATAGGTAATCGCCTCATAAATACCGCCTGCCATTATAACCACTTTAACTTGCTCTTCGCCATAGCCTTTTCCGAGACCCTCGGCTTCGTCTAGGTTTCGTTTTTCTTCGGCAGCTATTTCGAAAAGTACCCCGTATACTTGGTCTTTCTGGTTTTTACTGGCTTGAATATCGCACTTGCCAGAACCATCACAACTCACCTTGTCAAAAGTGAGCCTTCGTTCATTAACGAAACCTGTTCCAATAGCTACAGCAGAGGGCACGCGCTCCCGGAGCCGTGGAGAAAACATATTGGAGCCATATGCAAAGTAAATGATTCTACTATTAATTACGTGTGTCATATATCTTTCCAGACGACTGCTATTTGTCGTATTGTCGGCTTCAGATGTCGTACAAAGGCTTCCGATCTTATTCAAATGTAGGGTGGGGCTTGCCCCACCAATTTCTCTTATCGGTGGGCTAAAGCCCACCCTACCTATTATCTTCTTTTGAATCTCATTAGTATGTTTGTCCCACTATTTCTTTGTGATTTATATAAAATCATCTACTTGAATGTTATGGAACCGGCAGGCCCAACTCGGCGAGGACCTTTTTCATGTCCTCCCAGACCTTTCGGCGATTTTCCGGCGAATAATTCCGCAGCAAATATGCGGTATGATATGTGACCATTACTTTTATAGGCGGCCTGCCGAGGCCGGCATAGTATTCGTGGAATTGGCCGCGAATCTGGCCTATGGCTTTATTGGTGTTCAGCAATGTCCTGGCGGCGTGGGCACCCAGAGCAACTATAATCTCAGGGTCTATTATTTCAATCTGTCTTTGCAGATAGGGTAAACAGCTTATTATCTCTTCGGGACGCGGATCGCGATTTTCCGGCGGACGACATTTTAAAATATTGCCTATAAAAACATCGCTTCGTTTTAGCCCACAAGCCTTGATTACCTTATCCAATAGCTTTCCGGCTCTTCCGACAAAAGGTCGGCCTTGTGCATCTTCATCGGCTCCCGGTGCTTCTCCGACAAACATTATGCGGGCATTCGGATTGCCTTCGCCGGGTACGGCGTTAGTACGCGACGACCCTAAGCCGCACTGACAGCATCGACGAACCTCCTCGGCAATTTTCTCCAGCTCTTTTATCTTTTCATTGATAGACATATCATCTTGGTGAGGCTGTGATTCCGTATTAGACCCCGCAATAGATTGCGGGGCTAAACTTTTAGCCCCACCTTTTACGTGGGATTCCACACCTTCCCGCTTTAAGGAAAAGCCGGTGAAAAATTGCTCCATTTCCAGATGTTGACGAACAACCTTGTTTATGTCAGTTTCTTTGGACATTGTAAAAAAGTAGCTTAGTCATTTAGAACTGGAACTGGTCTTTAAAAACGGTTTTGAAATCATAAACATCGTTGAAATCATCAATAGAATCGGTCGGCTGTGCGCTCATCCACTCATGTTTTATCATCATGTAAACTATTTCACCCAAATCGCGGGTTGTCTTGACTCCCCAGGTATTTAGAACGAGCATGGCGAGTCTGCCCCATTTTTCTAAAGCCAGTTTCCTGAGCCCTTCACATAGTGTTTGGCCGCTTACGTGGGTGGGCTTGGCAGCAATTTCTTTTGCCGTATAGCCGAGTCCCTCATATACGAACCCAATCGCCTGCGCGTTGTATCGG
This sequence comes from uncultured Pirellulales bacterium, assembly GCA_964593945.1. GTDB lineage: Bacteria > Planctomycetota > Phycisphaerae > Sedimentisphaerales > Anaerobacaceae > CAZRMQ01. The sequence continues at coordinate 4,481 of CAZQKO010000068.1, read as the reverse complement.
CTGTCTTCTTTTGCAATTTCCTCAGGAGTTTTTTTCATTTTCATTTTTCTCAACGCAAAACTGATATGGTAATTGGCTACAGGTTATTGGTTACTGGTAATTGGTTATTGAATGGATTATTTAACCAGTTACCATTTTTGGATCAAAGCACTTTCTGTCCGGGTTTTGCACCGGCATCTGCAGAGAGCATATAGACATCTTTTCCGCCGGTGCCGGCTGCCAGAATCATACCTTCGGACAGACCAAACTTCA
>CAZQKO010000068.1:0-4129 GCA_964593945.1 uncultured Pirellulales bacterium | reverse complement strand
TCTTTTCCGCCGGTGCCGGCTGCCAGAATCATACCTTCGGACAGACCAAACTTCATCTGTCTTGGTTTTAGATTTGCAAAATATATTACGGTTTTGTCGACCAGAGCTTCAGGTTTATAGGCCTGGGATATAGCGGCCATGCAGGTTTTTTGTGGGCCGCCTACATCCAGGACCAGGCGCAGCAGCTTGTCGGCACCGGCAACCGGCTCGGCTTTTACAACCTTTGCAATTCGCAAATCAATCTTCGCAAAATCTTCGATGGAGCATTCCGGCTTAAATGGCTCGGCTGCTTGTGGCTGGCCCGCCACGGGTCCGGATGCTCGGACGCCTTGTGTTTCTTTGCTTTCTTCGATCATAGTAATCACCTGTTTTTTATCAATCCTTTCAAACAATCTTTGAAAATCATTTATTTCGTGGTTTTCCAATATTATATCCACATCTGCAAAACTTAATTCATTGAGATTAAGAAATCTTTCCACTTTTTCAGCATATTTGGGCAGAACAGGTTTTAGATAAATAGTCAGGATTTTGACAGCGTTTATCACAGCGGTTAAGGTCGCTTGTGTTTTTTCCGGATCATTTTTAACAGTTTCCCAGGGCTGATTTTGTTCGACAAATCGATTAGCTTCGTCGGCTAAGGTAGCAATAGTCCGGACCGCGGCGGCAAATTTGAGATTCTCATAATTCTCAATAATAGCTTCTTTGGCAGCGGTGAGCTTGCCGATTAACTCTATACCTGATTTGTCTAATCGACCAAGCCGGCCATTAAATTTTTTGGTCAGCATCGGCCCGGAACGTGAGGCTAAATTTGCGAACTTGCCGACCAGGTCGGAATTGGTTTTGTTTATGAAGTCCTCGGTATTCAAATCGATGTCGTCGATGGTATCCGTTAGCTTGCTTGCATAATAGTATCGTAAAAATTCAGGATTCAGGTACTTCAGGTAGGTCCTGGCGTTAATAAAGGTTCCGCGTGATTTACTCATCTTTTCGCCGTTAATAGTCAGGAATCCGTGAACGAAAAGTTTGTCGGCGGTTTTGAAGCCCGTGCCGATAAGCATTGCAGGCCAGAACAAAGCGTGGAAATACATTATGTCCTTACCTATAAAATGATACAGCTCGTATTCACTGCCGTTCCAAAGTTTATCGAAATCCAGATTGTTCCTGTCGCAGTAGTTTTTTGCTGAGGCCATGTATCCGATAGGCGCATCCAGCCAGACGTAGAAGAATTTGTTTTCTTCTCCGGGTATTTTAAAGCCGAAATAGGGTCCATCACGCGAGATGTCCCAGTCCTTCAGTCCTGTTTTGAACCATTCATCAAGTTTGTTTGCAACCGATTTTTGGGTATATCCGCCGACAATAAGGTCTTTTAATTGTTTTTCATAGTCAACGAGCTTGAAAAAGTAATGCTCGGATGTTTGCAAAGTCGGCGGCGTCCTACAAGTAGCACAATACGGATTGATCAGTTCGGCAGGGCGGTAGGTGGCGCTACAAACCTCGCACGAGTCGCCGTACTGGTCTTGCGCTTTGCAACGTGGGCAGGTGCCGCGAACGAATCTGTCCGGCAGTGACATCCTGCATTTCTCGCAATAGGTTTGTTCGACGTCTCGCCTAATGATGGAGCCGGCTTCATTTAGCCGATTGAAAATAAGCTCGCTGAAATGTTTATTTTCAGGTGAATGCGTCGAGTAATAATTATCGAAGACTATATAAAAGCTGGCGAAATCGGCTATATGCTCCTTGTGTACTTTCTCGATTAGCTGCTCCGGATTGATACCTGCAGCGCGTGCGCTTATCATCACCGGTGTGCCGTGCGTGTCATCGGCACAAAAATACAAACATTGGTTTCCGCACAATTTCTGAAAGCGCACCCAGATATCGGTTTGCAGATACTCGACGAGGTGTCCCATGTGTATGGGACCGTTAGCATAAGGCAAAGCTGATGTTACGACGATTTTACGGGGCATGTTTCTTCCTTAAAGACCTGCCCGCCGTACACTTTGGGCAGGCGGGCTACTGTTCCTCAAATTCTTCTTTGTTTTCATTGATGTTTTGCTTGGTGGTTTCCTTTCCTGTTTTGCTGTTAGCTTGGCCGGAGATTGATTCTATCTCATCGACGGGTACGGCTTCTTTTCTACCATCTTCATATTCAACGGCCACGAGCTGAGTCAAGATATGAGTATCGACAACTTTACCTTCACCTTGCTTGGTTTTTACTCTGGTATTTTTCTTGGGCAGTCGCTTGCGAAGCTCGACGTACGTTTTATCTTCGTATCGCAGACAGCACTTTAATCTGCCGCAATAGCCGGATATCTTTGATGGGTCAAGCGTGGCCTTTTGCATCTTGGCCATTCGCATATTGACGGGCTTGAGCAGTTTAAGAAACCTTCTGCAGCAGCATTCTTGCCCGCAGCTTTCCATATCTCCGAGCAGCTTGGCTTCGTCACGTGAGCCGATTTGGCGCATTTCGATCCTTGTCTGATACTCCTGGGCGAGTCTTTTTACCAGCTCACGGAAATCCACTCGGCCGTCAGCCATGAAGTAGAAGATGAGCCGTTCGCCGCCCAATATGTGTTCTGCGTCAACTATTTTCATCGGCAGGTTCATTTCTTTGGCAAAACGCTTGCAGCACTCTATCTCTTCTTTTGCGATTTTTTGCAGGTGCTGCTGTTCATTTATATCCGCTGCGGTTGCGTAACGGACGAATTTGCCGTCCTGCTCACACGAATGCTCAATGCCGCTGTCATCGAAGTATTTCTTTATCTGATCGTCACTTAATCTAAATCGTCCGGCCTTGTAGGAGCTGCTTTGACCCACTAAGTAACCTAATTCAAGGCCTTTTTCGGTTTCTACAACGACGCGCGTGTTGACTTTCGGTATTTTGTTTTCGTTGTGCTCGAAGAAGCCAAGCGTGTTCATGCGGCTGTAGCGAACCAGCATATATTTTTTATTTTTTGCCCATTTGGATTTTGCTTCCGTGACTTCCGGCATTCCAATCACCTTAAAGAGATAATAACCCCGCAACAAATTCGGGATTCACAATCATTATTATTAAGTATGGATTATATCAGAACCTGCGAGGTTTAACAATAGCTGCTCGAAAATAAGCTTCTCGTTAACTCCGGACTCGATCCAACGCAGCATCCTATAGCAGTCAGATATTTTTTCTGCAGCTTGTTCCACATCGAAACGAGCGGCCAACTTTTTTATCTGTTCTTTTTGGTCGAAATTAATCCCAGTTTTTTTTGATGCAGCGTTCAGTTTCATTGTATCATGCAGAGCTGAGATGATTATTTGTATTAGAGTTTTTTGAGCTCTTCGATTGATATCGGTTTTGCTGATGGTTTTGTCGAGGTCGCGCCAGACAGCAGCGATTCTTTTACTATCTTCCAAAATCTTCTCGGCCTGCTCTACCGCATCGGCAAACTCAAAGTCAGCTAATGAGCTTACCAGTTTCTTCTTTGTTTGGTAAAGATTTGCATCAGCCAGTTCAAGCTCCGCCCACTGACAAGCTGTTCCTAAGCTGCCAGCCGATAAACGGGCGAAATATCGGGCTTGTTTTTGTTCAAGGCCTGTTTCTTTTAGCTTTTCGATTATCCTGTCTTCGTCTATGGGGCCGAACCGGATTATCTGGCATCTTGATTTGGTGGTCGGCAGAAGCCTTTCAAGGCGGGTGCATAGCAGGATTATACAGCAGTATGCAGGCGGCTCCTCTAAAACTTTCAAAAGTGCGTTCTGCGAAGCGGCGTTCAGCTTCTCTGCTTCGCTGACCACGAAGACCTTTCTTTGCGAAAGCGCCGGCTTAGTCGCCACTTTCTCGACAAGAAATTCCCGGATGACATCGATCGGCAAATCGACAGGTGTTTTTCTGCCCTTATTATCTTTGGTGAATTCGACTAATTCCTTATAGATGTGATTGAAGTCGGAGTGCGAATCGGCCTGGAAAGCTCGGCAGGACCGACATGAGCTGCAACTATCGGCAAAACCATTTTCTATAGACGGATTCTCACAAAGGAGCAGTTTCGCCCATTCACCGGCTGTTTTGAATTTGCCAATCCCTTCCAGACCGGCGAAGATGTACGCGTGTGCCCACCTGCCGGAGAGAAATGCCCTTTGCAAAATCGCAATTGCT
>CAZQKO010000067.1:0-12268 GCA_964593945.1 uncultured Pirellulales bacterium | reverse complement strand
TATATAGCCGGCAAAAGAATCTTTAATGTCTTGAATACAATTATCTATATTTTCGGAGGGGCCTTGGACGAGCATCTCAACAGTAGCATCATGTAAATTGCGGACAAAGCCTGTTAGCTGATGACGATTAGCTATGCGTTGAGCGGTGAAGCGAAAGCCCACGCCTTGAACGTGCCCTGTGAAAATTATGTGTTTGGCTACCTTATCCATTTCTAATTGATTATTTGGTACTATTGGTCTTTTGTCAACCGGTTGGTGCAAATGAACAATTTCAGCGCTGGATAGTATAATGTAGATTTGGGTTCACTTGTGTCCTAAAGTTTAGTATAATCCTGCCTGACTCTGCCAAAGCGGGGAGCGGTTTTATAGTAGTAGAGCATTATGCCAAGAAAGACAAAAAAACAAATAGCCAGAGACGAGCAGATTTACCAGCTTACTACGCTGGTGGCAGGAGAGCTCTCACTTCAGGAGGTGCTGGATAAGCTCGCTGAGGCAGCGGTGAAGATCGTAGGTGTCAAGGCCTGCTCGATACGTCTGCTGAATGAGCAGACCAATGATTTGAAGATGCGAAGCACTTACGGGCTTAGCGAAGAATACCGCAACAAGGGGCCGGTTACTAAAGATGACACCGTGGTTAAAGCTGCCTTTGCGGGTGAAGCTGTGGTGCTGGACGATATGCGGGTCGATGACAGAGTCAAATACAAAGAGGCAACCATTAAAGAAGGTCTGGTCAGCCAGCTTACTGTCCCTGTGGGATTCAGAAATAAGTCGATCGGCGTGCTTCGGCTTTATAGTCCCAAGCCAAAGCACTTTGACGAGGATGATATAAACCTTGCCCGTGCGGTTGCTTCACAGTGTGCCGTTGCGATAACCAATGCCAAGCTTTATGCTGAGAAGATTGAAGGGGCGCGGGCGGCTGAGCAAATGCGGCTGGCAGGATTTGTCCAGCGAAAGATGATTCCGCAAATCGCACCGCAGATAACGGGACTGGATATCGCGGCTACTTATATTCCTTGTTTTGATGTAGGCGGCGATTTTTACGATTTTCTTCAAATTACCGAAGATTGCGTTGCGGTAGCGATTGCTGATGTGATAGGTAAAGGGATTCCCGCTGCACTTATGATGAGTTTGTTTCGAGGTGCCTTGTGGGCTTACATGGATACCGAATACGGCGAGGATAACGTCCGGCTGGACTATGGTGAGCGGCTCGGCAACAGTGAGTTAATGGAGAGAGATTTACAGTGTGCTGCAAACATCTTCTGGAGCCAGGGAGCCATTCATAAGTTAAATAACATGGCCTGCAGAGAGTGTAGCGACGGCGAGTTTATCACGCTCTTTTACGCGGTCATCGACGCTAAAGAGCAGATTATAAGCTATTGTAATTGCGGGCATGAGCCGGCTGTACTTATAAGAAATAGCGATATTATTAATCTGGAAAAAGGCGGACTCGTACTTGGAGTTGATAAAAAAGCAAAATATGAGATTGAAACTATCGAGCTGAAAAACGGCGACTGTTTGGTTTTCTATACCGATGGGCTAATTGATACTGCTAACTTTGATGGGCAGTGGTGGGGCAGGGAAAATTTGCTCGAGACCGCAAAAAAGTTTTCCGACGGTTCGGCTCATCAGGTGCTTAAGAATATCTTGGCGTACAGAAGGCGGTTTGTGGGACTTGCCGACCAGATTGATGATACGAGTATTATTGTTGTTAAAGTTGGAAAATAGTAATTGGTAATTGGTGAATGGTAATTGGTTATTGGTAACTGAATATTGAATATGCTATTTAACCGGTTACCAAATCAAAAATGGCGGATTTGATTATTACGATTGATGGTCCTGCAGCCAGTGGGAAAAGCTCCGTCGCCCGTCGGCTGGCTGAAAAACTCGATGCGACCTTTCTCGATACCGGTGCGATGTATCGGGCTGTGACGCTTGCCGCTATGCAGACCGGCGTGGATATGAATGATGAGGATGAATTGCTCAGGATTATACAAAAGAACGACTTTCGGTTCTCAGCCGAACAGGGCAAAATGACGGTTTGTATAAATGGCGTAGATGTCACCGAGCAGATACGGCATCCAGAGGTTACCGCCAACGCCCGATATATTGCCTCAAAGGCTTTGCTGCGGGCCGAGTTGGTTCGGATGCAAAGGCAATTTGCGGCAGGGGCAAAGAAAATAGTCACAGAAGGAAGAGACCAAGGCACAGTGGCGTTTGAAGACGCTGATATAAAGTTCTATCTGACAGCTGATTCGTGTCAAAGGGCTAAAAGAAGACGAGCTGAGCTTCAGGCAAAAGGAGGCATGGAAAGCCTGGAGCAGACACAAAAGGCCATAGAAGAAAGAGACGAAAATGACGAAAGCCGAACGGTTGGTCCATTAAAGCCGGCTGACGATGCTATTGTTATCGATACCACTAATCTAACATTAGAGCAGGTTGTGGAAAAAGTTTTACGCTGCGTGAAAGAGAAATGCTTCAAACCAGAATACAGAAGACAGAAAACAGAAAACAGAAGCCTGCCCTGAGCGAAGCCGAAGTCCACAGGACACCTTACGGTGGGACAGAAGAAAGAAGAAGCAAAACAGAGGCATCAGGACAGAATGCCGGCTTTTGGCCTCTGACTTCTGACTTCTGCTATCTGACCTCGGTAGTATGGTACTGGATTGCCCGATGGGCTTGCAGAGTTTTTTGTATTCTTTGTTTTCGCATTCGTGTTTACGGCAGAGAAAATGTCCCTGTCGAGGGCCCTTTTATATTAGCGAGTAATCATCAAAGCTATCTTGACCCGGTTTTATGTGGAGTGGGATTGAAACGTCGTTTGACGTTTCTCGCCCGTGATACACTTTTTCGTAATAAGGTTTTTGCCTGTCTGATTTCTTCGTTAAACGCCATACCCGTAAAACGAAATCAAGCGGATGTATCATCGATTAAAACAGTTATTGCCAGGTTAAAACAAGGCTGTGGTGTTTGTCTTTTTCCTGAAGGTACACGCACACAAGATGGGAAAATTAATGATCTTAAGCCCGGACTGGGCCTTCTCTGCAGGCGGTCGCAAGCTGCAATTGTGCCGGTATTGATTGACGGTGCTTTTGAATGCTGGTCGAGGCACAAGAAAGTTTTCTCATCAGGCAACGTGACAGTCCGTTTTGGACAGGCGATTGCTCCTGAGCAGATACGGGATATGGATGACAAAAAACTTGCTGAAATTCTCACAGAGAAGCTCCGGCAGATGCAAAGCCAGTGCAGACTCAGGCAAGGTAAGCAGCCATACGACTACTTGTAGCCCGTTCTCCGTAGCTCCATTCTCCGTCCCTTAGGGACTGCGAGGGATGAAACTGCGAAGTCCATTCTCCGTAGCACTACGAAGGATGAAGGTGAAATTGTGAAGAAATTTTCATTAAAAACTTTACTTTTAAGGATTGCCGATGTTATTGAAATGGAGATACCAGAAACAGAACTTAGAAAAAATGATTTTATTGTAAGAAAGAAAAGGGTGTTTTATGAAAAATTATTTGATAATTACGTCGTTGATTATATTTACAATAATACCACTAACCACGTCTGCAATAGCACCGGTGCAGGAGCAGCCGATTGTACCGAAAGAGAAAATTATCCTTTGGAATAACAAAGACTTTACCGGCTGGAAGCTTTTCCTTCGACCCAGCTCAGGACAGGTTGTGCCAGACCCAAACCACGATGTGACTGAGACATGGTCGATCAAGGATGGCGTGATTCGCTGTGAGGGAAAGCCAAATGGCTATATGCGGACAGAGAAGGATTACGCCGACTATCTGCTGCATGTGGAATGGCGGTGGCCTGAAAAAGGCGGAAACAGCGGCGTGCTTATTCATAATAGCGGCGATGACGTAGTCTGGCCAAAGAGTCTTGAGTGCCAATTGGCCTCTGGAAATGCAGGCGATTTCTGGGCTATCGGCGGCGTCGAGTTCAAAGAACATGCCCAGGCAGGCCCGCGAGTCAGCGGACGCAGAACAATGAAGCTGAAAGATAGTAGTGAGAAAGCCGTCGGACAATGGAACGCATACGATATTATTTGCAAGGATGACTGGGTAGTAGTGCTGGTCAATGGCATTTTGCAAAACGTGGCTACCAAATGCTCAGTCCCAGGGACTCCTTACGGAGAGAAATCCGGCAGGATATGCCTGCAAAGTGAAGGTACACCCATAGAGTTTCGTAATATCTATATTGAACCCGTGAGATAGAATCTAAAGAAATAAAAATATACTTGAAAGATATTATCTCATGGGTTGAACCCGTGAGATAGAATCTAAAGAAATAAAATATACTTGAAGGATATTATCTCATGGGTTGAACCACTGGAGTAAAATATGTGTTTAGTCGAATGGATATACGGTTACATTACTGGTTTCGTTAATCGTCTTACGGTTGCGCTACTCGTTTCGGTTAACGTCATACGTATAACGTGACGAGCACCGTAACCGCAACCGTTATTCATTTTAAATTTCTATGAAAGTTCTTGTTGCAGAGACTTGTGGTTTTTGTAATGGCGTTAGAAATGCCATTCGCATAGCTGAAAAAGTGCTATCACAGGAAAAAGAAGCCTGCTCCGCCGGAGCGGCTGCGAAGGCTGGAGTTTATAGTCTCGGGCCGATTATTCATAACAGAGATGTGGTACAGCGTCTGGCCAAAGCGGGACTAAAAACCATAGACAGCGTGGAAGAAATTCCCCCGCTGCTTCGCTTTGCGAAGCAAAGCGGCGGGGGTGGAACGGTTATTATCCGTTCGCATGGTGCTGCACCGCAGCAGTTAGAGCAGCTTAAAGAAAAGGGCATTAAGATAGTTGATGCCACCTGTGTGCTGGTTAAAAGGGTGCAGCACATAGCCGAAGAGCTGGCCGAGGATAATTATCAAGTAGTTGTAATTGGCGACGAAAATCATCCGGAGGTTCAGGCAGTAGTGGGCTGTGCTAAGAATGTTGTGGTTATTGCCGATGAATCGGATTTGCATAAGCTGCCTGTAAACGGCAGGCTGGGAATTGTGTGTCAGACCACCCAGACCCCGGAACACCTCGGAAGGATGCTTGGTGCTATAGGGCGGAGCAGCTTCAGTGAGATGAAGGTAATCAATACTTTGTGTCAGGAAGCGATTAAAAGGCAGGAATCGGCTGTGCAGTTGTGTAGGAAGGTCGATGTGATGTTTGTGCTTGGGGGGCTGGAAAGTGCCAACACGCGGAAATTGGCAGAACTTTGCAAAAAAGAAAATAAGCTGACGTTTCATTTGCAAAACTGGAATGAACTTGATATAAATATACTTTTTGGTAAGAATGTAGTCCCGATAAATACAATCGGGATTACAGCAGGGGCTTCGACGCCAGAATGGATAATAGATGAGTTTGTAAAAAGGCTGGAAGCTTTGTAGTGGTTGGTAATTAGTGGTTAGTGAAGGAATATCCGGTTGCGGTTACGCGGCTCGTATCGGTTGCGTTAACCGTAAAACGTAAAACGAGATACGTAACGAGTAGCGCAACCGTAAGACGATTAATGAAACCGTTATTCGTTTACCATTTAACCGAAAGTGTAGATTTGTGTCCCGATTCATCGGGATTGCACTGTAGCTTGTCGCCGTGTTTGTGGGGCGGCGACAGGCCAGAATTTGAGACTCCACAGAGGAATTCAGGCGTATGGTAGATAGAAACATAATTAACAAATTAGGATTAACGGAAGAAAAGCTCAACCAGCAGGTCGAGGACTTGTTTGGTGAGAAAGAAAATGAATTTCTGGAAGAAGCTCTTCAAACAAAGGTGGATTCACGTCTGCCGGGGACTATTCTAAAAGGAACCATAGTTTCACAAATCGGCAACGATGTTATTGTTGAGGTCGGTTTGAAAAGCGAGGGAGTTGTAGATGCGAGTGAGTTCGGCAGTCCCGAGGAAATAGATCCAGGCAAACAGATCGAAGTGCTTCTTGAAGATACTGACGCTGAAGGCGGACTTATTCTGTTGAGCAAGCGCAAAGCCGATGTCATCAGAGGATGGGAGACGATTATCAATACGAAGAAGGAGGGAGACGTTGTAAGCGGCAGGGTTATACGCCGTATCAAGGGAGGCTTGCTTGTTGATATTGGAGTGCAGGTGTTTCTGCCGGCTTCGCAAGTTGATATTAGAAAGCCGGGCGACATCAGCAGATTCATCGGCAAGGAGGTCAAGTGCAAGGTTCTCAAAATCGATGTTGAAGGCCGGAATATCGTCGTATCGAGACGTAAACTTATTGAGGAGGAACGACGAAGCAGCAAGGAAAAGATACTATCGGAAATTGAGGTTGGTCAATTGCGAAAAGGTGTGGTGAAAAATATCGCAGACTTTGGCGTATTTGTAGATTTGGGTGGCTTGGATGGCCTGCTGCATATCTCTGATTTGAGCTGGGGCAGGATATCACACCCTTCAGAGGTGGTTGAGCTTGATCAGGAAATTGAATGCATTGTAATTGGTGTTGATAAGGAAAATGAGAAGATTTCACTGGGTCTGAAGCAAAAAAGACCCAGCCCATGGGAAGATATTGAAGAGCGTTACCCAATCGGAGCGAGAGTAAAGGGCAAGATCGTAAATGTAATGAACTACGGAGTGTTTGTCCGGCTCGAAGATGGCGTTGAAGGACTGGTGCACATTAGCGAAATGAGCTGGACGAAGCGCCTGGCACATCCCAGTGAGATTGTCAATCTCGGAGATGAAATCGAGGTAATTGTGCTGAATGTTAATAAGGAAAAACAGGAAATCTCACTGGGGCTGAAACAGACTGAAGTGAATCCCTGGACGGTAGCTGCTCAGAAGTATCCGTCCGGAACAATTGTTACTGCGAAAGTGCGGAGCATGACTAATTTCGGCGCCTTTTTGGAAATAGAGCCGGGCATCGACGGTATGATACACATCTCTGATTTAAGTTGGACGAAAAAATATGGGCATCCCAGCGAAGCCATACAGAAGGGTAAGGAAGTAAAATGTGTCGTTCTTGAGGTAAATGAAGAGAAACAACGCATATCGCTCGGAATAAAGCAGATGACCGAAGATCCATGGATTCGAGCCATTCCGGAAAAATATATTCCCGGCCATATAATCAAAGGCAAAATTGCAAAACTGACGAATTTCGGAGCGTTTGTTGAGCTTGAACCGGATCTTGAAGGACTTTTACACATTTCAGAGCTTGCGGACCATAAAATTGAAAAGCCCCAGGATGTTGTTAACGTGGGTGATGAAGTTGAAGTTAAGATTCTAAAGGTTGATGCTGAGAACCGTAAGATTGGTTTGAGTTTGCGGAGGGTTCAGTGGACCTCTGAAGAGCAAACAGTCAAATCAATCCATCAAAAAGATTCTGAAGTTGTTCACAGCCCGCCTTCCCAGAGTGTACGTCGGGCAGGCTCGTCTGGTGAAAGTGAAAGTGAAGAGGATCCGCCCGCACAGACTCAGGAAGAGATTGACCAGGCTACGGCAGCCTCCACCGAGACGAGTGAAGATGAGCAGTCTAAGCCAAGCCAGCCAAGCGCGCACAAGGGTAAAACGGCAGAGGCACAGGGCAGTGAGGTTGTCCTTGGGACTCCTAACGGAGAACAGATAGATAGTGAACAACAATCGGATTCGACAGGCTCACCACAGGCCGAACATAACGAAGCCGAGCAACCTCAGGAAAATCCAAACTCTGACGTGGATTCGATAAACTCACCACAAGTTGAGAGTGAAGCCGGAAGCGATAATATTGCGGAGCAGAAGAACGAGGAAGCGTGAGCAGTGCCATAAGGCATCTTGACGATTAAAAATCAAGGATTACGGTAGCTGTTTCTAAAATTGCTATACGTCCATTCTCCGTAGTGCCTACTCCGCCGTAGCCTGCCCTGCTGGGCAGAAATTTACTGCCCATATTGTTTGCGGCGATTAACTTTATACTCCTTCTGACATTCGGTTCGCTGGGCAAAGTTAGCAGCTTTCTCCAGATACAGGTGATTTTGTTATTGCTTTCAACCGCTTTGTTTACTAATTCCGTCGCCTTGCTGTTATCTAATACAGCAACTGTTAAAAAGCAGGCCAAAACAAGCATTTTTGTTTGGATACTTTTGCTTTTTGTAGGAGCAACGATACTGCTGCCGTCTATTTTCTTTTCGCATCGGGTTATCTGGCATGTCCATAAGATCGAAAACTATCTCGTTGAATTCTACAATATTAACATTCCGGTTCTCTTATTGATTACCTCTATCTTTATCTATCTGAGTATTTGGAATGCCTTTGGATTAGTAAGGAAATTTACTTTTGAGACGGAACCGTTATTTAGCAGGATTGGAGCTTTGCTGTATTTGCTCGGCTATGAATTCATCGCTATAGGTATTGTCCTTCCGCATCTGCGTGAAAGAATGGTTTATCTCTATCTCTTTTGGCTGGCTTCTTTAATTCCTGTAGTGTTTATTCCGCTCGGTTCGATTAAAAGTTTTGATCATTATCTTGAGTGCTGCGGCTTACGCCGGGCTGGTTCTCGTGCAGGTAAAAGTATGACTTCTGCGCTGTTTCTGAATTCTAATCTCGCTCTTGCTGTCGGCTCATTTTTTATATGGGGCATAATTTCAGCCTTTTTAGCTATGATTAGCAAAGCGGAACCCTCTCTCTATGTCTTTTATCTCGTTATTATTTTTTCGTTTTATCTTTTTCTGCTGCTTTTGCTTGAGATCTATGTCGTTTATAGCCCTATTTATAATAAAATTTCAATTCTTTTAATCTTTCTCACTATTCTGTATTTAATATTACCTCTTTTGTTGTCATTTACCCTGAGAATCTCATCCTTGCGATTCTATAGTTCTTTCGGTTTTTTCGTACATATTATCAATCCATTTTCACGGAGAGATTTTGATATTTACACTTCTGTTTTGGTTGTAAATTTGCTGCTGTGTGTTGTCCCTGTGTTTTTAATATCAAGACGATACTCTCACGTTTTAACGCTTAGAGAAAAAATGTAATTTGCGAAACGAAGATTGTTAGCCCCCAGTATCATTGGGGGTTACTGGGGGTTATTTACTTTGCCCGGCAGAAAGACCCGCCAGGGCACCGGTTGACCAGCACATCTGCAGATTGTAGCCGCCACAGGGGCCATCGACGTCGATTACTTCACCGGCAAAATATAGCCCCCGGCAAATCTTCGACTCCATTGTCTTAGACTCTATCTCGGTAACATTTACTCCGCCTCTTGTGACCATCGCTTCGGCAATCGGCCTTGTTTGCACAATCGAAAGGGGCACAGCCTTTAGAAAATGCAGCAGTTTCCTTCGCAGGTTTTTATTTAACTGGTTGGCAAATCCTTCGACCCGGCTCAGGACGGGAAGATTTTCAGAAAAATTAAGCTGTCTGCATAAAACTTTTGAAACACGCTTCGGTACAAATTCAGCCAAAATGCCGGAAATAGTCTTTTTGGGATGTTCACCGATTTGACTAATAATCATTTTTTCAAGCTCAGCTTCATTGGAGACAACGGCTAAATCAATAGCAATCTTAATCGGATGTTTCTCGCTCCGCCGTAAGGTGTCCCCAAAGGGAGGCAGAAAATCGGTTATTAATCGGCTCAATTCAAGCACAGCCGGTCCGCTGATGCCATCGTGTGTAAAAAGCATTGCTCCTGCAGTAACAATTTTTTTCTTGCCTATTATTGTTGATATTTTCACATTTTCGAGCGATGCTCCAGCCAGTTCGCTCGGCCAGCTTTCGTGCGTCACTAATGGGACCAAAGAGGCCTTCGGCTCGATGATTGTGTGCCCAAGGTGACGAGCGAATTTGTAACCATCGCCTGCCCCGCTCCGGCTCGGTGAGCCTGCGCCGAGACGAGTTGAGCCGGTAGGGGGGCCTGCCCGACGTACACTCTGGGTAGGCGGGTAACTGATACCTCCTGTAGCAATAATTACTTTTTCAGCCAAGATCTTCTGCCCGGCTCTTTCGATAGTAAAATACTCACCATGCTTAGCAATGCTCTTGATTTTTGTAGAAAAAATAAACAGTACGCCGAGCCTTTTTGCTTCTGTGAACAAAACGTCTCTTACATCGCCAGCACGGTCGGTGGCTGGAAACACGCAGCCGTTATCCTCGGCCTTGCTTTTCAATCCGCGTTTTTGGAAGAACTGTCGCACCAACTCTGGGGGAAACTGGTAGAAGCTGTGACGGAGAAATCTACCCTTAGATCCAAAAGCTCTCACAAGCTCATCGACACAAGCTATATGGGTGAAATTGCATCGGCCACCACCAGTAAGAAGAAGCTTGCGAGCGGCGGTTTTGTTGGATTCGAGCAGCAGCGTCTCGGCACCTGTTTTGGCGGAGAAAATCGCCGCCATCAGACCAGCTGGTCCCGCTCCTATTATGCAGATTTTTGTTCGTTTCTCACTGACCAACTTAAACCTTCTAAAAAGGTTAATCCATCGCCGTACCGGCGATGGCTAAACGTGGACAAAAGAAATTAAACATATATAATAAGCTCTGTTTGATTTTTTGGAGAGCAAAATATGACAAAAATCACCAAGCTTGATGATATTGTATCGCTTTGCAAGCGAAGGGGTTTTATATTTCAGTCCAGCGAAGTTTACGGCGGCCTTGCCAGTTGCTATGACTATGGGCCGCTCGGTGTTGAATTAAAAAATAATGTCAAAAAGGCCTGGTGGAAAAATGTCGTCCAGATGCGAGATGATGTCGTTGGCCTGGATTGTAGTATTCTGATGCACCCATTGGTCTGGAAGGCATCAGGCCATGCCGACCAATTCGTTGACCTTGTAGCCGAGTGCAAAAAGTGCAACATCCGAACACGCGTTGACCACCTTAAAGAAAAGGTTATTGAGCAGGCCGAAGAGCATACCGAGCATATCGCCATCGATGCTGCTATAACCAAGGCTCAGGATTTGAGCGGAAAGATTTGTCCCAACTGCGGCACCGTTGGCCAATTCACAGACCCAATGCCATTTAGGCTGATGTTCGAAACACAAATGGGAGCCAACGTTGATGATTCGATGTTAATGTATCTGCGTCCGGAGACTGCTCAGGGTATTTTCGTCAACTTCAGGAATGTCTTAGATACAACAAGGGTCAAAATCCCTTTTGGTATTGCCCAGATAGGCAAAAGCTTTCGCAACGAAGTCACTACTAAGGCTTTTATCTTCCGCACGCGCGAATTTGAGCAGGCGGAGCTTGAATTCTTCTGTGAGCCGGGCACTGATGAGAGGTGGTATGAGCACTGGAAGGAGCAGCGATTCAACTGGTATCTTAATCTCGGAATAAAAAAAGAAAACCTGAAATTCCGTGTACACGAAGCGGATGAGCTTGCTCATTATGCAAAGGCCTGTGTTGACGTGGAGTATAAATTCCCATTTGGAAGCGGCGACTGGCAGGAGCTTGAAGGCATCGCCAACCGCACGGATTTTGACCTGCGGCAGCATCAACGTGGAATGAGAACACTTAATAAATGGTTTGAGAATGATGGGAACCTGAATAACATCAAACTTGCCGAAGAAGCCGAAGATTACCAGTCCGGTCCGCTTTCTTACTTCGATGATGAACAAAGAAAACGCTATATCCCGTACGTTATCGAGCCGAGTGCCGGCATCGACAGAAGCACCTTCGCCTTTTTGGTTGATGCTTATGATGAAGAAGAGGTACGTGGTGAAACGAGGAACCTGCTGCGATTCCATCATGCGCTGGCGCCTATCAAAGTTGGTATCTTTCCATTAGTCAAAAAAGAAGGCATGCCGGATGTAGCGAAGAATATATACAACGACCTTAAGAAGTATTTCAATTGCTTTTACGATGAAAAAGGCGCTGTTGGCCGACGTTACCGAAGGCAGGATGAAGCCGGAACGCCTTTCTGCGTTACCGTGGATGGACAAACATTGAAGGATAACACCGTCACTGTCCGCGAGCGTGACTCGATGGAACAGGTAAGGATTTCAACCGATCGGTTGCTCAACCACCTGCGCGAAAAACTTGATATGTAAAATGGTTGAAGAAAAACAGGAAAAGAAAAGATGCGGTATCGTCAGGCGAATCCTTAAATGGCTTGGCATTTCTTTCCTTACATTGCTTTTAATTGCTTCTATTATCTTCCAGGCTCCTTGGAAGGTAATAACACTTTTGGCAATAATCTTTTTGGCTTGCACTATCCTGCCGAAAAACTTCAGAAAATGGTTTTGGCTCTCAGCCGGAGCTGTGGTAATAGTTCTGATTATTTGGATTTTTTTGCCCGATGATGAGGGCTGGCAACCATACACTTTTAATGAAGAACTGGCA
>CAZQKO010000066.1:0-12275 GCA_964593945.1 uncultured Pirellulales bacterium | reverse complement strand
TAAGTCCACCTTAAAAGCACTGGTTTTTTGTCTTGACAATGGGTAGGGGTATACTCATCACTGATATTGAATAATTCAATCCAGTCGTCATACTCACCTTGCGGATCGGCAATTGTTGTATCGTTGCGTGCCATGATCTCATTGATTACAACTGGTGTTACTTCTGCCTTGGCATAGGTCACCACATAAGTATATACATTGTGTTCAGCGCCGGCCGGACTAAAGGCCAGTGTGCCGACGCCATCAGCCGCGGTGGCCTGAACATAATAGCGCAGCACCGTGCCTGGTGGATAGCTCTGCAGAGTGATAGTGTAGCGAGCACCCTCGTTCGAGTCAGGGGCCGATTCACTATCCAGGGTCATCGGCAGTGCAGTGAAAAAGCCATAGGTACCTTCTGACAAAAACAACTGCACGTCGGCAATAGGTACGGTTTGGCCGAGCTGAGCTGTAATCACCAGAGATTGGCCTGCTTGTTCCTGTATGACATCATGGTCAACAGACAGGATATCAGGGATGGGTCGACTCACTTCACGATTCGCAAGCAGAGCGGTGCGACGCGTTTGTATGAATGTCTTCAACGTAGTTATTCCACTGAGGAACGCTTGCGTGGTATAAAGCTTTTTGTTATCCATTTGCACTTCTTGCTCGATGAGAGCTTGGTATGCGTCGATCTTGGGACACAGAGTATCTTCTGTTAAAAAGGAGTCCAGAATTGTCCGTACATGGGCCAGGTAGCGTTGTCGGTACTGGGCAATAGACATCAAACGGTACATGAGAGGTACAACCGGATCATTTGCTTGGTAGAACAAGGACCACTGTCGCGTCCCCATACATTCATTACCATCATATTGCATGAGATGTATCCTTCCGGTTTCTGGTTCATAGTAGAGGTAGTAATCACTGCCGCGTTTATTGACATAGCCGTCGTCATCCTGAAAAACAATCTCAAACGCACATAGCCATAGTGCTCTATCCACATTGAGCACTGCTTCAAGCTCATCAGGCAATTGATCCAAGGCAGTGTTGTTCAACACATCGCATGTGTTAATCAGACTGGCCCAGGGATCATCTTGCTTGGTGCTCTTCAGTTCATAAACCTGCTCGTATATTGTCGAATCACTACCTTGCCACGTCAGTGCCGCGCTGCCGTCTCCGAAACCTCCGCCGCCACCGGGTTCGGCCAGAGTAAGGTCGTTTTGATTCGGTAATGGTCGTCTTTCCGCATCGGGTGTTTGGCCTCCTCCACCGGGTGTCTGGCCGCCACCCCACATACCCATTATACCTTCAGCACGCCACCGTGTGCCATCATTGCTCGGGAACCAGTCTTCGATGAACTCAGCGTTGAGCTGCTGGATATTTGCATAAATGCCCCAGTTCTCTCCGTTGATGACCAATTTTACGAAGTTGGCCTTGGCACTGGGAATCTGTCGGCGACAGGTGTTCGAATAGAGCACCTCACGCATGAAGGTAGAATCATTGGCGCAGTTGATGAGATTGAGCGTTTTGTAGCCCATCAGATGCTGGTCCTCGATGGTGTAATCAATCTCAATATTGAAAGATTTCTTTTGTGAATTGCCAGTCATCAAGTAAGACGTCATGCCGCGAAATCGAACCCCGACGCCCTCGTATGTAACATCATCCACGGTCAAAGTGGCAACGATGTTTTCTTTCGCCTGATAGTTGGAGGTCAACTGCTGCCACCAGTCCGCCTGTGAAAACTCCAACTCAAGGGTTCGCAGCACCATCTCATCGTATAAATCCTCCCCAGCGGCATGGGCCGGTTGGCAAAATAAGGCAAAAATTAACAAACCAATGAAGAATATTTTTTCAAGATTACCCATTATTATTGCTCGGCAAAACCTATATATTGATCTAATTGATACTGCCGGATGGATTCGGCAGGCCCGCCTGCCCAGAGTATCCTGCGATAGAGAATAAGCTATCGTTTGATGGTACGGCGGGCAGGCTCACCACAAGTCTGCTAACTTACAGCCAGAAATCTCTCAATAAAATGCGACAGACAATCCTCTCTGATACCTGAAATCGTAGTTAAAGACGTAAATAAACGGCTTTTTATTGCAGAAGCGGAAAAAATTGTGTAATTATCATACTTCGTGGGGATTTTCAAAGTGACCAAAGTGACTAAAGTGACACTTGTGTGTCATCCTGAGGCGAAGCCGAAGGATCTGGCCAATGAAAAAGAGATTCTTCGCTGCGCTCAGAATGACAGCTTTAGCTTTGCTGTCATTTTAGCTCACTTTAATCAATCATAGAGATTTTGCTGCATCTTTATCAACCAGCCATGTAACCTTTTCAAGAACGGGCCAGAGAATGTGGATAGGATATTGCACCTCATCTGGCTCGTTGGTCAAGACATCCTTCAAAATAGCGGCTTTTTCCTCGCCAGAGACCAGCACAGCCAAGTGAAACGCAGCACATAAAATAGGATGTGTCAAGGTTATTCTGTTAAGCTTCTCATCCAGAGCATAAACAACAAAAGCTAAATTCTCCGTATCAAAAGGTGCATAAGAATCAGGAAACAGCGAGCCGGTATGTCCCTCGGCTCCCATCCCAAGCACAATCAAATCAAACTCAGGAAGCTTATTTCCCTTTAAAGCAAAGACTCTGCGAATCGTATTCTCATAATGATGGGCCGCAACTTGGATATCATCGTACTCGGTAGGTATTCGATGAATGTTTTCTTGAGGGATGACCACCTTGGTTAAGAAGGTATCAGCAGCCAGTTTGTAATTGCTCCATTGTGAATCCGGCGGAACATATCGCTCATCAACCCAGAATATCTGTATTTTATCCCAGGGCAGAAAACGAACTTCCGGTATTTCACCGAGCAATTCAAAAAAACGCCTAGGAGTATGCCCCCCAGATATTGCAACGTAGAAGGCATCCTTTGCCTTTATCGCCTTTTGAGCATCAGAAATAAATATCTCAATGCTTCTGTATGCAAGACTCTCGGCATCGGATACGATCTCAATATTCGGTTTATACTTTGCTGCAGTTTCCATAAATTCACTGCTCTTCTGGTTCGCAAGAAACCCATCAGCAGTTACTATTCACCTTACGGACAGGCGATTCTCAATGCAGCATACCTAATATATCCAAGCCTCAGAACGAACCCAATAATAAAACTCACTCACCTTCTATAACTAATTTCTACCTTCCCCCAGCAGCTACAAATGCAATACTGTATATTATTTGTTAATAAACAACCTTTGACCAGAAAAAATTTCAAAAAAATTGCTAATTTACTCAAATTAACCGTTTTTCAACGATGTACTGGCATAAGTGGATATTTAACAGTAACATATCGCAGTTTGTCATTCCCGCGCAAGCGGGAATCCACTGCTGCGATACGGTAAATGGATACCCGCCTTCGCGGGTATGACAGTACGAATCGGTCACTTTGAGTAATTTATTAACATTCAACAAGTAAATTGTTTTAAAAAGTTAAAAAATTACTTCCCTAAACTCCATACTTAAAAATCCGAGTTCTTATATCTTCGAGTATCATATATAAGGATGGCACGAGCAGAAGTGTTATGCACGTTGCGAACGCAACACCAAATGCCAGGCTTATGGCCATTGGAACAAGGAAACGGGCCTGCAGACTTTTTTCAGCGATCATGGGGAGCAGGCCGCAAAAGGTTGTCAAAGTTGTCAACATAATAGGGCGAAATCTTCGTGTCGCACAATCGCTCAATATCTGCGCCAGCTTAACACCTTCTTTGCGTTCGCGATTGATCAAGTCGATCATAATAAGCGAATCATTCACCACTACGCCCGAAAGGGCCACGATTCCGAACAATGAAAGGATGCTAAGGTTGAAACCCATAAGCAAATGTCCTATCGTTGCCCCTACGAGACCAAATGGAATCGCAGACATTACTATGGCCGGTTGCGAATAGCTTCTAAACAGGACCGCCAGCAATCCATATATCGCCAGCATGGCAATTCCGAAATTAGGTATGAGGGTGCCGAGTGATTCGTTTATCTCACGCTGCTCGCCTGCAAATCTATATCGCAGGCCTGAGAATTCCCGCATTAAATTTGGCAGAACGCTCGCGTTCAGCTCACGGTTGATCTGGCTTGCATTAGCTACCGCCTCATCAACATCGGCTGAAACGCTTACCACGCGTCGGCGGTCAACTCGTCGAATCGTCGCATAGCCGCGTCCATACTGAACCTCGGCAACAGTTTTGAACGGGATCTGAGTGCCATCCGGCAGTCGAATCCTCATATTCTCGACATCGGCTAAACTCCTTCGCTGATTTTCAGGATAGCGAACCATCACGCGGATGTCGTTCCTGCCTCGCTGGATACGCTGTACCTCATCACCATAGAAGCCCTGCCTGACCTGCCTAGCCAAATCTAAAAGTGTTAGGCCCAAATTGCGGCCGGAGTCTTTAAGTTTCAGTTTCAGCTCTGCTTTTCCCGGCTCAAAGTCGTCGGCTATGTCACTAACGCCGGCATAGTCACGAAGTATAGCCTTTAGCTCTTCGGAAGCCGCCACAAGGACATTATAGTCTCGGTGAGATAGTTCCACCTCTATGGGATTGCCGGTGCTCATAAACTCAGCCATGAACGTCAGCGAGGAAACGCCTGGTATTTCACCGACCAGCTCTCGCCAGCGGTTCTTCAAGGCCACGCTGGAGACGTCACGGTCTTCTGCGCCGAGCAGCTCCACATTGACCTCGGCAAGATGAGATTGTCCTCCAGCCCCGAGGTCGATGGTAACAGGGCCGCCGCGAGCCAATGTTGGTTGAGCACCGACGGTCGTAGAAATGTGTTTTAGAAGCGAAGGCTGTCCAGGGCGTTTGCTGTCGAACTCTTCAATGCTCTGAAAAGCGATGCGCTCGATGCCTTCGATAATCTCCCGCGTCTGCTCCACAGGTGTGCCCAGAGGCATGGTCAATGTCGCTATCATATTATCAGCCTCGACCGTGTCGAAGAATACGAACTTGATATAGCCCCCGGCGATAAATCCGACAGTAGTTAGAAATATCGCAACGCCGATGCTTAACGTGACATAACGCCAGGTTACCGCTTTGTGTACTAACTTAAGGAACGGTCCATTGATAAACGAGGACAGCAGCTTGTGTGTTACCGAATTTATTTTATTAGTGAAACGAGTAAGGATAAACTTGTTCCAGGACCTTTTAGACGAAAGATGGGCCGGCATAATCAGTAATGCTTCGACCAGCGATATTGAAAGAACACTGATTACCACTATAGGCAGAGCTCGAAGAATCTTGCCCATGATGCCGCTAGTATAAGCCAACGGTACAAATGCTATAATAGTTGTGAGAACAGCTAATGTAACAGGCATAGCCATCTCTTTAACACCTCTTATGGCTGCCGTAACTCTGTCCATGCCTTGCTGTCGGCAGGCAAATATATTCTCACCCACGACAATTGCATCATCTACAACCAGACCGAGACACATTATAAATGCAAAAAGACTCATCATATTAATTGTGACACCGAAAAGCGGCAGCAGCCAAAATGCGCCAAGAAAAGAAATAGGGATGCCCATAGTGGTCCAGAAAGCGAGTCGCATATTCAAAAAGAGCAGCAGGATCAAAAAAACAAGGACAAGACCTATATAACCATTCCTTGTAAGCAGATTTAATCTGGCCTTTAAAAACACCGTATCGTCTTCCCACAAGGCAATCGAAACTCCCCTGGGCAACTGGGCTTTTTTGTCGGCGATATAGTTTTTAACGGTGCGTGCTATATCGATTGCATCCTGTTCGCCGATACGAGAGACTTGTATAAGAGCCGCTCTTTTGCCGTCGAACTTTGCATAAAGATCAACATCTTCAAACTCGTCCCGGATGGTGGCGATGTCACTAAGCCTGACCTGCGTCCCGTCATTCCTTGTGAGAACTATGATTTTCTCAAACTCTGGGCCATAATACTTTTGGCCTTTAGTGCGAACCAGAATCTCTCCACCCGGGGTTTTTACGGAGCCTGCCGGAATATCGAGCGATGAATTTCCAACCGCTCGCGATACCTGGTCAAAACTCAGATTGTAACGGCGAAGATTCTCCTCCGAAACTTCAATGGATATTTCATAAGGTCTAACGCCGGCGATACCTACCTGGCTGATGTTTTCCATCGCGGTCAAATCGTCGCGAATCTGATCGGCAAGTACCCGCAGCGTCTTCTCTGACACATCCCCATAGATCACAATGGAGATAACTCTATGCGTGGTCTTAAGTTCTGAAATAATAGGTTTTTCTGTTTCCTGAGGAAACGTAATGATAGTATCGACTCCTGCCTTTATATCGTCGAGCACATCGGTTGTGCTGGCATATTCCTCAACCTCGACCAGGGTTGAGCCTCCACCCTCAGAAGCGCTTGATGTCATGCGTTTTATGCCGTCCACGGCTGCAATAGATTCCTCAACACGAAGGCACACTCCTTCCTCCACGTCTTCCGGTGTGGCTCCGAGATAGGGTACCGTGACGTTGATCATATCAAGACTAAACTCAGGAAAAACCTCCAGCTTCGCGGAAACAATTGCAAACAAACCTGCGATTATGATTAAAAGCATCAACAAATTTGCCGCCACGTGGTTCGATGCAAACCATGCAAGAATGCCCTTTTGTTCCTCTGATTCTTTCATCTAATTCATCTCCTGTTTGACAGTCTGCTCACTATCATGGTTTAACTTAGCGGCTGCTTCTGCATTCTCAACCTGTGTACGTACCTTCATTCCCTCGACAACAGTATCAAGCGAGCTTATTACAAGCATAGCCTTATCTTCAATACCCGAACGCGCATATATAAAAGACTTGTCGGCACGCAGAATTTCCAAAGGCTGGATGTACAAATAACCGTCGTTTACCAACCAGGCCTTATTGCCGTCATGTATCGCATCTCGCGGTACAGCAACCGCATTTTTTAAAGTCTTGCCTTTGATGAAGACCTCTACAAATGCACCCGGCAGCAGGGGAGGTTTGTCTACAGAGGTTTCAAACGGGTTTGGCACCTCGACTACAACCGAAACCATTCGTGATGTTCTGTCGACCTGGCCTGTAGTTCTTGTCACGTAGCCCTTCCAGGTGTGCTCGATCCCTGCAAACTCAGCCTTTACATCAACAGTTGTCTTCTTACTTGAGGCTGTTTGGTTACTTACTGCAATTGAATCCGCAAAGACATTGAACCAAGCCAGCTCCTTGTCTTCGAGCGGGACCTCTATCTCAACAGCTTCAGTTCCATACGCAACACCCACTGACTGCCCAGCAACAACATACTGACCAAGATCAACCTTTTCGCTGATTATCAGAGCATCAAATGGCAAAGATAAGCTCGTTCGTTCGAGCCGTAATTCTGCTGTTGCAAGCTGTGCCTTAGCAGAGGCCAATGCAGCCTGTGCCTGCTTAATCTGCGGCTCACGCAAGACCAATGATGAAGTCGGCTCAGTATTAGGATGCAACTCCTGCCACTCCTTTTTGGCCACTTCAGCCTCTGCGATTTCTATATCAAGCTTGACTTGAGCATCCGCAACAAGAGCCTGAGCCTGCTGAACAGCCAGTTCGTAGTCTCTTGGATCTATCTTCAATACTTGTTCTTTAGCTGGGATAAATTCTCCAGCCTTTAGCTGCGGATTAACATTAACCACCTTTCCGGAAACCTCTGGTACAATATCAGTTTGTACCTTTGCATTAACCTCTCCGTAACCGCTAACAACCATTTGAATGTCTTGTTTGCGTAATTGCTGAACCTTAACTAATGGCGCCAGGGTTTCCTGTGCCACTCGCTCTGGTTGCTTTTGCAGCTTGATTAAAATAAAAACAGCTAATATACTAATTGCCACAAAGAAAAAGGCAAGTATAGCCTGCAATAGACCACGGCCCTTTCTGTGGGCGTTAAAGTTTCGTTGCGTAATCTCTATTTTAGTTGTTTTGCTTTTAGCCATCTTCTTTCACCGGTTATATTTCGTTTTCTTTCTCATAATCCCAGTCACCCCCAAGAGCCAGGTATAAATTAACTCTTGTGGTCCAGATTTGGCCTTTGAGGATGGTTAATTCTTCTTCAGCTATTCTACACCGCCGCTCGGATTCAAGAACCGCCAGGATACCCTCAACACCTCGTTGATAACGCTGCCTTGATAGCTCCTCAGCAGCTTTTGCTTCAGTAAACCGGCGTTGAGCATGTTCAAGCTGCTTTTGCAGCATCTGCTCACTAATCAGCGCATCTTCTACCTCCCGCATCGCAGTTAATACAGCAGTGGCGTAATTAGCCGCCAGTTCTTCGTAACGGGCCTTTGCGGCATTGATTTGTGCACGTAATTGTCCGCCTTTGAAGATCGGCTGAGCCAGGGTGAACAGCGCTGAGTAGCTCTCTGCAAAGTGTTCCCAAATATCTCGCCAGCGGTCGGCATTTGCACCATAGGTCGCTGTGAGAGTCAAATCCGGATACAGCTGTGCTATGCTAACACCGATACGCTCGTTCGCGGCATGTAAGGCAAACTCGGCAGACATTACATCCGGACGACGATCCAAAAGTGAGGCGGGCACACCGATTGGCAAAGGCTCCAAATCAGGCAAATCCGCCAATGTTTCAGGTAAAGGTTCAGACGTGCCCGGCTGACGC
Organism: uncultured Pirellulales bacterium; assembly: GCA_964593945.1. Classification (GTDB taxonomy): domain Bacteria; phylum Planctomycetota; class Phycisphaerae; order Sedimentisphaerales; family Anaerobacaceae; genus CAZRMQ01. The sequence goes on along the minus strand of CAZQKO010000066.1, from coordinate 3,656 downwards.
CCCAAAAGAACATCAAGCGCATGATGGGCCGTGATAAGCGATAGCTCAATGCTCGGCTCAAGAACCTTCGAGGCCTCGAGATTTTCACGTGCGAGCCTTACATCGACGGGTCCAACAAGACCTTTACTGTACCGACGTTCAACAATCTCCAGTGTGTTGCTGCGACTTAGGATGTTTGCTCTTGCTATTGCCAAACGCTTCTGAGTAGTTGCGATATCGATTCGGGCCATGATTACAGTGGCGATTATTGAGTTTATAAGGGTCTGCTCATTTGCTTGGGAAGCAAACATATCCGCCCATGCCGCCTGCTTGGCATGTCTGAGCTTGCCAAACAAATCGACGATATAAGCCACGGAAATATTTTGGGTCCAGGTCTCTGAGATGAGGCTAAACCGTCCTCCTGCTCCACCGAAATTGAAGGACTGTTTGCCCCGGTTACGACTCAGGTTATATGACACATCCGGCCACAATCGACCACCGGCTTCAGCAAGTGACGCCTGAGCCTGAAGCACTCTCGCCGCCGCGGCTTTGAGATCATAATTATTCCCCAGGGCACGCTGCACTAAATCAGACGTAGCCGAGTCACCAAATCGCACCCACCACTGGTCAATCTCAACCGTTTCTATGTCATTGACATCCTGGTTATGTATTCCAGGACGGACATAATCGGTTGCGGTATCCGCGACGGTTTTGGGTCTGGAGTATTTCGGCCCAACCATACAGCCGGAAAACCCCATTAAGCTAAAAATTGATAAGAAACAACAAATTGAAACAAACAACCTTCTCATTCTACAGTCCCACTTGTATAGGCCCGAATTCCGGCAGCGGAAAATTTAACGATGTGCTCTATTATTTCAGCCAAATCAAACCTCGGTATTTTCATCTCGTTGCCCTGCTCAACCATGGTTTCTGCCATGGTTGTGTGAATTAATTGGCCAACGAGAGAAAGGATCATTAAGTGTGCCTTTTTCTCGTCTAAGCCTTGGCAAATTTTCATCAAAGCCTGCTGCAGCGCATTCATAACAGGAATAATCATCTCCTCAATAAAAACGTTTTGAGGCAATTTTTTATCGACCATCTCCCGAGCCATAAGCCTGATAAACCTACTTCCTTTCTCCCTATCTACCAACGGTTCTACAAACGCGTTCGCATACGAGGTTAGCAGATTTTCCAGGCTGGGCTTACCATCCTTTTGAGACATTACATTCTCAATGCTTGCAAGGCGAGTATCACGCATCACACCAAGATGCCGACGCCAAACCTCGAGATACAACTTATCTTTGCCGCCAAAATAGTAGTTGACCGACGCAACATTGCACCCAGCAGCGGCAGCCAGATCACGAACACTCGTGCCGTCAAACCCGTGTTTACAAAAAAGCTCTTCTGCCGCGTCCAGCAAACGGTCCTGAACACTCTTTTTTGCGTCGCTACTGACCTTGTTTTCCTGCAAAACACTCATAGTTTTACCCTTAAACAATCGTTTTATACTAAAGTTTAAAACATTTGTTTGAAAAAACAAGATTTTTTTACAATTTTTTTGCAAAATGCTTCATAAACAATACTGAAAACCACAAAATTCAGCAAAAAAGTTGACTGGCAAAGGCAAGAGGCTATAATAAGTTGCAGTTCGCTAGGGGTGGACTGTATAAAAACAGGCCTGAGAAAAAAACCCTTTGAACCTGATCAGGACAATTGCCCCCCTGCTTTCTTGCCCCCGCGGAAGCGGGGTGAAAGAATGTGGGCGGATATGCCTGCGTAGGAAAGTGATTGACTAAACATAAATTTATTGACGAGTTTAGATTAGAAATAAATCGCTTCCTGCAGGAAGCGATTTTTATTAGGAAAACGGAGTTTTAAGATGACAACGCAATTACAAGCCGCGAAAGCTGGAATATTAACCGAACAGATAAGATTTATCGCTGAAAGTGAAAACATCGAAGCCGAGCTTGTTCTGGCTGAGCTTGCCGCTGGTCGGCTGGTAATACCGGCTAATAAGCTACATCTAAAAACCAATCCTTCGACTTCGCTCAGAGCCTGTCCTGAGCTTGCCGAAGGGACATGTCTGAGGCCGACCGGTATAGGGCGTGTCCTAAGGACAAAGGTAAATGCAAATATCGGTACAAGTAGTGAAAGATTTTCTGTCCAGGCTGAAATGGAAAAAATGCAGGCTGCGCTGGCTGCTGGTACTGATACGATTATGGATTTAAGTACCGGCGGTAATCTTGACGAGACCCGCTGCGAGCTTCTTTCCCACTGTCCTGTAGCCTTTGGAACAGTACCTATCTATGAAATGATAAAAGATCGTAATGTCGAAGACATAAACAGCAAGATAATATGCGAAGTTATCGAAAAACAGGCTAAACAAGGCGTTGATTTTTTTACCATTCACGCTGGGGTGTTGAAAGAGCATCTGCCGTTACTTGAGAATCGTGTAGCAGGTATTGTCAGTCGAGGCGGAGCACTATTAGCAAAATGGATGTTGTATCACAATAAACAGAATCCACTGTACGAAATGTTCGATGATTTGTGTGACATATTAGCCGAATATGACGTATGCTTTTCTCTTGGCGATGGTCTTCGTCCGGGTGCCATTGCTGATGCTACCGACAAGGCTCAAATTGCAGAACTACGGACTCTTGGTGAACTTACTCAGAGAGCACAAGAAAAAGGCTGCCAAGTTATGGTTGAGGGTCCAGGCCATGTGCCGTTTGACCAGATACAATATAATATGGAAATCCAGCAGCAAATTTGTCACGGTGCCCCCTTTTATGTTCTTGGACCGTTAGTGACCGATATAGCTGCAGGCTACGACCACATTACATCGGCTATTGGTGGAACGGCTGCCGCTTTTTACGGGGCTTCATTTCTGTGCTATGTCACGCCGAAAGAACATTTGGGCCTGCCGAACACCGATGACGTTCGAGCCGGCGTTATTGCAGCAAAAATAGCCGCTCACGCTGCAGATGTCGCCCGTGGCTTAAATGATGCCTCCGAGCAGGATAGGAAACTAAGCATTGCACGGACAAACCTGGACTGGAAAACTCACTTAGCTGCGTCAATTGATCCACAAACAGCCGAAGCTAAGCACTTTGAAGCCTGTAAGGAAATGGGTATACAACAAATTTCATCTGCTGATTATTGCTCAATGTGTGGCCAACAGTGGTGCAGTGTCAGAATAAATCGCGAAATCCGAGAGGCTATAAAACAAAAAGGTACGGCAAAGATATAAATCCACCAAACAAACTAATTTAATTTTCATATCGAATTACCGGCGTAGCTTAAATGAGCAAAGGCAAAATCCTAATAGTAGAAGATGACCATGATATCGTTGAAATGGTTGAGTACAATATGAAGGATGAAGGCTATGAGACTCTATCAGCCTTGAATGGTGAAAAGGTGTTGAATTAGCCGAAAGACTGGTGTGCCCCCCGCGTCTTCCTGTCGAAAACAAGATCGAGGTGGATTATTTCCTAATTTTAGCATTCCTGCCTTCGCAGTCCACAGGATGTCTTACGACAGGTCAGGCATGTCCTCGCGCAAGCGGTGGCACTTTACACTTCTGTTATCAAATGTTGCTGATACTACTCTGTGTAGTAACTAGCCTGCATTTCTCACAAACTACAGAGATCGCAGGTTACGTATTTCGTTTATCGGTT
>CAZQKO010000065.1:0-12317 GCA_964593945.1 uncultured Pirellulales bacterium | reverse complement strand
CATCGAGCAGCAAGCTCCCCACCATTCAGGGTTTCTTCCCCGTCAACTATGCAATCCTCGACGACCCTGAAATACTCACCCTATCGCTGCCGCTCCAGGCGGGAGAAAGTCCTGAAAAAGTCCTCGAACGTCTGAATACCTTTATTGATGAGACACTGGGCAGGCCGTTTCAGCATACAGAAACTCAGGCAACAAAAATGATGTATGGCTACTTCCTTGGAATTATAGATTGGCCCGACCAAGCGGCTTTGCAAAATCTTTATGGCCTGGCATTTTCAATCGGAAGGTGCTTGCAGCTCGGTCTTGATAGCGATCAGCCCTGCCCGCCGGACTCTCTGGGCAGGCGGGTCTCCAGTGCTATGGACAAAATCATGGCGGAAGATGTAGAAAAAGTCAAAAACAAATATTTCAGCCCAAATAGTAGAGCAGCCGTAGCGGTGCTCCCAGAGTAAACAGCCAATGACTTGCAGGCTTATATGTAGCCTGGCTCGATGAGATTCGATTATTGAAAGGACAGCTTTAATTATGCCCTGATGTTACATTCCTCTTTCATTATTCCAAAGCAGAACATGCAGTCGCTGGCAAAACGAAAAGCCGGTGTGTTTGCACATCTCAGCAACCATAGGCGATTTGACTAAAAGCTCATCCCTGGTAGCTGCCTGCGGCATAAGTATCACCTTTTCCACATCGACGTTTCCTATTTCTTCTATTGTCTGTTGTATTTCAGGCATATCATCTTGTGAGTCCACCACAAACTTGAGTTGATATTTGTAATTATCAATCAGCTCTTGAAGTACGGCTACATCCAATCTCGAATCATTATGAGTTGCGGCAAGTTTTGCATCAGCCGGAGTGGAGTTACTTAGCTTCGGGCTTATACTAATTAGATCGCACAGCATATCCGGCACAAATGCAATGCCAGCGGTTTCAATAGTTATATGTTTTCCAGAAGCTTTTAGCTTTTGTACTAACTGCGGCAGGTCTGAATTTATCATCGGTTCACCGCCGGTTATCACCACGAATTTACAGGGCCATTGCAGGATGGTCCTAAGAATCTCATCAATGCTGTGTTCAGTTCCACTTTCCTTGTCCCATGCGTATTTGGTGTCGCACCATCGGCAGCGCAAGGGACAACCAGCCAAACGCACAAACACACTTGGCACACCAGCAAAAAATCCCTCACCCTGCAAAGAATAAAATATCTCGTTTATCCTCATTGTTCTCGCATATCGTATTGAGTATGTCATTGCGAGCGAAGCGAAGCAATCTAAAACATAACAAACGAGATTGCTTCGTCGTCCGTCACTTTGTCAAAGTGCCGGTCTCCTCGCAATGACAGAGGCCACATCCTTAATCGTCCGCGTACTCTAATGGATCGGTCAACCCTGCTTCAGCAAATCCTTTTAATCTTAATCTGCAGGAATCGCAGTGTCCGCAGCTTCTACCCTGCTCATCCGGGTCGTAGCAACTGTGTGTCATAGAATAATCTACGCCGAGCCTGGTTCCGGCAAGAATGATTTCGCCTTTGGTCATATTGATAATCGGAGTATGGATACGGTATCGGCCTTTGCCCTGGACTGCTGCTGCAGTGGCGAGATTAGAGGTCTTTTCAAAAGCCGATATAAATTCAGCCCGGCAGTCGGGATAACCGCTGTAATCAGTCTGGTTAACACCAATGAAAATATCAAACGCATTCAGGACTTCAGCCCAGGCAAGTGCATAACTTAGAAATATCGTGTTGCGGGCGGGTACGTATGTCGGTGGAATCTTGACTGTCCGGCCTTCGTAGCTACTACGGCGGAGAAGGCTCGTCAGACAAGTTTGGGTAGTTCTGTCTAATTTGTCTCGATTCTTCGGTACTTTTATAGCCGGGTCAGTTAAAGCTGAACCGCCGAAGCAGGATAAATCGATCTCGATGATGCGGTGCTCAGCTACTTCTAAAGAAGTAGCGATTTTTTTTGCAGATTCGATTTCTTGTTTGTGCCGCTGGCCGTAGCTGAAAGTCAAAGCGTAGCATCGTAAGCCCTCACTGTGGGCTATAGCTAAAGTCGTAGCTGAATCCAGTCCACCGCTTAGCAAAACAACCGCTCTGTTTTCAGCCACGGATTATCCTCTCTCGTTGAGGAAACGCCCATCCCCAAGCTGCGCTTGAGGCTGCCACTCGCTTTTATCTTCTATCGAGTGGCAGCTACAAAGCCGAAGGTTTTGGGGATGGCTTTACCTTCGTTAAACACGTATGGTGGTTACAAGCCTACTCTGAAATTATTTCGATGCCATTAATCTCAGGATTCTCAATATTAGATGTAAAACCGATAATCAGCTTGTTATTGGACACGGCTACTTTTTTGAACTCTTTAACGATGGGCTTTTCCCAGGTACCAGTCTCTTTATACAGGTCAAGGTCTTCAAGGACGGTTTTATCATTAATGCTGACCGAGAAGACCCGCTGACCTTCGCCGGTAATTCCTTCAAAAGTTTCCGCAAAATACAGTCGAACCGTGTATTTACCATTTGGCAAAGTAAACTTGTAAGCCGACATACTATATCGCTCAGCCTCATATATCTTCGGCGAGTCGGTACCGGTAATGTTAAGAGCACCACGGTCAATGCTTAAGCCGTCACCAAAACCCCATTCTACGCCCTCTTCCAGATATTGGTCAGGCAGCCAAACATTACCTACTGTATCCGTATAAGGTTCGTATGCCCCGCAGTTTACCCGCAGAACGAACTTCGCAGCTTGTGTTTGCCCGACAGTTGCGCAACCTGTAAGTACAAAAACCGCCATTGCGACCGCACAAATTAGAACAACCAATCCTTTAGCCATAGTGTTTTACCCTTTCAAAAGAATTAAAACACATCGTTCGCATGTTATTTCTTCCACTTGGCTCTGTAAAGAAACCCTAATAGAAACTCAAGATTCCAAAATATCCGAGCCATCAGTTAAATGCAACACTTTTAAGAAAAATCAGTCAAAACTTCAGCCGCACCTTGTTTCTCTGGGTGCATGTCACATTTACAGATAAAGTTGGGTTATTTTATTTCCTAATTACCTCAATCGATACTTGTCCCTTCAACTACGTTCAGGGCAGGCTTTGAGCAGAGTCAAAAGAATGGTTGGCCCCTTTTTGTCACCTCGACCGAAGCCGTATGGCCGAGTGGAGAGGTCTGCCTTCAAAGCAGATTTCTCCACTTCGGCCCACTTATAGTGGGCCTCCGGTCGAAATGACATACGTTTCTTTCTGCAGGTTTTACCAATCCATTCTCCGCCCCTTAGGGGCTGCGAAAGACGAACAATCTTGACATGCGCCCTTTATCTCTTAAACTGTCAATTATTGCTTGTCTTAAATCGATATTTGGATTATATTAACCAAGTAGAATATGTAAGAAAACCGGGCAATGAAGGATTTGGAATTAATAGAACTGTTCGAGAATCCTCGTCCAGGGCGAGAGTACTGCATAACTATTAAATGTCCGGAATTTACCAGTGTTTGTCCCCGGACAGGCCAACCGGACTTTGGTGAGATTATAATTGAATACTGCCCTGATAAATTGTGCATTGAGCTAAAGAGCCTGAAGCTCTATATGCAAAGCTATCGTAACAAAGGTATTTTCTATGAGGCCCTAACCAACGATATCCTGGATGATTTATATAATACCTGCAAACCAAGCTGGATAAAGGTTACCTCTCGATTCAGACCTCGTGGCGGGATAACTACTGAGGTAGTCGCAGAATATAAAGCCGAAAAATAAATAACAAATTTATCAGAGGTGACAAAATGGCAATTGCATTTCATTGTTGTCATTGTAACAGAAGGGTGGAAGCACAAGACAGTGCTGCCGGCAAATGGGCAAAGTGCCCGGCGTGCCACAATAAAATATATGTCCCCGATCTCAAGACCGATGATGATCTCAAACTTGCTCCGATAGACGAAAGCGAGGAAGAAAGAAAAAAGCGGCTAATGGCAGAAACACATCAGCTTACACAGGACATATTGCTGGAAAGAGACACCCCCGAGGCAGCGTATGGAGTCAGCGGGTCAACGTCCGAGGTGAGTGACAAAGAATTAACAAAAAATATAATTGTTTATCTACGACAAATGGCCGATGGTGAGCTGGACGAAGCTCAAAGAACCGCAGATTCTATCACTCCTTATGGCCGCCAAGCAGTAAAAATTCTCGACAAAATTGCACTTAGTGAAATACCTGAGCCGGAATTAGCTAATATCCCTCCACAGGTACTTTCGGGACTAATAAGAAATCTACGTACGCGAATAAGCTAACCACGGCGAATAATTTTTCTTAAATCCGTCCTAAAAGTCCTAAAAAATATCCTCTATCTACAAAATTTTCGCGATTTTTTCGGCACTATGAAAATAACAGGCAAAGCAGATTCCACCAGCTTTGCCAAAATATACCTATTTGTTATATTTTACAGTGGAAACAGTAAACATAGCTTGATTTAACTTCGTATTAAAACTTGGAGGGAAACTTAGAATGGCTAATGAGACAACAGTTGTGCATGTTACCCATGAAGCGATAGGGAAAATTGGCGGAATTGGGGCTGTCCTTCAAGGTTTTTTTACCTGCAAATCCTATCTTGATGCAATTGACAGGTCTATCATTATCAGCCCACTGTTTACAACCGAGGGTTCCGTATTAGATCGGCTCGGCGAAAACGGAGAGGTCCTCTATTCATCCATTGATGGCCTCATAAATCCTGCATACGCTCCAGCTTTCCGTAAGCTCGAAAGCTACTACAATACAGGTATTGTCTACGGCAGACGAACATTTATTGATGAGCAGACGGGCATAAAAAGCTCGCCCGAAGTGCTTCTGATCGATGTCAGATATGTCAACAAAGGAATCATCAACGACTTCAAAAAACGTCTGTTCGAGGAATTCGGTATTCGCAGTCATTTGTACGAGAACCTATGGGAGTACGAACAGTATATCAGACTTGCACCTGTGGCAATTGCTGTGCTAAAAGCACTTGATGCTGCTAAAGAATCGACGGCCGTTATCGCGCATGAGTTCATGGGAATGCCCACGGCACTGGCAGCTATACTCGAACCCTATTGCGATTTCAAAACGGTTTTTTATGCCCATGAAGTGGCCACAATGCGCCGCATTGTAGAGGAGCATCCTGCTCATGATACGATGTTCTATAACGTAATCAAACAAGCTCATAAAGACAAACTCTATGTTAATGAAGTGTTCGGCGACCAGAGCTCATTCTTCAAACACGCTCTTGTGGAAGCTGCAAAATACTGTGACCAAATTTATGCCGTAGGAGATTACGTTGTTGACGAATTGCGGTTTCTTGCAGCGGAATTTGAATCTGCCGATATTAATATTGTTTACAACGGCATACCAGCTCAGCAAATATCTGTCGCCGATAAACTGGCATCGAAAGAAAAACTAAAAAAATATTGTGAAAACCTGCTCGGATTTAAACCTGACTTTGTCTTCACGCACGTAACAAGGCTGATACGAAGTAAAGGACTATGGCGTGATTTGCGTGTATTGCGGAATATAGAAAATCAGTTCAGAGCCCAGGATAAAACCGCGGTGTTTTTCCTGCTGTCCACGGAGGTAACACAGCGGCCCAGCCACGACATCTATAATATGGAAGCGGCATATAATTGGCCTGTGGCCCACCGTGAAGGCTGGCCGGACCTGTCCGGCGGTGAGGCTGACTTCTATGCCAAGATACAGGAATTCAACGCTCAGAGCCGCAACATTAAGGTCGTCTTTATTAATCAATTCGGCTTTTATAGAAAAAACTGCGGCAGCAGAATGCCGGCAGATATGGAATTTATGGACATCCGAAAAGGAACCGATGTCGAGTTTGGCCAGAGTATTTATGAACCATTTGGGATATCCCAGCTCGAGCCACTGACTTTCGGCGGGATATGTGTTTTCAGCAGCGTCTGTGGATGTGCAGGATTGCTACGGGATGTGGCCGGAACAACTGAGGATGTAAACCCCGTTATAGAACGAAATTCTCTAACGGCTTCAACTCCCGATATATCGGGACCGTTAAAATCGGTGGATTTCTCCAACGGGATAAAGAACGTTATTATCGCAGACTACACCAATCTTTCGACTATGCCCAGGACAGGCAAGACAAGTTTAGATGATTTCGACTACGCTCAGGACGGGTATGCTGATATCGAAGACCTGCTGCAAATCGACTGGTCAGTACGAGACCAAATAGAAGCAAACATCAGCGAACAAGTTGCTCAACAAATAATCCAGCGCCTGCACCCGTTCTTGCCTTCGCAAGAAAGCACGGGTGAGATTGAAGGCATGATTCGAACCGGTTATGAGCTTGCAAAAAATATGACTTGGGATGTAGTGATGCAGAACTACCTGCTGAGTAATCTAAAAAAGATACCGAACAAGGTTCAAGCCTAATAAGTGAGGTAAAATTTAAAGTGCCTAAAGTCAAAATTTACAACTTTAGGCACTTTAGCTCACTTCCTTCGACAAAGCTCAGGACAGGTTATGCACTTTTATCAAAGAACAACCGAATTAACTACTATTAGTTAGGCGCGGGTAAACGCAGCCCTATATCATCAATGTACAAATCTCCTGCACCTCCAGGCATCGTATTGGCCCTGTCACCGGCACCAATAGACATCTTCTTGATTGCCTGCAGATTTACTCCGGTAAAGCTCGTCAATGGAATATTCCACTGCGTCCAGGTGTCTATGGTCGTTGCAGCAGGATTAGTATGTTTGACCACGGCACTGTTGTTTGAACTATCCTGCAGCGCTACATAAAGCTGCTCAGGAGCATTATTCTCTATGCCGATATCCTGAGACTTCCAATCACCTGCAACCGTGCCGCCTATATCAACATCAGAGAATTCTGCTGTACAAACAGCATCGGCGTTACGGCTGGTCAGGCATAAGCCTACATAGACATCCGAAAGCATGGTTACCGTCACCGACGAACCCACCGTTGTCCAGGAAGTTCCATTAGTTGAATACTGGGCCGAAAAATTGTTCCCACTGCGAGTTAATTTCACCCATTCAGGAGCACTAATGCCTGCTCGTGAACTTGATAAGCTGGCACCATCCGCAGTAGCACGACGCTGGAAGGTTACTCTACCACCGGGTGAGAAGATAACCATAGCGTGTGGAGAACCGGGTGTCAACGACTGGCGAATCATCACTCCTGCCTTGGCCAAGGTGTTGGTGTTGCTAACGCTGAGCACCTTTGCTGTTATGCTTCCGGCACCGGAGAGCTGCTTATAAGCAAAGTGGAACTGGTCAGCCGTACCGGCGATATCCGTACCTACACCGGTCATAATAATCGGTGACCCATCCGTGAAGCTGCCAAGAGAGCCTGGAAGGCCTCTGAACCACAGAGTCAGGGAGTTAACACCTTTTCTGGTCCAATCCTGAGGATTTGCCCACTCGCTCTCGGCTTCAGAATAAAACTGTGTTCCGCCCTGTTCATAGTTGGTACCCTCATTTACAGTACCATCGTTGTCGTAACGCATGTACATGGCTTGAGAGCCGCCGTGAACTATATCTTGCTCAGTATACGGCGGATCAAAGTAACCCACGGTCATGCCGGTATTATTCACGAAGTAATCACCCCAGGTATCATATATCCTGTTATCAACATCGTCATAGTCTTCAAAATCATCCACAATAAGATAACCGGCTACTGTGAAGCTCCAGAGTCTGCCGACGCTTATAGTTGCATCGTTATTGACCTCATCGATCCGCCAGAAGTAAGTCTGGCCCGGTATAAGAGCTTCCGGTGGAGTATAGGTGTTAGGATCCTGCCGGCCTCGATATATGCCCGTAGTATCGGATGTATCGGCACCTTCCACAGCGAGCGCATTTGTTCCTAAGTACACATCATGCTGAGCTGCCATTTCTCCAGGCGTCCAGCTAAGAGGCAATGCCTTTTCTACATCCGTTACTACTCGATTAGCCGGCTTTGGATTCCGGGCAGGTAGCGGATCGCCTTTCATGGTCTCCACAATCTCGGCCTGCGTCTGTACATAATTGTAGATGCGGAAATCATCTAAAGAGCCGCTATAGTACGCGTCAGCAGCGTAATTTGATCTGCCGAGCCAGTTCTGGGTGGTCACGCCGAGGGAGCTTGGCGTGTATCTGGCAGCGGTGTTCTCAGCAGCGACTTGCCCATCGAGGTACAATGTGTGTTTTGTGTTGCCTGGATCTATCGTCAAGGCTACATGATGCCAGCCGCTGGGCAAGGTCGCCTGTGCGGTCGTCTGATCTTCGTCAGCCCAACTCGTAATTGTAATGGCGAAACGCATCTCGCCAGCCGTACCTATGCGGGGTGTAAGGAACATGTTGATCTGCTCGCCGCTGCCGAAATCCCAGATGCGCTGCCAGGAACCACCGGTGTTGGAAAAGTTCGTCCATAAATCGATGGTAGAGTCGGTCAATGAAGCGATGAGCGAGCCGATGGGCAAGTCCACATAGTCATCTACCCCATCAAAATTAAGTGCGCCGCCATCATAGCCCTCGATTCTCTCAGCTCCGCCAAATAACGTTCCGTGGTTCCCATTACCAGACCAGTCAAGAGCCACAGTACCTTCGTCCTCATCAAACTTCCACCATCCAACAAGATTAGGGTCGGTAATTTGTATATCAGGCAGCGTTCTAAAGCTCCAGACCTCTCCTGTATACGTGTCCTGCCCATCAAACTCATCGACCCTCCAATAGTAAGTCTTACCGTGTTCGAGCAGGTCAAGTACGAAAACAGCAGTTTCTACAGTTCCTTTGTCTGTATCCCCGGTGCCGGCTTGCACATCCTGGGAGTTATCACCGAGGTATACATGATGTTCAATCGAACCTGCACCTTCAGTCCAGATTAATGAAACATTCGGATCTACTAATCTCGTGCCGCTGGCAGGAACGGGCCTTGAGGCAATCTTACCAGAAACAGTAAAACTCCAGACTGCGCCGGCGTGCACGGTGACACCATCGGCTTCGACCTCATCGACCCGCCAATAATAGGTCTTGCCGGCTTCCAGGTTCTCAAGCAAGTAAGTGTTCAACTCGGTCAAGCCTTTGTCGGTGTCAGCGGTTCCGTTTTGCACATCTTCAGGGTTTTCTCCGAAATACACGTGGTGTGTATCGGCCGTTTGACCAGGTCTCCAGTTAAGTGTAAACGTTGTAGTAGTAATGATTCCCTCATCAGCAGGCTGTGACCTATCAGCATTAAACCGCGGCACCATAATATCTATCTCCTCTGCCGTCAACACCCTGTTATAGATTTGGAAATCATCCAAGGAGCCGAAATAGTACGCATCCGCTGCAAATTCCGACCTGCCGAGCCAGTTCTGGGTGGTCTCTCCGAGGTCTGCCGGTAGGCGTTGCGTTGGGCCACTTGAAACTACCTCGCCGTCAAGGTAAAGCTGCATGTTTCTGCTTATCCCATCTATCACGACCGCCACGTGGTGCCAGCCCGATGGAAGTGTGGAAGGGGCGTCTATTAAAGACTCTCCCGTATCGCCCTCACCTAAAATTGCAAATCGCAATGGTCCAGTAGAGGTTGGGCTGGCGCATGGACTCAGGAACATGTAATTAGTCGTGCCGGTGCCGAAATCAAAGATGCGCTGCCAATCGCCTGCGGGGTCGGCAAAGTTCGCCCATATAGCGAAGGTGGAGTCAGTCAGCGAACTTATGATCGAACCGATAGGTAAATCTACGTAGTCGTCTTCGCCATCGAAATCCAGTGCACCGTCAACCTTTCCGGGTACCCAATCCGCGCCACCATAGACAACGCCGTTGTTGCCCATGCCAGATGAATCAGCGGCTATAAAGCCGGACGTCTCATCAAGCTTCCACCAGCCGACGAGATTTGGGTCTTGGGCTTTGGCTTCGTTTATCAAAGCCAGACCAAGCACAAGAACAAAACATGACAAATAAAAGAATTTCTTATACATAATATTCCTCCTTCACACAAAACATACATGTCCATGTTTTAGCTACACACTAAAATAAAAGATCAGAGTAAAAAATTTCATATTAGCAGATAAACGAAATGCCAGCTTGCAACCTCCGTCATATTATATTCACATAAGAAAAAACTGTAGAGATATTTCCTTCACCACAGTAGTAACTAAACTGTCAGAGAGAAAAAACCAACAAACTCCAAATCATATTTATATCAAATTTATCCTGTTCACTGCAAGGAAAATCCTCAAAATATGCAAGGAAAATCCCTCAAATATTAAGAAAACGGGGCCTATACCGAAAAAACAATATAGGCATCCAAATTCTTCAACAGTCCGCCTGCTCAAGCCTGCCGCCCCGCCTTTCCCGAGCGTAACCGAAGGAAGCAAGGCCGATAGACAGGTTTTGCTGCGTTAAGGAATATTCAGCCAGATATCATCAATGTACAGCGTTCCTGCACTGCCGGCCTGTGGATTGACCTGGTCGCCGACACCAATTGCCATCTTCTTAATCGCCTGCATATTCACACCGGCAAAATCCGCCAGCGGAATATCCCACTGTGTCCAGGTGTTAAAGGCCGTCGCTGCCGGATCAGGATGTTTAACGACAGCACTGTTACCGCCGCTATCCTGCAGCACTACATAAAGCTGTTCAGCACTGTTACTTTCTATGCCAATATCCTGTGACTGCCAATTTCCTGTAACCGTGTCGCTTGTGACAACGTCTGAGAACTCGGCTACGCACGTTTGAGCAGGGTCGTGGCTGCACACAATTAAGCCTATATAGACATCCGGAAGCATAGGTACCACTGCCGGACCCAGTGTCTGCCAGTCAGCTCCGTCAACTGAATACTCGCCCGTTATTGTATTGCCGCTGCGGGTTAATTTCACCCAAACAGGAGTATTGACTTCGCTTTGTCCAACAGCCGTGCTGGCACCGCCCTTCGTAGAACGATACAGTAATTGAACTTCATTCATAGGCTGGATGGCCACCATAGCGTGCGCAGCGTCTGGTTCCAGAGATTCGCGAATCATCACACCAGCTTTGGCCGAGTTATGGGTGTTAGTCATGCTGACCACCTTTGCTGTTATACTGCCAAGGCCGGATAGGCGCTTATAGGCATAATGGAACTGGTCAGAAGGATCCCAGATATCCGCGCCGGCACCGGTCATAGTAATTGGCGGCCCTGCTGTGAAGCTACCGACAGACGCCGGTAAGCCCCTGATCCATAGCGATAGAGAATCGACACCCCTTCTGGTCCAATCCTGAGGAGTTTCCCACATGCGTTCGGCTTCAGAAAAAGTGAGTGTCCCGCTCCGTTCATAGTCTGTACCTTCATTCACCGCGCCGTCGTTGTCGTACAGCATATACATAGCCTGGCGGCCGCCGTGAACAATGAAGGTTTCAGCAAATGGAGGATCAAAGTGCCCTACAGTCATGCCGGTATTATTCACGAAGTAATCTGCCCAGACATCGTATATCCTGTTGTCGAAATCGTCGTAGTCTTCAAAGTCATCCACGACAAGATAATTAGCTACCGTAAAGCTCCAGATTCCACCCTTATTGATCGCCTCGCTGGTATTGATTTCGTCGATACGCCAGTAGTAAGTCTGACCGATTTCAAGAGCTTCCATCAGAGTATACGTGTTAGGGTCTTGTCGGCCACGATATATGCCCGTGGTATCGAATGTATCAGCATTTTCTACGGCGTTCGCATCAGTGCCAAAATATACATCATGCTTGGCTGCATTTTCTCCTGGCGTCCAGCTAAGAATTGAAATGTGTTCTATGTCTGGTGTAGCTCCGTTTGCAGGAGATGATTTACGGGCAAGCGCCGGGTTAGTTATCATAACCTGCTCGATCTCTTCCTGCGTCAGCACCCTGTCATAGAATCGGACCTCGTCAATAAGTCCTGTGAAGTATCGCGAATCGAGAAGATTCGCTCCGATTACAATCAAAGGATTGGAACCTACATTGTCGTCACCACTATGAATTCCTGTTGCGTCGGTTGCTCCATCGATGAAAATTTCGACATCTTTTGTACTTTCAGCTCTGGTTATAGCTACGTATACCCATTCACCTTTGACAACATCTCTGTTCGAAGTGGTATTAGGATTGCCGCCAGGTCCGGTTTCGAATGCCAACTTTGTTCCCAACACTGCCAGCAGGAAGTGATCTCCGCCGCCAGCGTGGTCCGACCATATCAACCCACTGCCGTCTCGCCCCGTTGCTCCATCCGAGCCTGGGGTGGAAGTTTTGATCCAGGCCATTATTGCAAGATCGGTACTTATTAACCGGGGTACCTCAATATAGTCGTCAATACCATCAAACTCCAGCGCACCAAGGTCATAACCATCAACGCGATTC
>CAZQKO010000064.1:9641-12327 GCA_964593945.1 uncultured Pirellulales bacterium | reverse complement strand
CCGTTGATGTTTATAAACGTAATAAAGCTTTACCAATATCATGAGGTAGTACCAAGAAATTGAGTTCACATTAAATACATTGTCTTTTAAGAAAGCTGGAGACAATAAATCAACATTAGGAAAATATGAAAGATGTTTCGATAATCATTGTTGCTTGGAATGTTCGTGAGTTGCTGCATAACTGCCTTAAGTCCGTCTATGAGCAGACAAGAGGCATAGAGTTTGAGATCATATACGTGGATAACGCATCGCAAGACGGCAGCGTTGATATGGTAAAGCAGAGATATCCCCGAGTTCGGATAATACGGAATGAAAAAAACGAAGGATTTATAAAAGCAAACAATCAGGCAATCAAAGTAGCGGAAGGAAGATATGTCTTGCTTTTAAATTCTGATACGGTGATTCTTGACAATGCTATTGCAAAAACGGTTAAATTTGCGGATAAGAATCCGGAAGCAGCTGTGGTTGGATGTAGAGTACTGAGTGCTGACAGAACTTTAAGAAGAACTTGCTTTATGCACCCCTCTATTCTGAACATGTTTTTAGCTGCAACTTATTTGAGCAAGATTTTCCACAAAAGCAAGTTTTTTGCTAGAGAAAGAATGACTTGGTGGGACTTTAACGATGCTCGAGAGGTGGAGACTGTGAGCGGTTGTTTTTCTATGGTGCGGATAAAAGCTATAGAACAAGTGGGTTTGATGGATGAAACATATTTTGTGTATGGGGATGACCCAGACTGGTGCTATCGCTTTAGGAAGAATGGCTGGAAAGTTTTGTTCACACCTGATGCTGAAATAATCCATTATGGAGGACAGAACACAAAACGGATGAGCGAACAGTTCTTACTGCAACTCTATGGTAGTAAGCTAATTTTTATAAAACAGCACGGAAGCAAGCTGACATTTCCTTTAGCTTGTTTTCTGACCGGATTATTCTTTTTACTCAGGGTCCCATATTGGTTTTTGGTTGGTCTGCTCAATAAGGGACAAAGAAATGAATCCTTACTAAAAGCAAAAGCCTACCTGAAAGGCGGATTCTACAGCTTAGTAGGCTGGAAGAATCTGCTTATGAATAAAGAGATGGTTGAGGGCAAGCTATAAAATAGCGCTCTGATAGGTGCTCACAATCAACACATCCGCAGATAGTTATCTTGGACCCTTTGTGGCTGGCAAGCTTTGGGCTTCAAAAAGTAATCGTCAATTGGGACATGATATGGAAAAAATAAGACGTTTTTATAAAAAAGCTATTACTCGCATATATTTTTTGTTGCTGATTTTACTGCTCAACCAGTTTAGTTATGCTGAGCGGCAGATATCACAATTCGGAATTACGTGGACATTCGATAAAGATTACCCGGTCGGCCGGTTCGCAAACGGTGATTATTGGATAGTTGGGCTGGTAACTATTATACGGATAGAGCCACCCTCAACCGAAATAAATGGTCGGACAATTAACGGTTCAATGCTTAATCCATCACCAAAACTTGGCACTGTGCAGGGCTATGATAGTACAATGTATGGGTCTTACGGACCTCATTTCGACCCAAGTCTCAACGTTGTCCGACCTAATAATAAGGACCTTACTGCGAGTAATCCCTTAATTCTCCAGCCTCATTCTTCTTTGGTGTCCACTATCAGTATTGCGGATACGGGACATAGGCCTCAACTCAAAACAGCAGCAATACTTAGCGTACTTGCTGAGTCAGCTCCGGAGGGTAGTTTTCGCCCATCATACTGCGGTGTTGATAAAACTATCAAGTTTAATAAGAATCAATTGGACTACTCTTTGCTTGCTAATTTAAAGCCTGTACCGAGTAGACCTGGTCTTGCAAAAGTAGAACGCTATTTTGAACGGCCTTGGATAGACCACGTACCCGGCTGGATGGGTCGCTATCATCATCCGGCAGAAAATATGCCTGACTATGGGAGAGAAATGGCCACACAAATAGGGATTGGTGCGCTAATGTTACATCTTAACTTCACTAAGCAAGAGAAGGAAACATTACTTGTCCGTTTTGTTCAGCTGGGTATTGATCTCTATAGGATAGTTCAAGATGGAGGGAAAGTCAACTGGGTGTGCAATGGCGGGCATGCTAGTGGCCGTAAATATCCGATTCTCTTTGCTGGGCTTGTTCTTAACAACTCAGATATGAAAAATATTGGTAGACCCGACTTACCAGGTTATAACCCATTGCATCAAGCCTATGTTCATTTCGGGGAAGACGACCAGGTTTTTTACGTAAGTGATGAGGACATTTATAAGCCACCATACGAGATGCACAAGTATCATGATGGATTTACTTACTATGGACATGGAAAAGGGGATAAACATCGCGATTATCTTGAGTATAAAGAGCACCATCGCGGGATGCCCGAATGGGGCATAGTCCATGCCACCGTCCGTAACCAAGATGGTTTGAATTGGGACGCCTCGTATAGAAAAAGCTGTACTGCTAATTCGTGGGCAGGGTTTATACTTGCAACCCACATCATGGGAGCAACAGATTTGTGGAATCATGATGCACTCTTTGATTATATGGATCGTTATATGCAGGTCCAAAAACAAGCGGTGGGAGTAGGTAATTGGACGAGACAACAGTCCAAATTCACCGAGAGTATGTGGGATTACTACCGCCCGTATTATGGTACTGTCTGGACAATGTCCCCGGCGCTGAATATTACCGCAA
>CAZQKO010000064.1:1320-9631 GCA_964593945.1 uncultured Pirellulales bacterium | reverse complement strand
GGCGGCTCAGTTAAGAAAATTTCTGACAAAGCAGCTTATGCCCTTGGCGAAGAGGTAATCTTAAAAGCTGTTGCTGATGCCGGATACGAGTTTATGGGCTGGTCAGGCGATCTCGCAGGAACCAACAATCCTGTAAGAATAATTATGCATGCCAACCGCTCCATCGTAGCAAATTTCGCTGTTAGTAACAATCTACCAGTACTTGAGTCGAAATGAGAGTCGAAGACAACAAAAACATGTCGTTTATTTGCTTTGGTGGCGAGGATTGGTGGTATAAGAATCGCGGTCATATAGATATGCAATTGATGCGGCGTTTTGCCAGGTTAGGAACTACCCTTTATATCAATTCTATCGTGATGCAAAAGCCAAACCTCAAAAAAGCCACCGGCGGAGGTAAGAGCTTCTCAGAAAAATTGATTCGGAAAACGAAGAGTATATTTATGGGTTTGCAGCAGACCAGCACCGGCTTTTGGGTTTATAGCCCTTTTTCTCTGCCAGTTCATCACACTGGCTGCTTAAAAGCTATAAATGAAATGCTTCTAAGATTCCAGTTGTCAATCGCAATGCGTAAATTAGGATTACATGATCCTGTGGTTTGGGTAGCATGTCCAGTAGCTTGTGATGTTGCTTTCAAAATGAAAAAAAGCAAGCTCGTTTACCAGCGGACCGACAGATTTGAAGAGTATCCTAACGTGGATAGCGAAACAGTTCAGCGGTATGACCAGAAGTTAAAGGTCAATGCAGACCTGACAGTATTTGTAAACAATAAGTTATACACTGAGGAAACCAACCAATGCAAAAAAGCCCTCTATCTCGACCACGGCGTAGATTATGACTTATTTGCGTCGGCTGAACAAGATCCATATAAGCCTGACGATATAAATGGCATACCAAAACCTATTGTTGGTTTCTTTGGCGCGATTGATGACCATACATCAGATATCGAACTTATTAAAAAGACGGTTGAAATGCTGCCTGATATGAGTTTTGTATTTGTTGGAGAGGCATCGGTTGATTGCACTGGCTTAGTCTCAAAGAAAAATGTGTGGATGTTGGGCAGGAAATCGTACGAGAAAGTCCCACATTATGGTAAATATTTTGATGTAGCTATTATGCCATGGAGACAAAATCGTTGGATCGAAGTTTGCAATCCTATAAAGTTGAAGGAATACCTTGCTCTTGGTAAGCCGATTGTCAGCACACCTTATCTCGAACTGGAGAAATACCAAGATGTCGTGTATCAAGCTCGATACCCGAAAGAATTTGCCGAATGTATCAAGAAAGCTTTGTTAGAAAACAATCCTGAAAGAATATCCGCTCGGAGAAAAAAGGTTCAGATGTCAACATGGGATAGCAAGGCAGAATTAGTTCTCCGGGAACTTTTTGACAAAAGAAATTGAAATTCTAACCGATGTCCATGCAAAGGAAAAAAATGCGGATTTGTTTGGCTGCCTCGGCGGGTGGGCATCTAAGTCAACTGTTAAAGCTTTCAAATAGTTGGAAGAAATATGACGTATTTTATGTTTCGACGCTGGAGTCAGTCACACAAAAACTCCAAAAGCTAGGCCGTTTTTATATCACCGGAGAGTGCAACCGCGAACATCCCCTCCGAGTAGCTAAGGTGTTAAAGAACTGTATCAAAATCATATTGACGGAAAAACCGGATGTGATCATAAGCACTGGCGCAGCACCTCCGTGTCTATTGTGCCTGGTAGGCAAGTTGGCTCATGCAAAAATCGTCTGGATAGATAGTATAGATAATGTGGAGCGTTTGTCACTAAGCGGGCGGGTAATAAGGCCATTAGCGGACTTAATCTTGGCGCAATGGTCAGAACTTGCTGTTCGATACAATAATGTCGAGCATATAGGTGCAGTCATATGATTTTTCTAACGGTGGGCACGTTATTTCCCTTCGACCGTTTAGTAAAAGCGGTAGACAATGCCATAGCAGATGGAGTTATTAAACAGCCGGTTTTTGGACAGATTGGCGAAACAAGCTTTAAACCAAAGTATATGGAATACACTTGGATGCTTACCAAAAACCTTTTTGACGAAAAGGTGTCCACCGCTGACTATATAATAAGTCATGCTGGAGTTGGTAGCATAGTCATGGCCTTAGAACATGGTAAGCCATTATTGGTTATGCCAAGAATGAAGCGATTTAAAGAACACGTCAACGATCACCAAGTGGCAACAGCCAGAAAATTTGAAGAACTTGGTCATATATTGGCTGCATACAACGTGGAGGAATTGCCTGACAAACTTCATCAGTTGAAAACATTTGTCCCTAAGCCAAGAGAAAATCAGGCAAAAGCTGTGGCTGAGAGAATAGCACACTTCCTTAAGTTGATAAGCGAAAAATATAAACAAGTTTGAAAAATGAGTCTATTCAATAGACTATCATATATAAGCCGTAAGCGCAAGTTAGAATCATTCTATAGATTAATAAAACCAAGCGCCAACGAGAAGATACTTGACGTCGGCGCCGAAATTAATCCTGATGTTGATCGAGGACTGCAGCTTATAGACTTATATCCTTGGAAAGATAAACTTACTGCACTTAATATTTCATCGGAACATATAAAATTGATAAAAAAGCATTATCCGGAGATCGAAGCCATTGTTGCTGATGCCAGAGCGTTGCCCTGGCCAGACAAGTATTTCGACGTCGTTTATAGCAATGCAGTTATTGAGCATGTCGGAAACTTCAATAACCAGAAGAAGATGGCTGCTGAAATTATGCGAGTAGGAAAGCGATGGTTCGTGACTACACCTAATCGCTGGTATCCATTTGAATTTCACATGAGACTGCCTTTTGTTACATGGCTTCCATGGCACGGATACCTCTGGGCCGGTAGCATCATAAGCTACAACCACATGCAGAAAAAATATGTATTCACCGGCGAAAAGCTCATCGGCATACGACTTATGACCGCAAAAGAATTAGAAAAGTGTTTTCCCACAAGCAAGATAATCAAGCAACGTGTAACATTCATGCCAGCATGCCAGAAACATTGATTGTTGTAGGTGGGGACATATAAACCTGAACAGACAATATTTGTTAAGTTTATGAGAATTTTTAAGTTCTCCATATAGCAAACAAAACTATAACAACATTCAATAATTTACATGCTTACTAAACAACCCATCAAAGCCATCATACTCGCAGGAGGTCCTAAATTGGAACGATGCCCAGCACCACGTCTGCCGAAAGCATTATGGCCAGTAGCAGGAAAACCGGTCTTAGAACATCTTCTGGACTACTTAGCTAACCAAGGTGTAAACCAGGTAACAATTTGTTCCATTGGTAACAGCTCATTACTCAAAAAATCGGTTTACCTCGACAATAAAATGAATGTGAAATTTTTGGACGAACAGCTACCTACAGGCACTGCGGGTTGCATTCGTAACGCTACATGTTATGAAACAGATTCATTACTTTTAGTATTATCGGCGAATATGACATGTCCGCCGAAAATCAATTCGCTAATAAGTGTCCACCATGAAAATCGTTCTGATTTGACCGTCGTTTTCAATCCTGCCTGTGGAAACGGCAAACTGATGGGCGAACCAGCAGAGATTTACGTCTGTGAAAGCAGCGTCCTGGAACATATTCCCAAAGAAGGTTACTTTGATATCAAAGAAGGTCTAATTCCTGAAATGCTCCGAGCCGGGAAGACCGTTCACGCGGTAATATTAGCGAAACACACTGGAAACTTCAGAGATCGACAAGAATACCTTTGTGCGATAGCCAATTACCTTGAAGGTACTCCACAGCTCAACCGGGATTTAAGAGTCTGCAAGGGAATTGATTTACAAACCGTATGGATGGCAGATGATGTGAACATCGATCCGAGCGTTAAAATTCAAGGACCAGTTACTATTATGGACGGAGCACATATCTCAAAAGATACGGTAATTATCGGGCCAACTGAAATTGGGAAAAACGTCACTATTGCTGAAAACAGCGTTGTGATAAATAGTAGCATATGGGATGGCGCAAGAATTGGATCTAACTGCCAGCTCCATGAATGTATAATCGATTACGATACGGCTGTGCCAGATAATACCTTTGCGCAGAAGGAGTTCATACTATTCAAAGCAAGAGGAATATTGAAAGGTTCGGTCAGCGATATAATAGGAGTTGTTAAAAACAACGCAAGCAAATTACAACACGTATTGGCGTTGCTTCTTTACACAGTCAGCAAAAAACTGCCCAATATGACTTTTTCAAGCAAAAAGAGTATTTTAGCAGGTCTTGCAGCCATTCTCGTTTTGTCTGCCTTTCTCTGGTCTTATTGGCCCAATATTGTAGAGCTCTGGAATACCTGGCAAAGAAGCGATGAATACTCCAGCGGCCTCTTAGTTCCTTTCATCGCTGTTTATATCTTGTTATCGAGACGCCATGATATCACCAAGTGTTCCTGTAAGCCGGCTGTTTTTTGGGCCTTATTTGCTTTCATTTTGTCCCAGGGAATCAGACTTTTTGGGATATTCTTTATGTATCGCTCAGCGGAAAGATTATCCATCGTCCTAAGCATTGCTGCAGTAGTCTTGCTTTTATTTGGCTGGCGGCTTTTCCAAAAAGTATTTACTGTCTTATTGTTCCTATGCCTCATGTTGCCTTGGCCAAACCGAGTCCAAGCTGCTGTAGCTCTGCCACTACAGCGTTGGGCTACTTCATCATCTGTATTTTGCCTGGAGATAATGGGCTATGAGGTCATCCAAGAAGGCAACATTATCCGTATCGGTGACGCCACTGTTGCGGTCGCTGAGGCCTGCAATGGCTTGAGAATGGTCACCGCCTTTTTCGTGATTAGTGGCTTGGTAGCGCTGTTGGTCAAGCGAGCATGGTGGGAGAAGCTAATTATCCTGATGTCGAGTCTGCCTATCGCTTTGCTTTGCAATACAACACGATTAACAATCACGGCGATTGCTTTTACGGTCCTCAATGGGGAGCATTGGGAGAAAATATTTCACGACTTTGGTGGCTATGCGATGATGCCATTAGCTCTGGTAATGATAGTTGCAGAGCTTTGGCTTTTAATAAAACTAACAACACCTCCAACGGAGGAACAAGCAATAATAGTTACCCGGCAAAATCGGTAATAGACCTCAAAACTTAACAAAATGCGTTTGCGAATCCCATTTAATGTTGCAAGTCATGCCTGGAGGAGAACCAAAAATGAATAATTTAGATAAATATACCGATCACCTATTAGAACAAAAGCTTGTCGATGCTAAAAGCCCACCCGAGCCCGAGCTACGTAGCCAGAGCACCTCTGACTTAGTCAAAGGCATACTGCGGCGTTGGTACATCGTGCTGCTTGTATTTTTTGTGATGTGCGCAACTGGACTGCCTGCAATATGGTATTTGATTAAACCTCTATATAATATAACTGGTGCATTGAGGTTTACTCCTGTTTTAACGAACATACTAACCGGCGAAGAAAACCCTGCACGAATTTCTATGTATACTGAGGCAGAGATAATCACCAGCGAGCGAGTGATACAAAGGGTGGCAGACAATTTAGTGGACAGAAATCTTTCTTTTCTTGAAGATGACTCAACTAACTTTGTCACAAAGGTGAAACAGAAAGTAACGGGTGAGAACGCTAAGTCGGACGCGGTGGCGAAATTAAAACGGGCAATATCTGCTGAAATTATCGGTGTCCGCGTTGCTCGTAATACTGAGTTAATGAAAGTGACAATGAAAAGCACAAAGCCGGAAGAGACGAAGCAGATCGTGGACGCTTTTATTAACGCCTATATGGCCATCGAAGTTACAAGCACCACCCGGGAACAGGATCGGAAACTGACTCTCTTGGAAAATGAACAAAAACTATTGGATGAAAAATTGCGAAGTACGAACGAAACAATTCGGCAACTAGCCTCGGAGTACGGAAGTACAAACTTAGTCGACCGCCAAGATATGAGGTTAAAACGTGCTAACGCTTTGCTATCCGAACTTACTAGTATAGAAGCACGCAGAATTAACCTCGAAGCGCAGGTTCAATTTCTCGAGCAGGTCAAAGAGCAGGCCATTACACCGGAAGATCTGCTAAAGCTGCGTAATGAGCAAATCAATTCCGATCCAATGGTCCAGGAGCTGACCCGAAACATTGTCCAGCTCGAACGGGACCTAATTATTGCTCAACAGACATTGACACCTGACAATCCTACTATTAAACAAAAACGAGACCTCTTGGATGTTTTTCGGTCTCGCATAGAGGAACAACGCCAGAAGGTTGGAGAACAATTTAATGAGATGGCATCCAAAGAAATTACAAAAGCCCGCAATGAAATGAAACTTAACACACAAGTGGAGTTGGAACGAATCAAGGTGCACGAAAAGCATTTACAGGAGGTGCTTGCTAAGGAGGACATCCAGGTCGTAGAACTCGGCCGTAAGCAACTTAATATTGAAGACCTCCAGTTTCAACAAAGCTTAGATAAAGAAACGTACGACACCATACGCCGACGTATACGAGATATGGAAATGGAACGAAAGCGTCCCGCAAATATTTCTGTCGCTTATGGGGCTGATATTAGCTCCATTCGAGATAAGCGAGTGAAATACTCAGCAGCGTTAGTCTTCGCTTCTCTGTTTTGCGGCATGGGAATAGCCTTTCTGCGAGATAAGGCAGACCAGAGGCTGCGAACGCCAGATGATATAACCCGCATCAATATCCCGGTAATCGGTACTGCCATGAGTTTAGACTACATCAAGCCAGCACTTCAGCCGGGCAAAATAACGGGAGAATATCAAATCATCCGTGCTAATTTGGAACTGTTTAATCACGATGTTAAGCCTAAAAAGCTGGTTATCACAAGCCCTGGCCCGCGAGAGGGCAAAACTACTTTCGCTATTAATTTGGCAACAAGTATGGCCAAGGCGGGGAAAAAAGTTTTGCTGATAGATGGCGATTTGAGAAAACCTGACATTGCATATTTGTTGGACCTTCCAAAAGGCGCAAAGTGCCTGCAGGATGCACTTTTAGGAATGGAATTTGACAAGGCTGTTTGCTCTATACATTCTACCAGCCTAAATGTAATTGCATCGTATTTGTGCAATGGCTTCGATGCTTACGAATCGCTCACTTCGCCTGTGACTGCCAAGCAAATAGATAAACTCAGTAAAAGCTATGATTACATGATTATTGATACTCCTCCCGTGCTGGCTTTTCCTGACGCTTTGATGTGGGCCAAGATTGCAGATGCCGTAATACTAATCAGCTTCGCTGGCCAAACTACCGGTCCGGACCTAAGAGAGGCAAAGCAGCGCGTGATGCAAACAAATGTAAGAGTGCTTGGCACCGTTCTAAGTAACGTCCGAGCCAATCATAGTTACTACCGTTATGGTTACAACTACTATGCAAAAAATAGCCGTTCAAATAAGAAAACTAAGCGAGCTAAAATGGGCCTGATTATTTCAACACAAATTCAAGCCGAGGATAACAAAAATATCGACTCCAAAACAAACCAGAAAATCACAGCCGAAAATAGTAAGAAATCGTAAGACTCAAGCCGCCAAAGACAGACTTGGCGGTCACTATCCACTTATTAAGATGCAACTTATTATCATACACCGCAATCAGAATGCCATAGCTGATAATGGTAATAATCTACTTCGGTTTGCCATCTCCAGCGAGCCTATCGCCAGTGTTGTTATCGAGGGATTAAGCAGAGAATTCTCGTTAAGTGAGGTCTCAAGTTTAGGCTGGAGCCGCAATATCTCTCGACCCGGCTCGAGACAGGGTAAGGCTGTTTGGGCTATTCCAGAAGAGTGGGGCATCGATAATCTCATAACCACACCAGAGATAACAACCTATACGGGAAAAGGGCCTATCTATTTCAATCTCCCACGAAAAACCAAACGGCATCCATGGTTCGTAATTTCCAATGGGCGGTTTGCTACACAAATTAAAATGGAGTTGTTAAACAAAATTCTGGCTGATATTAAAACGGATGTATTGGCAGTTAATGCCGAGCCCGAATTACTGGCTTATCGTGAAAAGGTGCAATTGACAGTCCAGAACAAGGTGGCTGGTTTTCGGCGATACTACTCGGATTCTGTTGAACCTGCACCTATTCCCAAAGACTGGCCTCACTATATCTTTATCAAGACCGATATTCTTGAGCAGATTTTAGTCGATGGTGCTTTGCATAGATCGTTTTCCACCTTTTTACAAAATTGCCAAAATAATGCGCTAACGCTGCATACAATTAACATAGCTGGAATGGTATTAGATTTAGAAACAGAAGACGGCCTGTTGAATTTCTGTAGAACCAGGCTTTCAGAAATTCGACC
>CAZQKO010000064.1:0-1220 GCA_964593945.1 uncultured Pirellulales bacterium | reverse complement strand
TTCCGCAGTTGGCCGAGATTATCATACGCGGGAAGCTTTAAAAGAATCGCCGATTGTTTAGCTGCTATAATAGTACTGATTTTGTTTGTCCCCATTATACCTTTCATCGCCTTGGCGATAAAATTAACTTCACCGGGACCGGTTTTCTTCAAGGACAAACGCCAGGGGCTACACGGCAAAGAGTTTTATTGTTTAAAGTTTAGAAGCATGACCGTCGGGGCAGAGAGTATGCAGGATAAGCTAAGAGTTGTCAGTGAAGTCGATGGCCCACAATTCAAGATGGCAGATGACCCAAGAATCAGTGCTGTTGGCAGATTCTTGCGAGGCACATATATCGATGAAATACCTCAATTCCTTAATGTTCTGCTTGGCCAGATGAGCGTTGCTGGTCCAAGGCCTTCTCCCGAATCGGAAAATACACAATGTCCATCTTGGCGTGATGCCAGACTATCGGTTCGGCCGGGTATCACAGGGCTCTGGCAGGTTTGCAGGACTCGAAACCCGGGAGGAGATTTTCAGGAATGGATACATTACGACACCAAATATGTCAAAAACCTGTCACCAAGGTTGGACTTATGGATATGTTGGAAAACAACCAAAATATTAGTCGAGAAGTTCGTTAGCCAGTTCTAAAAATCGAGTGTACATAATCGAGGGAGTATAATTAAATGGCAAAAAGATACTTTAACTGGAAATTAGCAATTGTTTTGGTGTTCAGCATTGTTATTTTGGGGGCAACAGCTTATGCCTTGCGGCAGTGGCAAAGGGGCCAGAGAGCAGAGCACGGCTTGGAGGCTGGTCTCGAGGCATATAATCAGCAGCAGTGGGAAGAAGCAGCCAGCAATCTGGGCCGCTATGTGGCCGTCAACCAGGAAGATGTGCCGACTCTGCTCAAATACGCTGATGCCCAGCTTAACATCAGACCTCTTAAACGCGGCCCCATCGGACAAGCAGTGTCGGCCTACCGAACGGCTTTGAGAGTAGATCCAAACAATTCCGAGGCAGCTAAGCGGCTTACAGAAGTATACTTAGGTATGGGTACTCCTGGTGAGGCTGAACTGATTTCCGGAAGATATCTTGAAGCAAATGAGAACCCTGAGCTTCGCAGGTTGTTGGCTTTGGCACTTGCTGGACAACGAAAATACAGTGAAGCTGCAGCGGAATTGAAGGCTATCATACAAGAATATCCTGAGCAAATATTAGCGTACGAAACATTAGCT
>CAZQKO010000063.1:0-12362 GCA_964593945.1 uncultured Pirellulales bacterium | reverse complement strand
GAGATAATAGATGCCGGCACTGTGCCTGAAAATTATATCCAGGTTATTGTAAAAAAAGCTCCCGCTGTTTTGCTGGTTATTGATGCTATTAATTTCGGAGCTGAAGCAGGGGCAATAGAAGTATTCAAGCCTGAGCAGCTAAGTTCTTATGCAATTTCTACGCATGCGCTTTCGCCCCGCTTATTTGTTGATATGCTCAGCCAGCAGATTAAGGCCTGCCCCGAGCGAAGTCGAGGGGTCGATTCTCTCGACTACGCTCGAGACAAGGTTTATTTCATCGGCATTCAGCCTGCCCAGACACACTTGGGGCAATTGATGTCTGGACAGGTAAAAGAGGCTGCGCAGCAACTTTTACGCATCCTGACCGACCTCTTTCCGCCCAAAGATAGGCAGATTAACCGACAGAGAAAGCCTGTTTGAGAGCGCGCACAGCTTTGCCGGCATCTGCACTTGTGTAGAAAGCTATGTAAAATAGGGCACGGTTGGTGATGGCGGCACCGGAAAAGCCTCGAAGATTGAGATTGGCGTTAGCCAATACCCTTGTCAGCTCGGCGCTAAAACCAGGCTTGTTGCCGGTGTTGATACGAATCGCATGCAAGGACTCGGACTTATCGAAGCCGGCCTCTTTGGCGACCCTCGTCTGTCTGGCGCCTGTTATAGGCGCAACAAAAACCACTCCTGTTCCGGGTTTGTCAGGGGCTCGCCTGGCGCTTACAAATTCGAGGTCAATGTCTGATGCAGCTAAAGTTTCAAGCTTCTCAGCTAAACCGCCGGGTCTGTCGTCAAGGCTTGTAACCCATACGTCAACACGAGAGATATCTAATCTCATGGTTTATTCTCCAAAAAACTGTGTAAGAAATAGGCAGCAAAATTAACGTTTGCTATACTCATATAAATTTGACTGTTGTTTTAGCTTTTGTCAACACCCTGGAATATAAAATTCGGATATATTTCGGCTGTGGTGTGTTTAACTAATGTCTGTTATGATGATGATAATAATGAATGAAACGAAGTTATTGTTGAACACATACTATGAAGTGCTATATGAAAGGCTGGAAGCCAACAAAAATATTCTGGCAGCAAGGATAGAACAGCTCCTCGATGAAGAGATTGCAGATCGTGAATTTGAAAATTTTGATGAGGATAAATTCGCAGCATATCGGGATGTATGCCTGGCTTTTGTAGATGAGCGGATAGAAACCTACAATCCGATTGGTTTTCAATATACATTTGACCGTATCGGAGCACGAGAGGTGGCTGAGCTTGAATTGCAGCTTAACTGGTACGACAGCCGGGCGGAATTCGAGGCTTTAGTGGAAGCGGCAAGCCGCAGGACGGAAGCAGGCCTGGCAGAAGAAAACATAAGATTAGTTGCGGATGAGTTGATCAGGGAGGCTGGGGCATTTCCGGATATAAGCATTATATCCGTTTACCAGACAGAGCCTTCTCTGAGTAAATTGCCGGACTACATAGTGGCCAGAGCGATCGAAGAAATTATCAGATGAGCAGATTGATATAGCGTAATTGTGCTGTTTGTTTCTTTTTGATTATTTTCTTGATGTATGCAGGGTTGTTGTAGTATTTTGGCTCTCAAGCGTGTCTTACGGTAAGGAGTGGGGAAAGATTTATGAAAGGAAGCGGTTATGGAACGAAGGACATTTCTTGCCCTTGGTGCCGGTACGGTAGGGGGGCTTTGTTTGCACGGTTGCGTCGGCCTTGGCAAAATGTCGGCTGGTCCAAAAGAGCCTTTTAAGATTTCCTTGGCTCAATGGTCGCTGCATCGTAGGCTGTCCGGCCAGGCTGAACCGAAACTGGACAACCTTGACTTTGCAAAAGAAGCCCGCAGCTTCGGTATCGAGGCGGTCGAGTACGTCAACCAATTTTTCAAGGATAAAGCTAAAGATACTAAATACCTTTCCGAGATGAAGAAACGGGCGGTTGATAATGGTGTTAAGTCTTTACTGATCATGTGCGACGGCGAGGGTAATCTCGGCGACCCGGATACAAAGCGGCGCAGCTTGGCGGTCGAGAATCATTACAAGTGGGTCGAGGCCGCAAAGTTTTTAGGCTGTCACTCTATACGCGTCAATGCTGCCTCCAGAGGCACTTATGACGAACAGCTCAAGTTAGCTGCCGACGGACTGCGGCGTTTGAGCGAGTTTGCTGCTGATTACAAGCTCAATGTGATTGTCGAGAACCACGGCGGACTCTCATCGGATGCCAAGTGGCTGACAAGTGTCATTAAAGAGGTCAATCTTCCGAATTGCGGAACGCTGCCGGACTTCGGAAACTTTCCAGCCGATGCCGACCGTTATGAATCTGTCAAGATGATGATGCTCTACGCCAAGGCGGTAAGTGCAAAAAGCCATGACTTTGATGAGCAGGGCAATGAGACTAAGACAGACTATTATCGCATGATGGATATTGTGCTCGCTGCCGACTATCACGGCTATGTGGGCGTCGAGTACGAGGGCAACAGACTTAGTGAAAACGACGGCATAGTAGCCACCAAGCGCCTGCTGGAGAAAATCCACGCTCAGAGGATGAAAACTTAGAAAAAGCACCGAGAAGCAAGGAACGAAAATATGGTTATCGGCCTGCTGACTGCTCAATTATGCATGCAAGGGATAACCTCGCTGAAGGAAAAAAGGAGCATCGTCAAAGGCCTTATCGGGAGACTAAAAAGCAGATTCAATATCTCCATCTCGGAGGTTGACCATAACGACAACAAATATAGCGCTGTCATTGCTGTAGCCATTGTCTCGAATGATTCTCGTTTCATAAACCAGCAGCTCGACGCTATCATCAACTTTATGCGAAAGGATGGCCGGTTCTATTTGGGGGAAATTGAACGCGAAACCTTTAACGCGTAGCCCACCTTTTTTTCCTGTGTTCGCGCAGGTGGAATTTAATATCCACAATCGTCTTCAGAACAACAAGCATAAGCAGCAGAGCTACAGGAGAGCCGATTGCAACTAATAAAAATCCGCCTGCCAGAATGCTGATGTGCATAACAACCACGCGTGAGTACGGAGCACCCATTAGTTGATTGGGTTTTGCGGAAGCAAATTCTCCCTTGAGCAGGTAATTATATACAAATGAAATGCCGTGGCTTGCAAATAGAGCTATAATAGCGGGCCTCGCAGCCGACGGTATGACAGAAAGCATTTGTTTTATCACGCCTAACAACATCTGCACAAAGACGAAAACGCAAGGCCAGGCATCTCCTGTCATAAGTTGTCCTTCACCCCTCTTAAAGATGAGTAGAACAAATAAACCGTGAATCGCAGTGAAGCCACCATAGTGAATGACGAAAAAAGGTATGAGAAACAGCTTGCTTAGATGTGTCACGATATATGGTGCGTTTTTAGGACGGGCAAACGCAATCTTCAGGACATTATAAAATCCTATAATAAGATTCTCCGACCAGTACAAAGCTACTATTACAAAGGCATCCCAATTTAAAAATGCAACGCCCCACAGCGGAATGGTATTGGCCACCAGAAGAGCTATCAACGGAGCATTGGGCAGGTGTTTCTTTATAAGCTTCATTTCAAATTGTTCTCAAAGAGTTTTATCGACAATGAATCTTGCGCTGCAGAATATATCAATTGCCATTGCCGAGGAGAGCAAAATCCACCGCAGCACAGAGACACGCAGCTTTGTACGGGCCAGAAAGAAGATGATAGCGGTCGCAATCGTTCCGAGTATATACATTTTGGCGGATTCGGTAAAAAGTTTCGCAGCTTCGCTGCCGAGACCTGCGAATACCTGGAAGTATTTTGTCGCCAGCAGCAGTGTCACGATAGCCAATATGCCTGAAACCGCCATGGCAAGCAGAATCCATTTTCTGTCGGAATAGCCGGCTAATGCAAGTCCCTGCATTCCTGCACCAATCAAAATCGAGCAGCACAAAACAGGGACAGTAAACCACATAATAGGGCTGACTCTGTATAAAGGCTCACAAAAGGCTAATATTACGCCTAAGCAAAAAATCACTATAATGCCGAGCCGCCGCGCAGCCACTAACATAGCAAAGCCCATTACAAGAGCTGCTATCGGCACATGATAAAAACCAACCAGAACGTCACTTCGCTGAGCCATAACAAGCGGAGCCACGAGGCCTGCCAGATCGGCCAAGTGCAATTTGGCCCGAATCGGCACCGCGAAAAGATGATAGTGATCAGACAGCTGGAAGAACAGTATTATCGCCAAAAAGGGTAAAGCCGACAGAGGCCAGCTTAACCACCGCCACTTTGTTTTTGTGATGGATGAAGCCGGCCAGAACAGCCATGGTATGCCGGCGGCTAAAAGACCGGCGGTCGGATGGAATTTGGCTAAGCCGAGCGAAAATGCTCCGAAGCCGTAAATTGCTCCTGCAAAAAATGAGCCTGCAAATGAAGCCACCCAGCGCCGGCTAAGCATAAAACATCCCAAGCAGGCCAAAGATATATTTACAATAACAAGGTAGTGCACCGCATCGAATTTTTTGAATTGTGGCTGATACAGATACACAGCGAAAGCAACGTATATTATCGTTGCTGCAAAAGGTTTATGGAAAGTCCTGGCTATTTGTTTGATATTTGCCATTACGTTCGGCAAGCTCAGTACAAGTTTGTGGACTATCTGAATTGTCTCAAAATGCAGTGAAGGAAAACAACCTCGTTTCTAAATTTCCAGCCTGCTCTGTCATTATATAAGTTTCAATAATTCAGGAATAAACAGAGAAATCTGCGGAATATATGTCACCAGCATCAGGGCGATTATCATAGCAGCGAAAAATGGAAGAAGTGGTCGTACCACCTTCACTATAGTAGTCTGGCCTACGCCACAACCTACAAACAAACAGGTACCTACCGGCGGAGTGCACAGCCCGATACAGAGATTAGCAATCATAATCATCCCAAAATGAACCTTGCTCATTCCAAGCTGCTGGGCCACAGGAAGAAAGATGGGGGTAAAGATAAGGATCGCCGGCGTCATGTCCATAAATGTACCAACGAACAACAGCAGGATATTGATAATCATAAGGATAACTATTTTATTGCTGGAGATAGACAACAACGCCGCACTAACATTCTGAGGAATATTCTCTGAAGTCATTATCCAGGACATTGCCTGCGAGGTTCCAATCAAAAGCATTACAACTGCTGTGGTAATCCCGCATTGCAGTAAAATTCCGGGTATTTCTTTGATTTTGACTTCCCTGTATACGACAACCGCTAATATAAACGCGTAGACAACAGCAATAGCCGCAGCTTCGGTCGCCGTAAAAATCCCTCCCAGGATGCCGCCCAAAACGATAACTATAAGCAGCAAGCTTAATATCGCCCGCCTAAATGTCCTGAGAATCTGCCTAAGGCCGGCCTTGTCGCCGGCACCGTAATTTCTTTTTTTACTGATAATTCCGCTGGCCAGCATCAACAACAAACCAAAGACTATCCCAGGCAGGATACCTGCCATAAACATAGCAACAATAGACACTCCACCGCCGGCCACAAGCGCATAGACAATCATAATATTACTCGGCGGAATCATCAGGCCGGTGGTAGCGGCTGTGGTCGAGACGGCCACATTAAAATTTTTGTCATATCCTTTTCTATTCATCTCCGGAATCATAAAACCGCCCACCGCCGAGACCGCAGCGACCGCAGAGCCGGAAAGAGCACCAAAAAGCATACAGGTCAATACATTGACGTATGCCAGCCCACCCGTGAATCGGCCCACCAGAGTATTGGCAAAATCTATAAGCCTGCGAGCGATTCCTCCCTTACCCATAAACAAGCCGGCCAGGATGAAAAATGGTATAGCAAGCAGCGCAAAGGAATTAATTCCTGTCGCCATACGCTGGGCGATAATATCCGAAGCGCTATTAATCGAGCCCATTACATACATACCGGTCAAAAATGTTGATATCCCGATACTCACAGCAATCGGCACATTTATTAAAAGCAGGAAGATAAAACTAATCGTCAGGATTAGAACCGGTATACTCATATTGAATAATCCTTTTTAGAGTTTAGTCTGTTTTCCCTGTAACGTGTTGATTATTTCTGCAATCATCTCAATTGAAAAGATAACTATGAAAAAGCCGCTGATAGGCACAGCAAGATAAACATAACCCCATTCGACCTTCAGCGCGGCTGAAGGCTGTCCATTCAAGAGCGCAGAAGAAACAAGTCTATAACCCCCATATACCAAAACGAGGCTCGCAAAAAGAGCGACGAGCAAATAAACCACCAACTGTCCTATTGTTTGCCATCTCTGATTTAGCTTGCCCACAAAGTAATCGACCCCCAGATGACTTTTTCGAATAAATCCTATACTGGCACCGAGCAACGAAACCCATATCAAAAGCATTCTTGCAAGCTCTTCGGTCCACGGACTTTGATGTCCCAGGACATATCTTGTAAAAACACCCCAGACTACATCAATTACCAAAAAACCCGTAACCAGTATAACCGCTAATTCAAGGGCCTTAATAAGCCACGCATTCAACTTTCGAAAAACATCAGGCATAATTACTGAACCTTGTTAATTTCATCAATCAGCTCGCCGACTTCCGTACCCTTATAGGATTCGTGCATCGGCTTTACTTTCTCCCTGAAAGGCTTTTTATCAGGATAATACACCTTAACTCCATGTTCCTGAACCTTTTTGAGGGCATTCTCAGTTGTCTCTTTCCACAGTTGTTTTTGGTACTGTACCGACTCGTTAGCTGCTTCCTGTACCATTCGCTGAACATCCGCAGGCAGTTTGTTCCATGTTTTCATACCAATAAGAACTATATCAGGGACCATTGTGTGCTGATCAAGGCTGTAATGCTTGCAGACCTCGTAATGACCGGAAAGATGGAAGCTCGGCGGATTGTTTTCAGCCCCGTCAACAACTCCCTGCTGTAATGAGGTGTATAACTCACCCCAGGCAATGGGTGTCGGTGACGCACCCAGCTCCTTAATCATCTGCATCGCGGTCTGGCTTTCCTGAACTCTTATCTTCATCCCTTCAAGATCCGCCGGTGTCAAGATTGGTTTCGACTTTGTATAAAAACTTCTGCTACCGGCATCATAATAGCAAAGCCCCTTAAGCCCCTTACCTTCACCTGCTTTTTTGAGCTTCTCTCCTAACGGCCCATCCAATACGTTCCATAGGTGCTCTTTGTCTCTGAAAAGATAAGGGACACTAAAAACGCTGAATGACGGGATGAAACTTTCCAGCGGCGAGGTGGAAACCTTCGTTATGTCAAGCAAACCCATCTGGACCTGCTCAATCATTTCTCGTTCTGAACCTAACTGCTCGCCCGGATATACCTGTAGATTTACCTTACCACCGGATTTTTCCTTGAGCTTCTCGGCCATAAAAAGCATTGCTTTGTGAACCGGGTGTTCAACATCAAGCGAATGGCCGATTTTGAGCTCTATAACATCGCTCTTCTTAGCACATCCGGCCAAACTAAAGACAAGTAATACCAATGTGATAAAGTAAACTGCTCTACTCTTCATAATTTAACTCCTGTTTCAAATAATATGAAAACCCCGCAATAAATTGGGGGGTTGTATAACACAATTTATTCCTGCGGTTTTACCGCAGGTTTTAGATGTTACATAGTAACAAAAACTGTCTGTATGTAAATTGAAAATAAAAAAACCCCGCAGCGCATCCCTTCGCCACGGGGCAATGAAAAAGACAATAATTAAAATTGCATGACTTAAGACTAAAAAGAATAGTAAACTAAATCGCCGGTTTTTGTTTCATGTCTTATTTTTTTGACTTCTTCGGGATTTTTACAACGACACCGAGTCGGCCCAATTCGCCGGATACGTCCGGCTGGTTCGGATTAAGCTGAAAACTCTTGCTTAAATATTCTTTTGCACGTTCTTTATCATTTTTATTCAAGTAGTAGAAACCAAATTGTTTGTTAGCCTCAGGCGAATTCGGCCCCAGACGAAGCGCCTGTTGATAACAGGTTAATGTGTAATTATCAAGCTGCTGCTTATGAAAAGCTTCTGCAAGCTGAAGTGAGGCCGTTACCGAGCTGGAAGCCTGGTTTATGTAAGACCTGGCGTACTGCTCAGCCTTGGCCTTATCGCCGTTATTAATGAGGCCTTTTACAAGCGCCGCCTGGGCAGGTCGGTTTACGGGATCAAATCCCAAAGCCACATTGTAATGATACTCTGCTTTGCCCCAGTTGCCCTCTGCCTGATACAATTTGCCAAGCTCGAAGTGAACTTGTGGATTTTCAAATTTTATGTCGAGCTGTTTATTTAAAGCGGCCTTTTTTTGTTCAGCCGTCACCGGCTCCAGCTTTTTGTTGCCAGACTCACAACCACCGAATGTGCAAACCAATAGTAATGAAAGACATAAAGCTAAAAGCATAAGAACCCCCACTTGTATGCCCGTACTATAGGGGGTTTTTTGTTTCGGTTCCGCCGTTATATATTTATACTTTGGATTTTTCCCCATCTTCCCTGCCCTCACCCGCCGCAACGGGAATTCAGATAATTCTGAAATTTATAAGTGCTGATATTTTGACGTACTGCCTGTGTGCTTGCAAGAAAAATTTTATTTCATTATAAAGTTTTTGCGTTCGCCTCGAAGCTCATACTCCTAAAGAGCTTAGTATCATAATGTTAGGTCATCAGAAAATTTTCAAAAAGAAATCTTTTAAAAAGAATATCTTCTATTATTCGCAACGAAGGCAGGCATTACATGATATTACGCAATCTTTGAACTTTATGCAGAGCTGATACTGTAAAAATCGCAGGGGGCCGGCCGAGAAGATCAGAAACGAACTCTCGATAAGTGACATCACTACGGGCGAGCCTTCCGCAATCAGTACTGCATAGCCCAATTGTTCCGCCTGGTTTTTCCGCCAATGGTTCTGCTTTTCAGACGATTTTTTTTCTGTTGCCCACATCATAATGACCTGCAATGTTAAAATGGGCAACAAATCTTTCGCTTTTCAAGCACATTGTCTCTTTCACACACCGTAGACCCACAAACTCGTCAATTACTGGTTTGCCGCGCTCAAGGTTGCCGCTATGTTAATTCCATTAAAAAGTGCATGGATGAATATAGGTCGAAGTAAAGAGCCGCTCTTTTCGTATGCGTAGCCTAAGCATATTGCTAATACAAATAACGCCGGCCAGTGCCCCATTTGGTGTACACTGGCGAATAACAACGAGCTTGTCAAAATCGAGAGCCAGGGCTTGTGCAAAAAAGAGCGCAGCATTGTTTGAAATAGACCGCGAAACAGCATCTCCTCGAACACAGGCGCTATAATCACGGTTGTAATGACAACTATGATTTGAAGAGGCAGTTGTTGATATGCAGTAATGCTGTTAAGCTGCTCATGTTTTTGCATCTGGAAATCCTGTCCCCAGATAAATCGCCCGATATACAGCGTCAATATTACTATTGCCACTAAGATGGGCCATACTGACAGCAGATTTACTATCGCTGTTGGGATATCCTTAGGGATTGTTTTTGCGTTTAGGCCGAATCCTTTTAACCTGCGGGCAAAAGCTGCTTTGATTAAAAAAATCATTACTACAATAGTCACTATCTCAGCGATGCCCAGAACGAGGTTGTAGAAGAATGTGGTCTGCCAATTGTTGGCCGACGACTGGTAGTTGATTTTATCAATTAGCCAGTTACCGATTGAAATGAGCCAGAACCAGATAAATAGTGGAATAAAGGGCATATAAAAAGGCATATTATTTCTACGAGGCAGAGAATCGGCTAAGGCCTTTCTTCCTAACGATGTTTTTAGCAACCAGCGGGTTAGTAGTGCCAATCCCAGCAGATAAATAAGATTGTCCGCAGTTAAATTTTGGCTAAGCTCTCTGATAGTCTTTGAGAGGAGTTCGCCGAAGTTTACACTTGTCCATTTTTCTATAGTTACAAGAATCGGCATAGCAGAAAAATTAAAAAAGCAGATCGATTTTAGAAAAGCCGGCTGAATGTTTTTTGATAATAGAAACAGATACCGTTTTCTAAAATAAATGGCTGTTCTTCGGGAATCGGCCAGTCCTGTCTCGGCCCACCTCTGGCGGGACGAGTATACGAATTATAGTACCGTGAGCTTTAGGAGTAAAGTCCCGTTTCTGCCGTCAGGCATCCTGTGGAAATATCTGGTCGTTGGCCGGCGAATATCATCCGCATGTATATGGATTTCTACAGACTACAAATTGCAATGTCTACTCAATTGCCAAAACCACAACTGATTTGGCCGGAAGCGTCGTTGTCAGGACGTTGCCTTCGAGTTTGCAGTTGCTGAAACTCGTGGGCTTTACAGCCTCAGGATTCTCAAAGGTATTATGAGCTGTCATGGCCGCAGCGGTTAAAACCCGCCCGGAGATTTCCTTGGGTTCGGCGCCCTCAAGTGCGCAGCGAACTTCAGCAGCATTGCTCGGATCCAGATTACAGAACGATATGTGAATCCTTCCCGAACTGTCTTTTGATGCAGAAACGTTCAACGCTGGAATGCTGTTGTTACCAAACCGATAATCATTACTTTGCAGCTCAACGGGAAGTAGTGTAGCGTCATGATGTACCTTGTACATTTCAAAGACATGATACGTCGGCGTGAGGATCATCTTTTCGCCTTTGGTTAGGATCATCGCCTGCAGGACATTAACCGTCTGTGCGATGTTTGCCATCTTGACACGATGACAATGCTCGTTGAAAGCGTTGAGGAATATGCCGGCAGAGAGTGCATCGCGGAGTGTGTTTTGCTGGTATAGGAAGCTTGGATTCGTGCCGGGTTCGGCGTCCCACCAGGTACCCCACTCATCTACAAACAAACCGATGCGCCCGCGCCGATCATACCGGTCCATGATTTTGATATTACCCTTAAGCAACGGGTAGATGGTGAGCGTGTTCTTCATCAATGCAAACCATTCCGCCTCAGCGAACTGTGTTGCACTACCTTTTTGGGTCCAGTTGCCCGAGCCTCGGACGTAGTGATGCAGGCTGATTGCATTCATGTTCCTGCGAGCCCGCTCCATCACAACGGTAATCCAGGGGTAGTTCTCGCTTCCGGGGCCACATGCAACTTTGACGATCCGGTTGCCGGAGTAGCTTCGCACATAGGTCTGGAAGCGATTGTAGAGGTCAGCGTAAGCTTCGGCAGTCATGTTCCCACCGCAGCCCCAGTTCTCGTTACCCACGCCGAAGTACTTCACCCGCCAGGGCTTGTCACGGCCATTCTTACGGCGAAGGTTGGCCATATCACTGTCACCATCGAAGGTCATGTACTCGACCCAGTCCTGCATCTCTTCGACCGTGCCGGAACCCACGTTGCCGGCTATGTAGGCTTCGCATCCGAGTTGTTCACACAAATCCAGAAACTCATGTGTGCCGAAGGCGTTGTTTTCCTTGACCATTCCCCAGTGCGTATTGACCATCGAGGGACGCTGCTCACGCGGGCCGATACCTTCTTTCCAGTGGTATTCATCGGCGAAGCACCCGCCGGGCCAGCGCAGCACCGGTATTTTAATCTTCTTTAACGCTTCGACCACATCGTTGCGGATGCCGCGAGTATTGGGAATCGGCGAGTCCTCGCCGACCCAAAAGCCGTCATAAATGCACCGCCCTAAATGCTCGGAGAAGTGACCGTAAATGTTTCTGCTGATTTTCTCTTTGCCTTTGTCCGTGTGAATAATCATTATATTTACCGCCGCTTCATCCTGCACAGCGGCATTTACAGTGTATACCAGCGGGCAACTGACCAGCAGTACCACGAAAACAACGATAATCTTCTCAACTGACCTTGTTCCGAACACTGAGCGTTTCATCTTTCTGTCCTTTCAATTTCTACTTATTTTAGTGGCCCACATTATTTGCTGACAGATTACACCATTCTATCCTTTCTGTCAATCCCGTTATGTCGAAGGGACGGAAGACAGAAGTCAGAAGACAGAAAAACAGTAGGGTGTGCACTGCACACCAAAATCGTTAGGTTTATCAATCTACGCAATACGCTTTACTGATGATAAAATAGTGGTTTAAATTTGACAAGAAGGTGGTTGCTTTAGTATACTCGGAATAGGGAAAGTCCATCATGATTCCTGCATTTCAATTAGAGATTTATATTGGGGTATTGAAAGAAGGAGGTAAAGTAAAGTCATGAAAAAATATCATATACAGGTGCGAAATCTCGTCAAAATGGAAATTTTTTGGATTGGTTTATTTATAGTTGCTTGCTTGGCCTGCAAACCGGCCTTTGCCGAGTATATTGAAGCCTGGGGACGGAATAACTACAGGCAGTGTGAGGTTCCCGATGGTAACGACTTCGTCGCCATAGCGAGTGGCCATTACCAGAGTCTTGCACTTAAATCCGATGGCTCGCTCGTAGCGTG
>CAZQKO010000062.1:0-12814 GCA_964593945.1 uncultured Pirellulales bacterium | reverse complement strand
AAATGGTCTTGATCAGCACGATGGGTGCCACCACATTTATCGTATTTGCAATGCCTAATAGCGTTTCGGCGAAAAGAAGAAACGTCATTGGCGGCCACCTGATTGGCTTGGCTTCTGGAGCTATCTTCTATTTCATT
The DNA here is from genome assembly GCA_964593945.1 of uncultured Pirellulales bacterium. Classification (GTDB taxonomy): domain Bacteria; phylum Planctomycetota; class Phycisphaerae; order Sedimentisphaerales; family Anaerobacaceae; genus CAZRMQ01. Next base: position 12,677 of record CAZQKO010000062.1, on the reverse strand, counting down.
ACTTTGCCCTATTTCCTCGGATATCCTCTCGCAGTCGGAATAGCTATATTCTTTATGGTGGCTCTTAACGTCAAGCATCCCCCGGCCGCAGGCACAGCTTTAGCTGTTGTAATAAATGAGGTTTCTTGCGATGCTTTCGTTACTATAATGCTAAGTGCAGTAATCTTATCTCAGTGCAGCCACTACTTAAGGAGCCAGTTTAAAAATCTGTTATGATTTTGACAAACTGGGCCAAGATTCGAGCATAAAAATCGAGAAGTCGTCCGCCCAAGCCATTGCGATTAGCTGCTTTCAGCCTGCCTGATGTGACTTTATATATAGCCGAATTGATATCATGGCTTTCTGTAATGTTCCGAGGAGGTATATCATCAGTTCTGCGACATTTGTTTTTTGATGGATCGTTCCGAAACCTGCGATCAACAAATGGTCCTGATTTAATGACTTTGCTTGAAACCTTTTTCATTTCACCCCCCTATTGAAAGTTTACTAAATTACAGCAGGCAAACCAAAGCAAACCATATCCAGAAAAGCGCCGGATCTTATACTGTTTCAGCCTGACCGTGATGCGCTTTGCTATGGGTTGATATTATAGGACAAAAATAAATAAATAAATAAATTTCTTATCTGACGTTATTATTTAAAGTTTATTGATAAAGAGTTTAGACCTCGCCGTCTCAGCGACGGCTAAACGTGGACAAAAGCTTAAAATCACAATTCGTTCCATTAACAAAATCAGGTAGCAATAGTAGCTAAAACCTGTGGCAGTAGGTCGAGTACTTATCGAATAATCAAGGTGCGATGTAAGTGACCTCCAGCTTTGGTGCTTGGCTTTTACCTCGATTATACGAGGAGAACCATCGGTAGCCACCCGAAGCTATCCGAGTGCTGTAGAAAATCGATATCGCGTTACCCGCTGACCATCCGGGACGGTTAATAATCTCCTGGATTGCACTGGCGATATCAGGACTAACGTACCAGGTATCCGGTGACCAGGGTAGATCATGATCCCAATTTGCTGAAGCGCTGGTCTTTGGCAGATTAGAGATATCATATTCTCTTAAGTCAGGGGCGTTGTCAGCAGCTTGTACCTCAATTTTGCCATAGACAGGATCATCCAAATGCTCATTAAAGGATTGTATTACTAAATGAGCCTTGATGATCCTGGCACCCTGCGGAATGGTCACATTTGTAAATCGCATGCCGGACATATAAAATGGTGGATTACCAGAGCTGGAAGTTCCAACCTTCAGATAGGGTGAAGTCACATTTTGATTTGTGCTGTCCCAGGCATATACATCATCGTAACCTGAGGAGACCTGATGTTGCACCAGCGTACCTCCCTGGGTAGTTATTGATACTGTTGCTATGTTGGAGTAACCGCCATAAGGTGGTGTGCCACCGTCGTAAGCCTTATATGTAAAGATATCCTGACCGATATAATCTTTATCAGGGGTATAGATGACCTGGTTGCCATAACCGACCAGCGGTGTGTTAGGGTCGGTTATAGAGCCGGCGCCGGGGTCTTCCAGCGTGCCGTTTGTTGGCAGCGAATCGATGATATAGGTCAATATTCCGGGCGGATCGGGTTGACCGTCATCAACGACCTGGAGATTGATTGTTATTGGTGTAAACAATGCAGTGGTATCATTAATATCTTCAGCAAAGGGACGGGGGTCCGCTATAGTGACGGCGGACCTGGCGTTTATTAAGCCGTATCCGTAGTATTGGTTCCATCCATCTCCATTATATTGCACAGGTCCGATTTTATCACAGCTCTGCTGCATGATAGTGCGAATCCTTACCGCAGTGAGATTCGGATTCTTCGACAGCATCAAAGCCGCTACTCCGGAAGAAAGGGGAGCAGAAGCAGAAGTACCTCCGAAATAATCGGTGTAATTTCCTAAACTATATCCATTCATGCCGGTACGATCTGTCGTAGCTATGTATTTAAAACCACCATCACTTGGTGCTACGAAATCAAGCCCTGTACCGTAACAGCTGTAATCTGAACGATAGTCATATTCTGTACTCGCACCCACTGCAATTGTATCCGCGTGGCTGGCAGGATAACTTATCTGTGTTATAACAGGGTATCCATAATCGTAGTACCAGCGATCTCCCGGAACGCCTGCATTAACTTCAGCCCCGAACATACGCATTTGATCCGTATTGACAAAACAGACAAAAAGCCAGTCACCGTCGTCTCCTTCGAGCGGATAACGGGGGAAACTGCTGTCTCCCTTTTCCGATGAAATCCACGTATCAAAATACAATGGATTGTTGCGATTTAATTTAAAAGATTGTGTTTTTAAAATTGAACTCTGATTGTTTCCGATTTCCCCTGAACGTGCCACATATCGGCCTGTTCCGAAGGCATGACTTGGGTCATCTTCGATTGTGAATGCTAAATCTCCTGATCCTGACCAGCCCGGAGGCATTGTTGGAGAGTCAAATGTTACTAACGTCATATTATCATCGGGTAGCTGAACATCACCTATCCAGACCGAATCTTCTCCGGAAGTTCCACCAGGATCTTTGCAATATTCAAACAATATGAAATAATTACCGGAAGGTAAGCTAGAAGTACCATAACCAAACCACTGATAACCGCTTGCATCATTACCGACTGAGCAGAATATGGGGCAGCCTTTGCCGCCCCGCCCTTCTTTGGATGCACGATGTAAGGCTTCATCAATAATATTAAACCTGTTAAGTCCTATGCTGAAATTAATCACATCAGCACCCCTCCATCTCCCCAGGCCGTCCTTGGTAAAGCCTGCAGCGTATAATATTGCTTCAGCTATCTGGCTCGATAGGCCGAGTTCTACTCCTGTGAAGACCTTCAATGGCATGAATCTGCTGTTGAACGCACAACCAATAACGTTTGGATCGTGCTCTCCTTTCGCGACGGCAACGCCCAAGACCGCCGTTCCATGAAGGTCAAGTGAATGGGCATGACTTGTGTCATTATCGTTGTCGAAGAAATCCCATCCATTGCAGTCGTCAATATAGCCGTTTTTGTCATCGTCTATTCCATTTCCATAGATTTCCCCGGAGTTGCTGGGCAGGTTCTTTCTTAGGTCTTCATGTGTTAAATCCACGCCATCATCGAGGTCTGCTATGATGATTTCCTCACCTGTTGATGTGGCCCAGGCTTGTGGCACATTGATTTTTTCGAGATGCCATGGATATTGGTTTAGATTAGAGAGTAAAGCATTAGCATTATTACATTTTACAATCTGGCTCAGAAAATCCGGCTCGGCCCAGTCAATCGCAGGATTCTGATAATAGAACTCACATGCGGCAAGAAGCTCCTCGGATTTGGCATTTGGTAGTGTCAGGATGAACTGGTCGGTTGTGCCGCTAAGGGGTTTTGCTATAGTGATGCCCATTTTTTTGTTGATGGCTTCCATCTGTGTAAGAGTAGTTCCTGCAGCCAGTTTAACAACGAAATTTTCAGTGCAAACCAGCTCCAGACCGCTATCCTGATGTATATAAACCGGAACTGCCCGTTTGACACCTGGTTGCTGTTCGAGATGACGAATAGATTCTGCAAGGCTATCCGATGATTCCAATCTTCCTGTTCGAAGAACCGTTATTCCAAATCTGGAAACATTATTATCTACAATATATTGACGTTCTGCTTCACGGTTACTTTCTAAATAGGAGGTAATAACAGAACCTTCTGTTGGAGCATACCGAACCGCGACCTTTTCAAGAGACCGCAGAAGGCGGATTTTCTGCCCGCCGACTCGATAGAACTCACCGGCATTATGAGAAACGCTGCCTATCAGCGAAGAATCGTCAATATCCTGGTTGGACCATTGTGGTGCGTAAACGGACAATCCCAGCAGGAAAACTAATACCGGCGCTAAGATTTTTGACCTTTTCATAATTCACCTTTTACGAAGATTGTTAATATTGCACGGTGCACAGCGTGCACACCATTACATTTCTTGGAATATAGATGAATTGAACTAAAAAGATAACATATTTCTCCTCACTTTGGTGAATCGCAGATATCACTCGTATTTTACACTGCTTATATCAATAATTCAAAAAAAAATAAAACTGCATCAAAATTACAGGTATTTGGGTATATAAGCAGGGGGGTTGTTTCTGGTGAGAACATGAATTATTGTCCAAACCTCAAACTTGACAATCTGCAGCGAAACCTTATAATAAAGGAGGATAAGTTATTGTTTTTCCAAATCTTAGATTTCTGTTTTTCTAACCCGTCCTGAGCCGGGTCGAAGGATGGGATAAAACGTGCTTTACTCCGTTAGAGAAAGCCAACAATTTTAATCGGTGGTCATAACCAGTTGAAGCCGACTGTGGTTTATAGCCACCGTCGGAGTAGTCCGTTAGAGAACTTCGTTCTCTAACGGGGTTTACGCTGCATCTTGTTATTTGGAGTATCTTATGTATGCTATCCCTTAGGGACGGCTAAATAATGGCAGATATTATGAGCCCTGAGCAACCTATTGATACTTACAAAAAGCTTGACCATGAGCCGAAACTGCACCGTTTCTTCCGTGCTGCTATCAAAACTCATGCAAACGACCTGCATCTAAAAGTCGGTCAGCCGGCTAAATTGCGCCTCTATGGACAGTTAAAGAGTACTACTGGTGAAGAATTAACCCAGGAGCAAATGGAGGAGATGGTCTTTGAGATTCTCACGCCCGGCCAAAAAGAGTTTTTCCTGCAACACGGCACTCTCGATTTCGCTCATGAAATCGGTGATGAGCATCGCTTCCGAATAAACGTATTTCGCCAGCGAGGTGTTATCAGCCTTGCTGCAAGGCGGGTAAGCGCGTATGTACCATCCTTTGAAGAGCTGCATTTACCGCCGGTGTTGGAAACAATAGCCGACACTAATCAGGGTCTGGTCATGGTGGTAGGGCCGACCGGCTGTGGTAAAACCACCACAATAGCATCAATGATAGATTATATAAACCGCAACCGCTTATGTCATATCATAACCATCGAGGATCCTATTGAATATTTATTCAAGGACCAAAAGGCGATAGTATCGCAAAGGGAGATCGGCCTCGATGTGCCGGACTACGAAGATGCACTGAGGTATCTGATGCGGCAGGACCCGGATGTTGTATTCATCGGCGAAATGCGTGACGCCAAGACGGTTACAGCCGGCATGAGGGCCGCTGAAACAGGTCATTTGGTCTTTGGAACTTTGCACTCGGCAAATGCCTCACAGGCTGTTCATCGGCTTTTAGACCTGTTCCCACAAACGGAGCGAAATCTAATCAGACAAACCCTGGCTATAGCCCTGCGTGCAATTCTCAGCCAGGTATTACTGCCAAGCATCAAAGAAGGCATCGACAGAATACCTGCGGTCGAGGTGCTGTTGTCGAATCCAGCCGTTAGAAAACTAATTTCAGAAGAACGTGAAGGTGATCTTCCCAGCGTTATACGAAGCTCGAAACAGGAAGGTATGCAGTACCTTACAGATAACCTTTGCGAGTTAGTAAAAAATGATTCGATAGATCCCAAAGAAGCATATAAGTATGCACCAAATAAAGATGAGCTGAAGATGGTGCTAAAGGGTATTAGAACCACAGCCGAAGGTATTCTATGAGAATCGCTAAAATTTTGTAATGGAGCATCTTATGCCGGATTTAGCAGTAATTTACATCCAGTACGGCACCTATTTATCTATAATCGAATTTGTTGTTTTTTTGGTCTTATTCTTTTTATGGCTGCTACTGTTAAACTGGGTTTATGCTGATGCCACAGTAGTAGAAGTCAATGCGGCTTTCTGGACGGGCCTCATTTTCGGTGCGGGCATTGCAGCGACGATAGTCTGGCTGGTTTTGCCTGCCAAATTCACCATTATTGCAATGGCGCTGTACCCAATAGTGGTAGGAGTAACAGCTCTGCCTTATGTCAAGCAACGCAATACTCGGGTTTTGGATGTAGATCGTGTTCTTACTTTCCAGCACTTTAAAAGCTTGATGTCTGGTAAAAGCGCTAAAAAGGTTGGCAGCGAGAGTTTTATTTTTACGACAGCGAATAATAACGAGGTTCCTGTACCACAGCCTAAAACGGGTGAGTTTTTCGGCTATAGGGCTGCTTATGAGATATTGAACGATGCTATGTGGCGAAGAGCGAGTACCATTACTTTGACTCCACAACCTGAAAATTGTAAAGTTGCTTACTACATTGATGGGGCACAGGTAGAGCAGCCGACCATGTCAAGGGATCAAGCAGATTATCTCGTTCGCTTTCTTAAACAGCTTGCCAATCTGGACATCAATGAAAAGCGAAAACCACAAAAAGGAAAATTCAGGACCAGCAAGGACAAAAATAATACCGAATGGGAAGTAACTACCGCCGGTTCCACCGCTGGAGAGCAGGTAAAAATCAAGCATGTATTAAAAGAGCACATGGAAAGACTTTCTGAGCTTGGTTTGGCGCCGGACCAATACGAGAAGCTACATAAATTTCGCCAGTTAAAACAGGGTTTGTTTATCATATCCGGCCCGCTAAAAAGTGGTGTAACAACCACGCTTTATGCTATGCTGCGCAACCATGATGCCTTCATCAACAGTATAAACACCCTCGAAAGGCAACCTGCTGCAGAACTGCCGAATATCACTCAAAATGTCTTTACACTCAGCGATACTGGTACTACCACGTACGCCAAAAAGCTGCAGACGGTGATAAGAATGGGGCCGGACATTGTTGGTGTTGCCGATTGTGAGAATGCCCAAACGGCCCGAGTTGCTTGTGCAGCTGCCAAAGATGGTAAAGTTGTGTACGTTATAATAAAAGCTGACAGCGTAATACAAGCATTCGGTATGTGGATAAAGTTAGTCGGCGATAGAAACATCATAGCTGAAACCATTCTTGGCATAAGCAATCAAAGACTAATTAGAAAACTCTGTGATGAGTGCAAACAGGCATACGCGCCGGACAAGGAGCTTCTGCGAAAATTCAATCTTCCAGCCGAGAAGGTCAAGGCTCTTTACCGTCCAGGAAAAGTCATATATGATAAACGCGGAAAACCAAGAACCTGTGAAAACTGTCAGGAGACAGGTTTTATTGGCAGAACGGGTGCATTCGAGACCATCTTAATAAATGATGAACTAAGAGAAAGCATAAAGCACATAAAGTCGCTGTCGGACCTTGGCACACAATTTAGACGTGCCAAGATGCTTTATCTACAGGAACAGACACTTAAAAAAGTTATTGGCGGCATAACGTCGGTGAACGAAATGATTAGAGTGCTTTCAACATCTAAAGTCAGAAAAAGGAAACAACAATAACCACGCCCAGCGCTGAGCAGGGCCGGAGAGACCCTTATGACTGGTTCGATTATAATGTTAGCTGTGATATTAATAATGGTAGGCTGTGCTGTTTTTCTATTTTTAAAAGGTACGTTTATTAAAGCCTTTGCTATGGCGATAGCTGCTGTCTGTGCCAGCACGGTTGCTCTGGGCTTTTACGCTGTTTTAGCAAACACTCTGGTTAGTTTTAGCAGTAATAGCGATTTGCTCAAGAAGTGGGGACCATTACTTTGTTTTGTATTATTGTTTATTGTGGTCTTTGCCGTACTACAAACAATCATAAATTTGCTGAGCCGTCAGCCGATTGATTTGGGGCTTTGGCCTGAGCGCATTGGGCGGATTGCCTGTGGAGCCTTCTTAGGCTTTACATTATCCCGTGTCTTATTTGCGGTTCTTATCATGAGTTTGTTGCCTGGACTGCAAACAAGCAGTATGGGAAAATATCTTGGTTACAAAGGATTCAATCCTCCGAAGCATACTCAGCCTCGACAGGTCGGGACTAAATCCCGACAAGTCGGGACTGGCCAGCGTGAATCCAGCACAACAGAAAAGTCAAAAAGCACTTCTGAAAGGAGAAAGCTCAGCGACACCAGCAGGTCAATCTTAGGCCCTGATTTTGAATAATAGTACTTGAATTGCCGATTTACGTCCATTCTCCGTAGCACTGCGAAGGATGAAATTTAAAATCGCAAATCTCCACAGGACACCTTACGGTGGTAAATTGAAAATCAAACTATTGGTGCTTAGTTACAAACAAGCATTTCTTTCAAATCCAGCTCCATTAGATGCTCAAGGTAGATGTTTAATTCATCTTCGGAAAACTGAGCAAGAAAGTCTGGCCTGGCGGTTTTGTTGATTTCGCAAATGCAGTCTATCAACTCCCTTTTATCCATATTAGATATCCTTTCTTTAATTGGTTAAATGGTAATTGGTAATTACCAGTTACCAGTAACCAATAGACAAGTATCGTCAGACAGCGATTCTTTTCTTTAACCAGCCGTTTAAGTGATTAAAGAACGCCCTATAACATAAACCACCATATAGCGTAATCAACTATATGATGAGCCACAATATATAGCCCCCAGTAGGAAGGACGGTTTCTTTACCTATCCAACTGTCCGAAAAAAACGCTTATGATGCTGCTAAATTTGAGCTTAAAAAAATGTAAATTTTTCTTTTTTTACTCTGTTAGAGATTTTTCTTAGACCGAGCCAGCACAAATCTTGACTGTCATCAAACAAGTAAGGTAGTTCGCCCTTGACAATCAAATCCCGACTCGTCGGGATTTGATTTTTCCGTCCCGATACTACTCTGCGAAGTGCCTACTCCGCCGTAGCAGCCTACGGCTACGAAGGCTGGACCCTTAGGGACGAAGTGCGAGTTAATCGGGATAGTTACATACAATCAGGTGCCGTACATTGGAGCCAATGACTTGCCATTAGTGCAAGGTCTGTAAAATCAACCTTGCAATCCTTGTTTACATCGCCTGGCGGATAAGGATGGTCTGAGTCGCCACAACAAGGTGAAGGTTTGATGGTTATGTCATAAAGTATAGGTGAATTTTCTTCCGAAGAGCTTGCAAACATTGCTTCAATCTCAAAATAGCGTCCGTCTTGAATTCTACGTGGTCCTTTACCATTGTGGATCAGCTCCCAATCCGACCAATTTTTATTATCGCTGGAGCTTCGCACATTTACATTAAGAAAAGAGCCTTTTGGTTCATCACTGGTCCAGGAAATCACACCCAGTTGTGACTCAAACAATCCTACATCGTGCAAAACCGTCCATGAACCTATATGCGTGGTATAAGTTCGTGATACTATGCCAGTCATGTCACTGTAGCCATAGTGCTGGGTGCCGGTAATTATCTTGGTCAAGTCGATCTGATCTGTGCTGGGATCGATTCTGAAGATATAGCCGCCGCCGAGGCAAACCACCCAGACTTTTCCGGCGCTGTCCACTGCTACGCCTGTCGGCGTATTGCCAATACTTATTGTATTTTTCAAATTTCCATCATTGTCGTAGTGGGATACCATGCCCGACTCCGAATCCGCCGTCCAGACGTCGCCATCATCTGTACATACAACCCCTCTCGTGCTGTAACCACCGGGCTTGGTCCATAGTATTTCATCAGTGTGAATATCTATGCAGGAAAGCTTCCTTTCCTCCCATCCTGAGATAAACAGATGGCCTTTCCCATCTATACCTAAGCCGTAAACATAATGGTTTAGTTCAATAGTCTGAAACGAGAAGTCCGTTGGGTCCAGCCGGAGAACATGTTTTTTATCCTGTCCGGAGGACCAGAGGATACCGTTTTCATCCACGACAGCTCCATAGGGTGTGTGATTTACAGAAGAAACATCTATCGTGTGCAATATTTGTCCGTTGGACCCATCAATATAGTAGTAGGTCCTTGTGCCATAGCATCCAGCCCAGATATTGTTCTTGCTGTCTACGGCGATGCCGCGAGCGCCGGGATTGCGGTCATCTTCCGCGTATGTTCCTTGGAATTGACCTGGTATATATGTATTTTCCATTCCTGGGATGAGCACAACTTCGTAAATAACACATTCATCACTTGCCCAGGGCAGCATTTCATCACCTGTTATGTGACCATCCCCATCGATATCGCTGGATGTTTCAATTACACCATTATAATTGCGATCCATATACTGGCCGTTCTCATATAGGCCTATTTTAACAACAGTGCCGGTACGGCGGTTGCCAACCCAGCAATTACCGTACAGGTCGATAGTAGTTCTCGAAGGGTTGCCGTTGAGATTACCAGGTCCTGTTCGATATCGGCCTAATTCTCCGCCGGTTCTTGTATCAACTTTGGAGACCGTGCCTTCATTTGAATTCGGCACCCAGATAAATGGTAGAGTCACTGACTGTTCGGAAAGCTGTAGCTGATCGTGAACGGTTTCGTGCTCTACTGCAACCAGAGTTCCCAGATCAAAATCTGTGTTTGTTGTGTACACGGCACTATAGGGTGGGCCGGTACTATGGGCCGTTACATGCGCAGAGGTAAAGCTCCAGACGCTACCTGTGTAGATTGTAGTGCCATCGGCCTCGACCTCATCTACACGCCAGTAATAAGTTGTATCTGGATTCAAACCAGGAGCATACCAATAAATAGGAAATTCTTGGCGGCCTTGATAGTCCGCAGGACCTAATGTTGGACTGGTGCCTAAGTACACATCGTGGAAGGCTGCGGTCTGTCCCGCGGTCCACTGAAGAAGCGATGCGGTCACATTCACAACGCCATCAGCAGGTTTTGGCTCAGAAGCAAGCGACCTTGGATTCACTTCGATAAGACTAAGGCGTACATTATCTAAGCCAAGCCGGTTGTAAGTACCAAGAGTTATATTGTCAAATTCAATACCGATTTTATGACCGATAGATGCCGGAACATCTCTGGTTGCGAATAACAGTGTATACTCATTCATTGTGCTTGTAAGTGCTACTTGATTAGTCACAACATAAACTGGGAAGCCACCGTCGTCATAATAGATGTTCATTTGTAAAGTCGTGGTACCTAAGTTATTTTTTGCATTTACTTTCAGTTCAAAAACTTCACCATCAATAATGGAGTGATCGGTCAACTGCCAAACCGAGGGGTCACTACCCGTTAAAAAACCGGCCCAAATCCCGTCTGTAGTTCCCCACCCTGTTGTTACGCCTGATTCAATGGCTAATGAATCGCTGCTCCATCCGGGGACATTTTCCCAGTTCCATTGTGTTGTACCGCCGGGCAGCTCAAAGCTGAAGTTTTCAATCATAATCGGCACTACTGCCTCTGCCATGGTGTTTATGACCATAAGCATTGTTAAAGCTAATAATAACTTTTTCATCTTATTTAACCTTCGATAAATAAATCTCCGTTGATAACCAATACTTTAAGGAATATATCCGCACTCCTCACTACTCTATTTATACTAAATCAGCGACCTTAACTTCAAGAAGAATTTTTCGACTTTGTATTTTCCTAATTCGACTGTTTTCCGGATGTTGTTCTCCGTAAGGAGTCCATAGGACTAAAATACAGCCAAATTTAAGGGGTGAGATAGGAAGTAAGGCTATATTTATCCTCAAACTTTTTTTTATCTCACCCTTTGAACTGGAAAAAGTTGGCTGATTTGGTATAATTTTAAGAAGATAAAAAAGGTTTTAGGAGGAAAAATGAGAAGACTAAAAAGAGCCCAGCAAAGACATGCTAAAGGGCAAAGAAAATTCAGACACAAAGCTCTAACGACCAGCGCGGCAGCAGCAATTGCCTTCGGAGCTGGTACAAATCTTGATAAAGCCCTTGCGCAATACAAACCTGATAATCATCAGCTATCCGTCAACCAGGATGCAGACGCTGACCTGCTTAGCAACAGGGAAGAATACGCCATTGGATACCGGTCATTCACAGCCGACCAGAATCGCAACCAAATACCTGACGGCATAGAATTAGCCCAACGTTGCGCCGCAGTTGTCAACGAGCTGCCGACCTATATTCCCGGTACTATGATGCCGATACCAAACCGAACGTACAAAATACAGCACGCACTATTCGGTATCGAACGATGTGACGTCTGCGGCCAGGATATAAATATGGGCGGCTGGGAAATCATCAATCCTATTCTTGACCTGCGATACCCTGATCCTAACGATCTGTTAGACGGAGCATTTTTGCCGGATTTGGCATTACACTATATGGAGCACGGCTCGTTCGATTGTCTCGGCGATACTCACAGAGGAAGAGTAGACATCGCGCGACTTCTCAGGGTGCTTGAGCTGCGTTTTCCCTACGAACCCAATGAACATCAGTTGTCTATACAGGAAAGCGATCTTGATGAGGACTTTCTGACGGACAGTGAAGAATTAACAGCAGGCTATAACGTGTATGATGCCGATCAGAACGAAAACCTCGTCCCTGATGGCATAGAACTGGCCAAGCAATGTGCGGAAGTGATTGAAGCTCTACTGATTCTTGACCCAGATGGACCGGAGGTAAATGCGATACATAAAGTGGACTTTTTACAACGAGGCCTTGAACTGTGCGAAGTGTGCGGCGAGTCGGTTAACATGGGTTATTGCCAGATTACAAACCTCAAGCTCGGTCTTTCTATCGAGGTACCTTATATTGTGTGTCACTATATGGAGCATGGTTCTTTTAGCTACTATGGTGATGTTCATGGGAAAAATAGAATCAATGTGCCTCTTTTAGCAAAGATTCTTGAAATGCCCAGCCGATGCAGGGATTTGGGAGCGGTATATAATCCAATCGACCTGAATAAGGACTGCAAGGTGGACATCGAAGACTTCGTTGAATTTGTTGAGAAGTGGCTGCAAGATTCCGAGCAAATCCAATAGATGTAC
>CAZQKO010000061.1:3049-12818 GCA_964593945.1 uncultured Pirellulales bacterium | reverse complement strand
CCAGCCGTTTTTGTGCTTCCCCCTCTATATCTTCGGTATTAAAAAACTTGCTCAGTTCTTCGCAGGGATACTTATCACAATATGCACAATTCTCAAGACCCTTTTCACTCGCGCATTTCCTTATCCGGCACTTCTGACAGTTGAAATACAATCTTCCGCTTTGTGCCTTGCACCCGTCGCAGTCGTTAATGTCCTCTACCCGGAGTTCTTCGCCGAGGTATTTCTTGATAGCGATGGTAATCTGCTCCTTCATTTGCCTTTGTTTCTCAGTGTTTTTCTCTCTCGTTGCCAGGTAAATGGGGCACTTGACACAATTTAATCCACAATAAGCAATCATTTCCGATGCCATCTTTTCATCTGCTCCTTTTCTGGACTGATTATTACAGCCGATAAGACAAAGACCTCCCAGTGCCAGTCCTGCTGCCGCGCCTGCCCCACGCATAAGAAAGCATCTTCTGCTGCATCCACCGTTCATGGCAATTACTCCTTCTAAACGACAATATTCACTAACCGTGACTTGATAACGATAACTTTCTTTGGACTTTTACCATTTATAGCAGCCACTACCTTCTCGCTGGCAAGTGCTTTTTGTTTGATATGCTCTTCATCTGCGTCAGCAGCAATAACTATCCTGTCTTTTATTTTACCATTAACCTGAATAGCTAACTCAATTTCTTTTTCTTTGATAAGCTCCTTGTCATATTCAGGCCACGGCTCATAAGCCAAACTTTCAGAATGACCTAATCTCTGCCAGATCTCTTCAGCTATATGCGGTGCAAAAGGAGCAAGAATCAGAACGAATTTTTCAACCACCGATTTGGGCCTGTCATCTTGCTTGATTAAGTGATTTGCAAAAATCATCATCGCGCTAATCGCTGTATTAAAGTTAAATGTCTCAATATCATCACCAACTTTTTTGACAGTTTGATTCAATAGTCTTAGCGTCGCTTCATCTGCCTGCGATTCTTTTACTGCTTCGACAAGCTCGCCTGTTTTTTCATTAACAATCGTCCGCCATGTTTTCTGCAGGAACCGATATACACCCTGCACGCCCTGCGTACTCCAGGGCTTCATCGCCTCCAAAGGACCCATAAACATTTCATAAAGCCGCGTTGAATCGGCTCCGAAACCAGAGACCACCTTATCAGGATTGACTACATTACCGCGGGACTTGCTCATCTTCTGGCCGTCCTCGCCCAGAATCATTCCTTGATTAATTAGCTTGGCAAACGGCTCTTTCGTGCTTGTCTTGCCGAGGTCATAGAGAAACTTATGCCAGAATCGCGAATATAAAAGGTGCAGCACTGCGTGCTCAGCTCCGCCGATATACAAATCCACAGGCATCCAGTATTCTTCTTTTTTCGAGTCCCAACCCTGCTGGGTATTTTTGGGATCGATATATCGCAGATAGTACCAGCAACTGCCGGCCCACTGCGGCATAGTATTTGTTTCGCGCTTGGCTTTTGAGCCATCGGGCAATGTCACGTCCACCCAATCATTGATATTGGCTAACGGCGATTCTCCTGTTCCCGGCGGCTTATAATTTTCAACCTTTGGAAGCTCTAAAGGTAAATCTTCTTCGCAAAGCCCTGTCACGCGACCATCTTCGGTATGCAAAATTGGAAACGGCTCACCCCAGTAACGCTGCCGGCTGAAGAGCCAGTCTCGCAGCTTATAATTTACAGCCTTTCTGCCTAAGCCTTTTTGCTCAAGCCAATCTGTGATTTGCTCTTTGAACTCGACCGTCGGCAGACCGTCAAACTGCCCGCTATTGATTGACTTACCTTCACCAACAAAACACAATTTGCCCTGCTTGACAAGCTCTGCCTGTTCTTCTTCGGGTGGTTCAACAACCGGGACAATCGGCAGGCCAAATTTAGTGGCGAACTCAAAGTCACGGTCATCATGGGCCGGCACCGCCATAATTGCGCCTGTGCCATAACTAATCAAAACGTAGTCACTTACCCAGATTGGAATCTTTTGGCCATTGACCGGATTTATTGCAGAAGCACCTATGGGTTCACCTGTTTTCTCTTTGGCCAAGTCAGTCCTATCCAGATCGCTTTTGCGTGCAGCTTCTTCGCGGTATTTTTGAACAGCTTCTTTTCTATCCTCACTTATGATCCTGTCTACAAGCGGGTGTTCAGGCGCCATTACCATATAGGTTGCACCAAACAATGTATCGGGTCGTGTCGTGAAAACTCGAATGTTTTCATTGAAACCATCGACCTTGAAATCGACATCAGCACCGATGCTTTTACCGATCCAGTCCTGTTGCAGTTTTTTTATCGACTCCGGCCAATCGACCTCCTTCAAATCTTCGAGCAGTCTCTCAGCGTATTTCGTTATTCGCAGCATCCACTGTCGCATCGGCTTTCTAATTACCGGATGGCCGCCGCGCTCACTAAGTCCGCCCACTATTTCTTCATTTGCCAGAACCGTTCCCAGTGCCGGACACCAATTAACCGGAACGTCGGCCTCATAAGCCAGCCGATGGTCGTCTATATACTTTTGCTTTTCAGATTCGCTTAAATCGCCAGGAATCGGTAATTGCTCAATCGGCTTGGCCTTCTGCTCGGTTTCGTCAAAATAACTATTGAAGAATTTCAGAAATATCCATTGTGTCCATTTGTAGTAATTTGGGTCTGTAGTATTAACTTCTCGGTCCCAGTCATAGCTAAGGCCCAGGGACTTGATTTGCTGACGCATCCTGTCTACATTTTTTTGTGTTGTTTCCGCAGGGTGCGTGCCGGTCTCAATAGCATACTGCTCGGCAGGCAAACCAAACGCATCCCAGCCCATAGGATGCAGCACATTAAAACCTTTCATCCGTTTATACCGGGTTACTATATCGCTTGCAGTATAACCTTCCGGATGGCCAACGTGCAGACCCGCGGCACTGGGATAGGGAAACATATCCAGCACATAATATTTCGGCTTGGACCGGTCGCAGTCCCTTGCTCTGAAAGTTTTATTCTCCTGCCAAAACTTTTGCCATTTCTTCTCAATCTCGCCAAAGTTATAAAGACCTTTCTGAGAACACATCTACACTTCACACTCCTTTAATTGGTAACTTCAACTATGCCGACGGTAGTTTAAACCACCGGTAAAACGCGGAGTCTTCACCGCCAATTATCAATTGTTAAAACACAATAAAACAAAAACCTTAGAAAATCCACTAAATTTCTTTCTCAATCTGCTATCAGGAACTTAGAGAGATTGCGATTGCACGATCGCGTATAAAAGATGTCCCTCCGCCCCCCACCAAAGATGGACCCACAAACGCCAAATGCAGGTCTATATATGCTAAGAATAATAGGTATCAGCCGGCAAATATATCCATTATTGGGAAATGGTTGCAAATGGATTTGCATACAACAGCCGTTCCGATGCCACAAGCGCAAACACGTCTATGGAACAATCGGCGATGATATCATTTGCCAACGACAATTTATAAATTGAAAATGCTGCGTCACTGATATCGTAAACTCCCAGATTGTTACTGCTGGCAATGCGGACCAAGCACTGATTAGCATCAACCATCGGCACAAGCCAATCGTATTGTCCGGAATTGCCTACGTTTGGCGGGTAAACGCCAGACCATGTTTTGCCATCATCTATAGAGAATTCCACCAGAACATCGTTAGAGACTGCCTGACTTTCCCATTTGATAGTATAAGTGCTGCCGGCCGTAAGTATCTCCAAGCCGTTCGGTTGTAATAAAATGATAGACGAAGGCACAGGTACAACATTACGCAGGGTGTTAAAATCCTGCGTGCCCCAACGATTCGGTGCCCCAAATGTAGAAAAATCTTTGCCATCATCGTAGTTGTTTGAATCGGCCATTATAGAATCGCTTGGGTCAGCTTCAAGTCTAAATATATCTGTATTGCCGATTCCGCTTGTAGGGCTGATACCTTCACCGGCAGGGCCGAATATAATAGTACCGCCAGAGTTTCTTATTCTAAGCTGCCAATTACTGCTGCTGACGGGAAAATCAGAATTTTCAATATATAGTCCGTCGGCATCATTACTCGCCTGAACATTTATCCACCAGTCGCCTGCAGCAGGATCGTAACTCACATCGCTTTCCACATCTTCGGATACGGTGATAATGGTGCCGCTTCGCAAATCGGACCAAATGCCATGATTCGTTAGGTCCAAAGTTTCATCAAGCAAACCATTGTTGTAGATATCAAGCTTCCACCTCAGCATATCCAGATGATCGGTAATTACGACCAGTTCGAACCAGTCACCGCCATTACCCTGTATGCGACCAAAGTAGCTATCAGAGGCACGGCCGCCATCATCATCTACCGCTGAATCTCCCCCATTAAGAAAGTTGGTGCTACTCACAGCGTTATACTCGTTGAGGATAACATCAGCCCCGAAAATATTTCCTGGAAAACTGAGGATTAAACAAACCATCAAAAATTTTTTAATTCTGAACATTTTTCATCATACTTTCTTTTAATTAACTATTGTTCATAAAAGTGTTATCTGATATACACCGTAAAAATTAAATACACTGAAAAGTAACTAATTATGGAATCAGCGGGCAACGGTTTTTTTGTCAACAATCTTCGTAGTTTGCCACATTCCGTCGGGGCGTACTTTGAGGACACCGGTATCCCGATAAAAGTTTAGAGTGGCGATAGCATAATTTACCAACGCCTTTATGGCTTCATTTTGCGCTTCAAATAAGCTATCCTGCGCATCCAGAACCCGGCGGCTGCTGGCGCGTCCATATTGCATCAGCAAGGAAGTCTTTCTATAGCGTTCGGAAGCTACCGAAGCAGCCTCTGACTGAAGTTTGATACGCTCCACTGCTTCTGCAAAATCCCGGTATGCCTGACGGACTTCGAGCTTGATTGTATCTGCAGCTAAATCGTATTCCCGCTGTCGCTGGTTCAGTGTAATAAGAGCTTTTCGATAAATATTCTGTTCAGCCACACGGTCCAATCGCCAATTAAGGTCGAGATCTAAATTATAGTCCTCGGCAGACTGCATGGTTTGTCGGTTGCCCTGCTTCGGAGAAGCAATGTTGGTCATTCCTGTAACGCTCAAGTCAGCTCGAAGGGCATCTGCTGCTACATAGACCTTACGCTGCGCATCGAGAACAACATCGGCGCTGTTAGCAAGGTCAAGACGTCTAAACAATGCCGTCTCTACAGCATTACCTTCATCAAAATCCAGATTGCGGATATCTTTGGTTTTTAGCTCCTGGAGCACACCTTCATCCAGCCTAAACGCCGCCGTGGTTGGCACGCCAAGTGTTATCTTGAATAAATCCAACAGCAGCTCATATTCTTTCTTGGATTGAATATATATATCTCTGGTCTTCAACATCTCCTGTCGTACTCTATCAAGCTCAAATTTGGGCAAACGCCCGACATTAACTAATTTCTCAACATGATTTTTTAATCCGGCAAGAGCATTGTAGTTCGCTTCTGCGTTGTTAGCCAGCTCGTACAGTTCCAGCACCTGGTAGTATTGTGTGATGACAGAAACCACAAACATCCTGCGAAAACGATTGAAAGAGCGTATCTGGTAAAGTGTGTCCCGCTCCGCCTGCGTGAGATTCTCCAATACAACTTTCGGGTCTCTGCCGCGAAGTAAAGGTTGAACCACAGATGCAGTCAAAATAGAAGTAAGCCCCCCCTCCATATTACCGGTGAGCACTTCAAGCCAGGCAGATGAAATTTTAGCACTTATTTGTGTACCTGTTGCCAGCAGCCTGTTAAAACCCCAATTTGACTCGACTCCCAAGACCTCATCATTCCAGTCGGCATCGTATCCGCCGCTCGGTCCACCAAAATACTGTGTTTCAAACTGATGACGGGCCAATCTGAAATCCAATGCTGTTGTGTACAAAGTTTCCTTCTGCAATTGATAATCACGATTGTGTGCTGTTGCCATAGCTGCCGCTTGTGAAAGGCTCAACACACTGCCGGCAGGTATAGTCTTAGATATTTGAATATCATCAGGCGATGAAGGCACATCGCTGATTCTATAGTTAGCTTTGGTGCCGAATTCTTCCTTCCATTTCTGGTCAATGATACCATAGACTTGCTCATCCGCCTCGACTTTATAATTATGCTTGGCACAGCCTGATAAACAAAAGAGGACGGAGAACAGAAGACAGAAGACGGAAGACGGAAGACGGAAAGAAGAGATATTTTCCTCTGTCCTCTGTCCTCTGTCCTCTGTCGTCTGTCTTCTGTTTACAGTGTTCGTATTCCGATCCTCTCACCGACAATCAACTGCATTTGAGGAGGTGCTTTAATCACGAATGGCCGACCCCACTCCGGGACGTTTGGATTTCGCCATAATTGTTGGGGCATTTGCTCCATGGTCGGTCCAATACGTAGTACCTGGGACTGCACCACCTGTGCTTTGCTCCGGTCTTGGGGGAGCTCTATCAGCTCTACGGCCATTCCCTCATGTATTAGATTGAGCTGGTTCTCCCTTGCATAAGCAATAATCTGTGTAGGCTTGCGCTCCGCTATTGTTAGTATGGGGTCGCCGGCTAAAACAACCTCACCCGGCCTGCCCAAAATCCCCTCACCCTGTCGCCGCAAAGCAACGTTGTTGGCGTTGGCCTGAATCTGGATGACAATACCATCGGCTGGTGCTTTAACCACCAATGAATTTCGCTGTACCAGTGATTGCTCCAGCAGCTTTTCCTGCACTTTTGCAGCTTTGCGTATCACCTCGAGGGTACTATCTACCGATGGGTGCTGCAATTGCCGCTGGGCAAACTCGCGGAGCCTGTGCTGGGCCTGCTCCAAGTTAATATTGGCCTGCTCCAACGAATGCTCATTCTCTTCTATTTTCTTTGCCAGGCTGTTGTATTGGGCCTTTACTCTATCCAATTCATAAGGAACAACAGCATCTTGTTCGACAAGCTCCTGGAGTATCTTGCCCTCCATAGCTAAATCTTCCAGGGTGATCCGGTCAGATGCGATCAAAACTCTTAATTCCAGTATGCGGAGCCTCGCGTTTTCCACATCCACAAAAAACCGCCTCTGATCCCCTATATGTGTGGTTTCTTGATTTACAGCCTCGGCAAGCAACTGCTCCTGTGTGGGAATTAATTGGGCCAACAGGTGCTCTATTTCAGCGGAAATGGTGGTAATTTGAGCCTTTATGAACTCGTCATCGAGTGTAGCCAGCGTCTGTCCCTTGGTAACTTCATCAAACAAATCGACGCAGACAATTTTCAACTGGCCGTCACATGGAGCAGAGACCTCATGAACTCTACCTTGAACTATACCTAAGACTTCAAAACGTTGTGCACGTTTATAAAATAGGCCGACTACACATGCTAACACCGTCAGCCATACCAAGGCAGGCAGTATATGGTGCAGACCAAAAAGAGTAAATTTATAACCTGTAGAGGTTTTTTTTTTCATACTTTAGCTAAACCTCAAGGAGCTGCTCCTGCATCGTCAAGCTAACATTTTCGATACCATCAATCTTTCCCAGCTCAGCTATCATCTGCTCGTTTTTTGACGCATTTCGTATCATTAACTGGTAAGCATACTCAGACGGGCCGCCAAAGCCGGCATCCTGCACAGATATAAGAGTGAAATTGCCGCAGAAACGCCTAAGAATAGCAGGAATCGGATGTTCGGGTCCGACATGGCCTCTATAACTAAATCGTAAAAAGCCGTTATGCGGACGGTATGTGCCGAAACCCGTCAGATACAAGTACACCGCTATCATGCTCAGAACAATAGTGCCAACAATAGCAGTGGCATATCGCTGGGAGCCGGTCGCCATACCCACAACCAGCGAACAGAAAATGAAGGCTATGTCACGAGTATCCTTGATAATGTTACGAAAACGAATGATTGCTAAAGCACCCATCAGTCCCACAGCCGTGATAATATTATTACCAATGACGGACATAACCATTGCTACCACCACGGTAATCAGAATAAGCGACTGCACAAAGGACCTTGAATATGAAAGACTGCTATGCGTAACATAATAAACCCAGGCCAGAACCTGACCCAAAATAAAAGCCAGCAGCAGTGACAAAAGCACACTTTGAGGCGAAAAAGTTCCGCTGGTGAATGAAGTTTCCTCTAATGTCTGCCAAATTCTATCCATAATCCTCTCCCCCAAATCGACGTATACATAGTCCCAGAGAGCAAGCATCCTTTATGGACGTGGCGTATTTTGACATTGACTGCTGCCGTAAGTTGAAGCATTCGACCATCCGGCTCAACCAGGCTGGATAACGATCGGTGAACTTGATCTCCAAAATTACTGAGCCTAATGAATGATGCTGCCAGCTCTGGCCGTTAAGTGTTACTCTCGGCTTGGTGGTGACATTATAGCCAAGCTTTCTATCAAAGGTTACCCTTACTCTGTTCTCCGAATCGTCTTCATACGCCTGACGCAAATAACGAATTAAGATTACAGGTTTGGCTTTAATATTGTTCACATACAATTGAAATTGCCTCAGTGCCACATGGTCCGTCGCATAGTGACGATGAAGAGGCATGGACAATCCTGTAAGCAACGCCGCGATGTCTTTGTCCAACACGCGGGATCTGCTTTTGATGATAACATTGTTTACCCGGCGTTTGATCTCAAAAAACCGAGGATAATCCAACTCGTCGGTATAGCTGCGGATTCGCAGTTTGTAGCGATTTTTTTGGCCTGTCAGGCTTTCCCGGCAGAGGTGCAAATCATCTGAGTCCAAATAGAGACTAACAATAGGATAGACACCATTTCGTTGTAATTTGCAGTAACGGTCCAGCTGCACGTATGGCTTAATAAATTGCTTAATAGCCTCAGCTTTCGACTCGCAAATGATATATTTCATCTCGTAGCGGCGGGAGATAACCCCATCAACCCAGCTATCTGTGTGTTTTATAACACCGGCATTTTTATCAGGATTACGTGAATCCGTTTGCATCGCAAGACTTTCAACCTACGGCTATATAACCTCGAAATAACATTTTAAGCAATTCCTTCGATCTCGCATAGTCCTGTCCCGTTTGTCCTGAGCGCAGCCGAAGGGAGCAAGGACGAGATTAGGCAGCGCCTGGAGATTTGTGCTATCAATTTACGTTCAAGCAAAAGAGCCTGCCTCCTAATCTGAATACCCCTTATTTATGAAATAAGAAATACTAAGTCCGTTTATTTTCAGCACTTATGGTTTTCGAACTCCGTTTTAAAACACAAAATCCCTTCCTCAATAAGTAGAAACGATTTCTACGTGGTTATTTATTGCAGAACTTCTTATAAAATATCATAATCTTGTTTATTTTAACACATTTTGGCCAATTGAGTCAATACATTTTCACACGAACCGGATGCTTAAAGCGTGCGAAACAATAAGAAACGGCCTATGCTTATGAAAGAGATTGACAAACAGCAACGATGTACTGTATTTTGCCACAAAAATCAACCCCGACTTTTTTGGGGCTGCAAACAGTTATGATGCCAAATATTTTATTGGTAAATCCGCCAATTTATGATTTCACTGCGTACGATTTTTGGCTCAAACCTTATGGCCTGCTGAGCATCGCTGGATATCTACGCGGAAAAGCCAATTTTGTTCTCTTCGATTATCTTGATCGCCTTCATCCATTTGTGACGACACAGAAAGGTCCTGCCCGCCGTACCATCCGCCGGAAGCAGTTTGGCCAACGAAGAATACTCTGGGCAGGCGGGCTTGAATCCGACCAGTGGGGCCGCGGGCGATTCTACTGCGAAAGAATTCCAAATCCTGCCTGCTTGAAGTTAATTC
>CAZQKO010000061.1:0-2949 GCA_964593945.1 uncultured Pirellulales bacterium | reverse complement strand
CGCGGGCGATTCTACTGCGAAAGAATTCCAAATCCTGCCTGCTTGAAGTTAATTCCACGATATTATCGGAGGTTTGGTTTGCCTCGCAGCATATTCAAAGATTTTCTGCAACAAGAAAGGCCCGCCTGCCCAGAGTATCCAATGAAGGAGAGGACACATCCGAAGGATGGTACGGCGGGCAGGCCTTTCGATTTCGCCCTTGTCCAAACGATGATGACCTATTGGTACCAAGGGATTGAGGAAGTTATTGAGGATATTAGCCAAACCTGGCCATCAACTAAAATTATACTTGGTGGAAATTACGTAACATTTTGCCAAACCCATGCTGAAAACCTGGGAGCAGATTTTTTAGTGCCGGGTGCAAACCTTGAGCCACTTTGGAAGTACATAGAAATCGAGCCGGATTTAATGCAACCAGCTCTATGGCAGGCTTATGAAAAACTAAACGTCGGCATTGTTAAACTTAGTGAAGGCTGTCCTTTTAACTGCACTTACTGCTCGGTTCCGAAGGTTTATGGCAAATTCAAAGCCCGGCCGTTACAGCGTTCTTTGGCAGAGTTAGACTTATTAGTAAAACTCGGCGTCGAGAGTATTGCTTTTTATGACGATGCCTTATTGTGTGAAACAGATAAGGTCTTAGTGCCTTTTCTGAACGAGGTCATAAAACGCAATATTAAAACCAATCTCCATACGCCAAACGGCCTTCATGCACGTTTTATCACCAAGGAATTAGCTAAGCTGATGATACTGGCCGGCTTTAAAACCTTTTATCTTGGCTTCGAGAGCGCTTCATTGCAATGGCAGCAAAAAACAGGCTCAAAAGTCTTTTGCGATGAGCTTGCGCAGGCGGTTGAGCACCTTATTTCCGCAGGGGCAGAACCTGCAAACATCACAGCTTACCAAATCCTCGGCCACCCTCATATTGATACCCAGCAGCTCGAAATTACGATGCGCTTTGCTAACAGCTTAGGCATCCGTGGAACGTTAGCTGATTTCTCACCGATCCCAGGAACGCCGGACGGCGAATACTGCCGAAAATGGGTGGATATGGATGAGCCGTTGATGCACAACAAAACCGCTTTCCCTATTATTCTTATGGGCTTCGAGAAAACAAATCAACTCAAGGACTTACAGCGGCAATTGAATAGGCAAATCACTCCAAGGCAGTAGAACAAATTGCCGGCCCTTATGTTGATGATTTGTCATTTGCCATTGACACCAAGTTTTATATACTTGCTCTAACCAATTACAAAGGTAATCGATATGTCATCTATTCTGATCGTTGGGATAATTACATCCTTTGGCTTGATATGCGGGGAGATAGCAACAAAGCTGAGGCTTCCTAAAATCACAGGCTATATCATAGCGGGTGTACTGTTAAATCCCAGCTTATCTGATTTTATTCCTAAGAACTTTACCAGCCACACCGACCTTGTGACGAGTGTCGCCTTGAGCTTTATTACTTTTTCAGTGGGAGGAACGTTACTGTATTCTCGCATAAAAAAGCTGGGAAAAGGAATAATTTACATTACTTTATGTGAAGGTGAATTTGCGTTTATAATTGTAATTGTTGGAATATTAGCAGGTGGAGCTTTACTTATTCAAACGGCGGATGCTAACTGGATTTCGACACTCATTCCTATCAGTTTACTGATGGGTTGCTTAGCAGCACCTACAGACCCTTCAGCCACATTAGCGATTATTCACCAATATAAAGCCAAAGGTTCTGTCACGTCCACAATAATGGGAGTTGCAGCTTTTGACGATGTTCTGGGAATAGTTAATTACAGTCTTGCCATTGTGATGGCACAGGCACTAATTATGCACGAGAAGTTTAGCCTATTTTCTTCGCTACTGAAACCTACTGTTGCAATTCTCGGCGCGATATTCTTAGGTATCGCATTCGGATTTATTTTTAACCTCTCCACAAAATTTTTAAAAAAAGAAACTGAAGGAGCCCTTATTATTGTAGTATTCGCCCTTCTTTCCTTGTGTTTTGGTATCGCAACAATTCTGGACGCTGACGAACTTTTATCAACGATGATAATGGGAATAGTAGTCGTTAACTACAATCCCAACAGAGAAAAAATATTCAAGATTCTGGAGCGTTACACCGAAGAGCTAATCTTTATCTTATTCTTTGTCTTCAGTGGAATGCAGCTTAATTTTTCGGTTCTATCAAGCCATATCCTGTTGGTCTTACTTTTTGTCATACTCAGGTCTATAGGCAAAGTGTCAGGAGCTATAACAGGAGCAGTCCTGGCTAAATCACCCCCAAAAGTGAAAAGATATACGGCGGGTGGACTGATTCCTCAGGGTGGCATTGTAGTTGGATTGGCGCTACTTATTAAGCAGAACCAGGCGTTTGCAAGTATTTCCGATATCATTATAAGCGTTATCATAGGAGCAACGGTCATTCACGAATTAATCGGCCCGATACTATCTAAGATGGCAATAAAGAGAGCCGGTGAAATTGGTACAACTCAAAGAGTCAAACCGCTTAAAAGCCCTGCAGCGAAAACTCAACAGAATGCTAAGTAACCAAAAAGTACAATAAATTTTGTGAAACGATAAACGAAAAAAGAATCAAAATACTTAAAGAAAATCAAGTTAAATCACTCCTGGAGCACACCCGGTTTTACCCTCGATAAGAAGATGATAATTTGTATGATGGAAAAAATAAATAGTGGGGGGTTTTTTGGCGCCCGTTTTGGACGCGAAAAGGTGTCTATAAAATGGAAGGCTGATCCAGGAAAATCATGTGCAGCACATCAGAGAAAGAAGGTTTAGAAAGGGTAATTGTAAAACGGCAGCTTGCTCAGAAGCCGGATATAGCAATAGTCGAGGCAGCTATCCGCGGGGATACGGATAGCTTTACCGAGCTATGCAGGCGCCACTATCCGGCGATGGTCGCAATCGCGCACTCGGCGCTCGGCGACAGGCATTTGG
>CAZQKO010000060.1:0-12989 GCA_964593945.1 uncultured Pirellulales bacterium | reverse complement strand
TTACAACGATTTTGCCAATAATCATGAGGCAGAGTGGGAGCAAGTTACGCTGCCGGTACCTTACGACTATATTGTTGAGGGAGAGAATATCATAGCTGTGCATGCGCTGAACAGCTCGTTAGACAGCAGTGACTTCTCAATAGATGTGGCTTTAGCCACCATAACAAACCAGGACACAGAGGAGCCCAACAATAACAATCCTCCATCTGATACATTTACTTACCGAGGTAGACTATGCAAGTATGAAATCAATGCTGTTTGGGAAAGCGAGGAGATCACAGAGTTTAATAATACTATACGAATTCCTGCCAGTGCTGTACAGCCCGGTCATACATATAGAGTTCGCTGCCGGATGAAGGACAACACCGACCGATGGAGCCACTGGTCTGCTCCGGTTCAATTTGTAGCGGGCGAACCGTTGGCCTCTGGTGCCCTGAATAATCTGCGTATTACCGAAGTAATGTACAATCCTGCTGATGCAGATATATCCACGGGTGAACTAAATGTTGACAACGATGAGTTTGAATTCATCGAATTGAAAAACATCGGAGATGAAACGCTCGATCTGACCAATGTCTCTTTCACTGAAGGTATTCTTTTTGATTTCGCAGGCAGCAATATTACCAGCCTTGCTCCCAGAGCTTTCGTGTTAGTGGTAAAGAACAAAGCCGCCTTTGAGTCCCGTTATGACGCAGGAGTATCTAATAAAATTGCCGGCGAGTACAGCGGCAAATTAGCTAATGAAGGTGAAAAGATAAGCTTAGTAGACCTCTGGAACGGAACTATTGTTCAGTTTGAGTATAGTGACGGCAATGGTTGGCCGCAGTCAGCCGATGGTGAAGGTAATTCGTTGGTTCCGTTGGCTTCGGCGATATTAGATGAGCCTGACGGCTCATTGAATGATGGCGGCAACTGGCGGGCCAGCACTAATATCGGCGGCTCACCAAGCCAAGACGACCCATAACCTGTTACCACTGTTGTTAAAAATTAGATTGTGGCGCATAGAGTTTATACAGCCCAGTTTGTTACGGCAGATTCAAGTAACGATCCCGGCAGCCGGATTGCAGCCTTGCCTTTTCCCAGAAAATAAATTCTCCAGAGAAAGGAGAAAAGATATCAGGTTTTATGAAAACACCGGTGTTTATCATTTTGTTATCTTTACTATTAGCCCCTTCTGTGGAAGCTGATATCCAACCTGTAGTAATCAACGAGATTCATTATAACCCTGATGTCAAAACCGAGCTGGTGGAGTTTGTAGAACTTTATAACGCCGGGACGGCAGATGTTAATATTTCCGGCTGGTATTTCTCAAACGGCATTTCATTTCAGTTCCCAGACGGCACGATATTGCCCGCCGGGGGATATATCGTTGTCACTGAGAATCCATATACTGCTTACCAGCCGATAACTATTATGGATAAGTATGGTGTTGACAGCAGGTTGGTTTATGGGCCATTTACCGGCAGACTGAGCAATGAGGGCGAGAGAATCGTTCTTCGTGACGTCGATGGCATGAAGATTGATGAGGTCGACTATCAGCTTGGCTTTCCATGGCCGACTGTAGGTGATGCGGTGCCGGAAAATTGGCCTGGTACCGGTCATTCTATTCAATTGGTTAATCCATCTTTTGATAATGATCTTGCAGGAAGCTGGCGTTCAGCTTATCCTACGCCGGCTGCGAAAAACCAGGATATTTACGCCGACAATATTCCTCCGCACATCCGTCAGGTACAGCACTCGCCTAAACAGCCTAAGTCGAACGAGATAGTAACTATTACTGCCAAGGTGACTGACGCCGATGGTGTTGCGGAAGCTACATTACTTTATCAGTTAGTTGACCCCGGTAATTATATAAGAATTACCGATTCGACGTATCGGTCGAGCTGGACTGGCATTGCAATGCACGATGACGGATTTGACGGAGATGAGATAGTCGGCGACGATATTTACACCGTACAGCTTCCAACCTCTTTGCAGGTTCATCGTCGGCTGGTGCGCTACCGCATTGAAGTAATTGATAGTATCGGAAACAACCTGATTGTGCCCTATTCAGATGATCCTCAGCCGAACTTTGCTTATTTCGTTTATGACAGCGTACCTGCCTGGAGGGGTGCAATCAAACCGGGCGACCACGGCCTATTAGGTGAAGTGGTAGAGTACGGTACAGAGGTGATGTGCAATCTGCCAGTCTATCACCTTATTGCCAGTGCCCAGGATATTCAAAACTGCCAATTTAACAGTAGCTATGAACAGGTTCGCTTCCGTGGCACAATGGTTTATGATGATGTTATATATGACCATATCGAATACAGCATCCGCGGCGAATTCTCCACCTATGTATCGGGCAAAAATAAGTGGAAGCTCTTCTTTACACGGGGACATGATTTTCAGGCACGTGACAATTATCGTAATAAGTATGATACCGGTTGGAGAGTGATGAATCTATCAGCCTGTGCTTCGCCGTGGGTACCTGTCAATCGCGGCATGAGCGGGATGGACGAGGCGCTCGCATTTGTGTTATATAACCTGGCTGGTGTGCCGTCGCCTAAAACCAACTTTTTGCAGCTTCGAGTTGTTGACAATGCAATTGAAGCGGATCCATCCAACCAGTATGAAAGTGACCTGTGGGGCTTATACCTGACGCTTGAGCATCCTGATGGGCGATTCCTTGACGAATACGGTCTGCCCGACGGAAATACATATAAGATGGAGTATGGTGGAGGGGACAAAAAAAACCAGGGTTCCGCCCAACCTGTGGATACATCTGACCTTAACACATTTAAAAGTGGATATAAGCGGACTAACACAGTGACATGGTGGAAGGAGAACCTCAATTTGCAGAACTATTACTCCTTTAGAGCGATAAACCGCGTACTCAATAATATGGACTTGCGTGAAGGCTGGAACGTTTACTATTACCATGATCCACAAACGAATCTTTGGACTGTTATCCCATGGGATTTGGACATGTTGTATCTTCCGGTGACACACTGGAGCGGTGTGCTTGACATCCAGAACTGTCTGAGACACTCTGAGTTAAATATCGGTTATCAAAATCGAGGCCGGGAGCTTCAGGATTTACTTGTCACGCCAGAAGAGATCGGGAAACTCATGGATGAGCTCGACGCATTCATAAATCCGCCGAACGCAAACCAGGCCATGGTCGATGTTGACCGAGCTATGTGGGACTGGAATCCACGCACAGCCTCAAATCATCGCGGTATGTTTTACAAAAATCCCGTGACGCATAATGACTTCGGCGGACAGAGGATTGTCAGAACATTAGTTACTGCAGATCATGAAGGAATGATGCAGTGGATCAAGGATTTTATGCAGCCACCGCCAGGCGGGGGCAGTTCCTACAGCGGTAATGGCGCCTTCTTTTATAATGGTGCCGACTTTCTTGATAAAGAAGTTTTTGATAGCGCGATACCAAACACACCTGTAATTACTTACAAGGGATCAACTGATTTTCCAATCAACAACCTTACTTTCCAGACCAGCTCTTTCAACGACCCGCAGGGTAGCCACACCTTTGCCGCTATGAAATGGCGCATCGCTGAAATCGGCATAGGAAAATACGAAATCGACGCTCTCTGGGAGAGCGATGAGATTACAGAGTTTAATAATACCATACAAATTCCTGCAAGTGTTGTACAATCAGGTCGCACATATCGTGTCCGCTGTCGAATGAAAGACAATACCGGCCGATGGAGTCACTGGTCTGAGCCGATCCAGTTTATAGCAGATGAGCCTGACGGCTAATTGAATGATGGCGGTAATTAGTGGTCCAGTACTCATATCGGCGGTTCACCAGGCCAAGACGATACATAATCCATCACCAGAGCTTAGGCAAAACTTATCCCGCCCAGCGCTGGGCGGGGCACTTCTATCGGCAGCGAATCAGTTGATCGCTGTTGAATCGAATGTGAGCAATCTCTCGAAGGTCTTCAATGAAACGCAAACCGTCCTTCCAGTACCCCGCAGTAGTCTTTAAGTCCGGGCAAAAGGCTATAAAATAGCGGTTTATATTATCGACCAAAAGCTCCCTGAGATACTTGCTCACCATCGAGGCCAACGATACGGGAAGGAAATTCTCGTCCGCATCAACTACAAAATGTACACGCATGATTCTGCCATTAGTCTGCATTTGATAGATACTCTCTTGCGGAGCTTCTCGTATGATACTCAGCTCCATATCGGGGAACATTCTTTGCAAGTGCTCCCGATAGTGAACACGTCCCCCCTGCCGATCAACTATAATTTGCACATTATTGCCGGGACAGTCATCAAAAGCGTTCTTTATAAGCTGTGACGTAGCGAAAAACAGGACGTTTGCCTTGTTTCTCATGCTGCTCATCATCTTATTGTAATATCCAACATCAAAACAGATGCTCTTTAGTTTTCGTAATTTAATGCTGTTTGAGTTTAAGTCGTCAGCTAATACTGCTGATGCAATTGTCTTATCTGCATCATCCACCAAAATCTCTCGGTTTAAGGCATCCTTATACCACGGATATTCATTTAATCGCACCAGACAATCCGGACATAGTAGCTCTATAAGCTCGGCTAAAGTGGCGGGTTTTCTGTCAAGGCATTCAAAAACCGACAGAACTGTGCGTTGCAGATGCTTTATCCCCCGCGATTTGCTGTAAGCCTTTTTGCTGTCGGTAATTAGCAGCCGGCCGGATAGCTTTTTGTGCTTTTTAGCAACACTTCTTTTTAAAACCTGCCAAAGGTTGGATGTTAAAAGATGATCCGGAACCAAAAAGCTGCTTGATGATACAACTAATGGTCCCAGAATCGGCCCAAAACCAGCTTCATCAATCCCCACTAATACCGCCATTTTCGTTTCTCTTCTATCGTTGTCCTCCTTGGGAGTCCT
This sequence comes from uncultured Pirellulales bacterium, assembly GCA_964593945.1. Taxonomy (GTDB): domain Bacteria; phylum Planctomycetota; class Phycisphaerae; order Sedimentisphaerales; family Anaerobacaceae; genus CAZRMQ01. The sequence goes on along the minus strand of CAZQKO010000060.1, from coordinate 8,104 downwards.
TACGGACTTGGGACTCCTGACGGAGTACGGTTGCGCTACTCGCAGCGTCTTTCGTTATACGTTAAACGCAACCGTGACGAACTGCGAAACCGATTAACGAAGGACGCTCTCTATGATTATATTCAAGTCGATATTCTTCCACAAGCACCTTCCCTGCTCCGGTCCGCAGCGTCGGTTAGTAGGATCGTACTAAATAGGTCGAAATTCGTATATGCTTTCTTATTTCAAAGACTTACGGAGAGAATTATCCCCAATCAACTACAGGCCCGCTGAAGACGGACCGCTAAGGTCTTAGGCACGGCCATGTAAACAATATCTCGCTCAACATGTGCAAAATATTACATAACAAGGATCTACAGGTCCTTATATCATGCGCCCGTTATTGGATCCTGAATACAAATTCATATATAGCAAAGGATTATCTTTTTTTATTTTACTCATCCATCCGATAATTTTTTTCAATATTTTTTTTGTTTTTTGTGCTTTTCTTTGTTACAATAAATTCTGCAAAACATTAGGGAGTCGAGGTGATAAATGTTGGAGCATCATCCAATATACCAAAATGTTCTTGGGGGATTAATAGATACTTTCTATTATTGTAATTCACAAGAAAGGAGAGTAAAGATGAGAAGGTTAGGATTGATTGTAGGATTGGTGTGTTTTTTGAGCAGTGGGGTATTGGCCTCTAATGACTTTAGTGGTGTAGGCAATTGGGCGGACCCCAACATCTGGAGCGCAGGGTATGTGCCAAGCGGTGCAGAAGAGGTCAAGGTCCGTGGGGAAGATACAGTCTGTACGTTAAACACCAGTACCGGGGACTGGGGTGCGGGGCAAAGATTAAGGGTGTATGAAGGGGCTACCTTAATCATCGAAGAAGGAGCGGAGCTGCTCGGCGCAGGCTGGATGCGAGCCGGTGCAAGTAACGCCGGTTACGTGCAGCAGATAGGTGGCCTTGTATGCCTTCAAGACGGTAAGGATAGCGCCAAACTCGGAGTGGGTGATTCAGGAGGATCAGATGGCTATTACACAATCAGTGGTGGAACCTTGACATATGCAGAGGGCAGTTTGGGTGATTTACTTGTAGGAGCCAGAGCAGGCACAGGAACACTGACAATAATCGGCACTGGTCCGACAATCCTGATGAATAGCATGACTGTTGGAGATCGCGCAGGAGCTTCCGGTACTGTCGAATTCCAGGTTGCTGCAGATGGCGTAAGTCCGATTAGCGTCGGTAGTGCTTCTATTGATGAATTGGGCGATGAAACTACATCGGCTCTACTTGTCACTGCGATAGACGCACCTCCGAAGGCTGATATTACGCTTGTCGATATTATTGGTGAGGGAAGCGTTAACGGTCTTTTTGATACGGTCAATGGCAATCCTGCGCCGGAAGGTGCTGAGGTGGTTCTCGCTTCAAACGGATTGAAAAATACTTATACCCTGACCTACATAGGTGGTACGGGCAATGACATTGTGCTTGTCTATCAGTCTTCCGTCACAATGCCCACCATTATCTGGGTATCGGACAACGAAAGCTATAACACAGTTGTAGAAAATGGCCCAGCCGATCGGGGCTTCGTGGACCTGCTCAGAGCTCAGGGTTATAAGGTGGATTACAAGGGGGAAATCGATCCACATGACCCCAACGATGACGAAATCAAGCTGAATCCGGAGTGGCAGTACTGGCGTGAGCTCGATCCCAACAAGATTGCTGAGCTGGAAGCTGCCGACCTGATCATCGTTGGTCGCGATGCCAGCAGCGGTACATACGACGACGGAAACGAGCCGACGGAGTGGAACAGCATTACAACCCCGCTCATCTTACAGGGTCCGCATATCGCCCGTAAATTACCCAAATGGGGATGGCTCAATAGCGGCAGTACAGCTGATGGCGGTATCGTTAGCGCACTGGAAGTTGTTGATCCCAATCATCCAATTTTCGAAGGTGTTAACCTCGACGAGAACAACCAAGTGGAGATATTGGCCAACGATTTGAAAGTCGACTTTGTCAGCGATGTAACAGATGCAGGCAATGGTCAATTGCTGGCTAAAAGGGCCGATACCGGACTGGTATGGATTGCTACCTGGGACACCGGCCAAGAATTCTTTGAAGGATCCGGCCAGATAGCTGGTGCTCCGAGGATGTTCTTCGCTGCCGGTAGTACCGATTCCGAAGACGGGGAGTATAACCTCACTGCCGAGGGAGAGAAACTCTTCCTGAACGCGGTCGAGTATATGCTCCCAGCTATAGCTATGCCGGTTGATCCCGGCACCGATGCTTTGGTTGCATACTACGCATTTGAGAACGATGCGAACGATAGTTCCGGCAACGAGCTTCATGGTGATATAGTTGGCGATCCGAACTTTGTCGAAGGTGTGGTTGGCATGGCACTGCAACTCGATGGTGTCGATGATTGCGTGGACTTAGGAAATGATGCGCTGTTTGATATCACAGAGGCGATTACGCTTGCAGCGTGGGTAAACACGAAGGATATCGGCAATGGAGAGGATAATCCTTGGATTGTCAAAGGCGATAAGGCATATGGATTAAAGGGCTTCAGAAGAGAAAATGTTGTAGAGTTCTTCATCTACAGCGACGTCGACGCATATTGGCATTGGGCTCATGCGGATGTCGGTGAAGACTTTAACGGCGAGTGGCACCATGCTGCTGGGACCTACGATGGAAGTCAGCTCAAGGTGTACATTGACGGCGCATTGGAGACGGTTACGGACTTTGAAGGGAACATAGCCATCAATGCTTACAACGCTAATATAGGAGCGAACGCTGAGAAACCTGGCCGCTTCTACGAAGGTGCAATAGATGAAGCTGTGATTTACAACAGGGTCTTGTCTGCGGAAGAGATATTATTCCTTGCTCAGTAACATTGATGTTTTTGATTTAGAAAGACTTAAATAAGAACGAATCCGCCAGGCCAAAGTGCCTAAAGTGAGCTAAAGTGCCTAAAGTGAACTAAAATGGCTAACTTTAGGCACTAAAAAGTAATCTGTGCGGGGTCGAGTAACAGCGCCGTTAAACGGTTGCGGTTGAGACGCTCGTCACGGTTACGTTTTACGTATAACGTTTTACGAAACGAGTAGCGCAACCGACAGACGAAAAGCACGCTTCAACTCGACAAATACGTGATCATGATATATATATTATTAACTAAATATTTTAGGAGAAGGTGTATTATGTGTAAAAAAGTGGTTTATCTAATCTCGTTCGTTCTTGTGCTGGTATTAGTCGGCAACGCTTCAGCCGACACGTTACAGTGGGACAATGGTGGGAATGGTTCCTTGTGGAGTGTACCGGAGAACTGGAACACCGATGGTGTACCTACGGCTAATGATACGGCTCAGCTTTACCTTCCAGGTGATGCAAATAATTGCGTCATTGACTCCTCTGTGGCTGCCGAGTGCGCAACTTTGTATGTTGGTAGGGGCGGCGAGGGGCCCTGCTACCTGGAAATAACAGGCGGCTCCCTTACGTCGGATGGACATATTCGTGTAGGGGATGCAGGCGATAGCAACGGCGTTTTTGCCATTAGCGGCGGTATCGTAAGCTCGACTAACGGAAGACTGTGGGTAGGTACAAATGGTTCGGGTACTATAATTATGACCGGCGGTGAGATGAACATTTATGACAAAATCGAAATCGGGAAAAACGCAGGTAGTAATGGTGCGATATATATACATGGTGGAACGATAAACTTCGATGGTAACGGCAACTCAACCGATCTTGAGATTGGCAAATACGGGACAGGAGCTGTATATATGTACGGTGGTGTGATCAACGTTGAAGATAACATCAAATTAGCACAGGGTGATACCACGCGAACTGATGGTATCGGTCGCTTATATCTTTATGGTGGTACTATTAATGCCGGCAATCTCCGTAATCCGGCTGATGGTATTTATGGCAGTCCCCTAATGGATATCACAGAAGGTATGCTTGTTTTAACTGGCGATTATAGGGAAGTAGTAAACGACTATCTCAACAAAGGCTGGATTATCGCCTATGACAGCATAGGCATAGTAGATGTGAAATATGACTTGGATCCAAATACAACTACAGTAACAGGCAGGAGACCCGATCCGGAATTTGCCTGGGGTCCTACACCACGTAATCGGACAGAAGCGGAGCGAGACATTGCTCTTAGCTGGAAACCGGGTATATACGCGGTTGCCCACGATGTGTACCTCGGCACCGACTTTAACGACGTCAACGAAGCCAGCCGCGATAATCAGCTTGATGTGCTGGCCAGCCAAGCACAGCAAGAAATGACATATAATCCGGGAATTCTTAATTTGGGCCAAACGTATTACTGGCGGGTTGATGAAGTCAACGATTTAGACCCGAATAGTCCATGGAAAGGTCTTGTTTTTGAGTTTACAGTAGTCGATTATGTTGTTGTGGACGATTTCGAGTCCTACAATGAAATTCCGGATACTGAGCCGAACAGCAATCTGGTTTACTATACATGGACCGATGGCTATCAAGATCAATCGGTTAACGGAGCTGTCATTGGCTATATTATAGGCAATTCTCTTGAGACTGAGACCGTTCATAGCGGCAAGCAGTCGGTACCATTAGCGTACGACAACGGCATTGCAACTTACTCAGAGGTTACAGTAAACATTGATGACCTGGCGATTGGCAGGGACTGGACTACAGATAATTTTAAGGTATTATCGCTGTGGTTCTATGGCGGTCCGTTCAATTCTCCTTCGGAACAAATGTACGTAAAGCTTAATGGCGTCAAGGTGGTATATGGTGGTCAATTAACTGACGTGCAGCAGGCAACCTGGCAGGAGTGGACTACTGACCTTGCGGCTTTTGGCATCGATCTTAGCAATGTTACCGAGCTTGGTATTGGCTTTGAAAAGACTGAAACATTAGGCGGCAGAGGTACTATAATAATTGATGATATCCGGCTATATACATCAGTAGAAGAATAGTAAATACAGTAAGAGCACGTTTTATTGAAGTATTGAAGCATCCGGGAATTAACGATACTACTCTGCGAAGCCCCTTAGGGGCGCAGTACGAGTTTCCAATTTTCGGTTCTCAATCGAAAATCGAAATTCGGCAATCGAAAATCCGTCTGCTTTTATGACAATAAAACGGTATGTAAGGTAATAGTATAGTGCAAAGGATGCGGTTTATGAAGACCAAAAAAGTGGGGTTTACCCCGTTAGAAATCCGAAATAAAAGTAAGCTCACCAGAAATTGGGACTTGCTTCTAACGGGTTTTACATTGATTGAGTTACTGGTGGTAATCTCGATTATCGCTCTTTTGATGGCAATTCTTATGCCCGCGCTGAGCAGGGTCAGAGAAATGGCCAAGCGATCTGTCTGTTCCAGCCAGGTAAAACAGATTGGCGTGGGGATGACAGCTTACACATCGGACTATGATGGTCGCATGCCGCCGTATAACTCCAACATCGCAAATACTAATCCCTATTTGTTAATTCACTCTTATGCCGTGTATCGCAGCGAGAGTGCCTTTGTTGATTCCGCCGGCAAGCCGCTTCCCATGAAACTGGCCGTTTTATATGAAAACAAGTACATAGCAGACCCGAAGGTGTTTTACTGCCCATCGAATATAGAGCCGCTTTACAAGTTTGCCTCTTACAATAATCCAAGGCCCTGGGGCACGCTCCCCCAGTATTTCAATTCTTCAGACGGACAAGGACACAACCAATGGGTGCGTATGGGATATACCTACCTTCCCATAGACCCGAGAGCTCCTATAGAAGGTGCTAACGGCTTGCCCGAAGATACAGCTAAAGTTATCGACAGTCTTGATCCCTATGTTCCCTACATGGCCGACTTAATCCGGCACAAAGAACAAATCAGTCACAGGAGACAGAACAGTTACGCAGTCAATGCCCTGTTCAAAGACGGTCATGTTACATTATGCAACGACGCAAGAGTATTCGATCATGATGTATGGGAACAGATGGAAAATGGACAAATAACCGAGTTACCAGCCAATTATATAGTCTTGCGGCTGATCGGTGGAAAGGGACTGGATACAGCCAGATAGAATTATCACGTATATTACCCTGTTATCTTTTATGACGAAATACATCTGTTGTTGCATGATCCTGTTGGCCGGATTCCTGGCTTCCCAAAACAGTTGGGCACAGCCGGCCTTTCCCAGTGCTGAAGGTTTCGGTGCTGCAAGTCTTGGTGGTCGCGGTGGCAGGGTCATCGAAGTTACCAATCTCAATGATAGCGGTCCAGGCAGCCTGCGGGCTGCGGTTGAAGCCAGCGGCCCCAGGATTGTAGTCTTTCGTGTGTCAGGCACTATTGAGCTGCGGTCCCGGCTGAGGATTAAGAATTCCTACATTACTATTGCAGGCCAGACCGCTCCCGGTGGTGGAATATGTCTTAAGAATTATCAGTTTCAAGTTTCAGCCGACCATGTGATTATCCGTTATCTGCGGTTCCGTCCTGGTGACAACGAGGGACAAGATTTAGATAGCGTGTGGATTTCAAAGGGTCGTAACATCATTATTGACCATTGCTCAGCGAGCTGGTCGGTAGATGAAACGCTTTCCGTCGCCGCCGAACCCGATGAGCTGGGTAATGTTACAGTCCAATGGTGCATGATTACTGAAAGTTTGAACTGTTCGGTTCATTCCAAGGGCTGCCACGGTTATGGTTCCTTAATCCGTGGAGGCTGGGGCAATGGTTTTAGCCTTCATCATAATCTTTACGCCCATCACAGAGGCCGAAGTCCCCGCCCGGGTAATTACAATCACTATATTATCGATCCCGATGGCTTGATTTTTGATTTCCGCAACAATTGTGTATACAACTGGGGCGGCCCCCATGCAGGATATAATGCCGATTCGGTCAGTATTGCTAAAATGAATTTTGTTGGCAACTATTACAGACAAGGTAGCAACTCCACAAATGACTATGCTTTCCAGGAAGAATGCACTTACAGCAGAGCGTATTTCAGCGATAACTGGATGAATGGAATGAGTCCGCAAGATCCATGGAGCTTAGTTAGATTTGATGATTTTACCCAGGACGAGATAAATACATACAAGCAATCGAGTCCTATTCCGGTTGCACCGGTGGACACGGATGATGCGTTAACTGCTTATGAGCGGGTTCTGGCTGATGCCGGTACGACATTTCCTCAACGTGATGCGGTGGACATTCGTATTATAAATGATGTGATAAACGGAACGGGCAGTATTATCAACGATGAGGATGAAGTCGGCGGCTGGCCTGAATTAGAGTCCGGCACGCCACCGGCAGATAGCGACCACGATGGTATGCCCGATGACTGGGAACTGGCTAATTTTCTTGATCCTAACGACCCGAGCGATGCCAACGGCGATCGCAATGGTGATGGCTACACTAACATCGAGGAATATATTAACTGGCTCCCACTATGCGGGCCTACGCTTAGAAGAACAGACCTTAATTGTGATAAAATTGTCAATTTTGATGATTTTTCTGAGTTTGCCGAGCACTATCGCAGTTTTTCCGACACCGAACTTTACGATGTAAAGTACGATTTTAATAATGATAATGTAATATCAATTGAAGACTTCTTTTACATCGCTCAGGACTGGCTATGGTTTAGACCTGTCTCCGTCGTAAGAAGGCGTCCTGTAGAGAGCATAAACGAGGGACAGGATTTGCCCTCACTGCAATAAAGTACATTTCGTCAATGGACAATCATTCAATAAGCTCAGGATAGTGAGCGAAGTCAAACCATTAGCCCGCATTTCTCACCGCGGAGAACACCGAAATTGCAGAGCTTCTTGATATATAAAAACTTACGCTTGTTTGCGACTGTTGTTATCTGTGACAGTATGATGGGCAGGGAGTTTGTGTTAAACGGTTGCGGTTGCGAAGCTCGTTACGGTTGCGTTGAACGTAAAACGTTTTTAATACGCAACCGTTAAACGTATTACGAAACGAGCAACGCAACCGATAAACGAAATACGTAACCTGCGATCTCTGTAGTTTGTGAGAAATGCAGGTTAGAAGCTTGCAAAAGGCTCAAGAGTGAGCCAAAGACTAAGAGCTTATCCGAATAACCGGGTCGTTATGAGGCCGAGCGAAAAGTTCGAG
>CAZQKO010000059.1:0-13053 GCA_964593945.1 uncultured Pirellulales bacterium | reverse complement strand
ATGATGAGGTCGATTCGCCCGTCGCCTCAGCTACGCAGGAAATGCTCAAGGAGAGAGTCGATTTAGTGTTGAAGACGCTTTCATATCGCGAGCGCGAAATTATCAAATTGCGCTACGGCATCGGCGACGGCTATACCTATACTCTCGAAGAAGTAGGCCGAATCTTCAAGGTCACTCGTGAGCGTGTCCGCCAGGTCGAGGCCAAAGCTATAAGAAAATTGCAGCACCCGATTCGTGCCCGCAAGCTCGAAGGATTCTTAGACCACAAATCTGCATGAACTTACTCCTGCGGTGTTGGTTAATTAGTGAGTGGTAACTGGTGATTAGTAATTTGCAGTCAAATTAACCATTTAACCAATTACAATTTTACCAACCATCACGTTTCATGCGGGGTTTTTTCTTTCACAATTTATTGCGGGGTTTTTATTTGTAGTCTGTAAGCTATGAATCGCACAAAAAGCTTACCACACCAATTTTTCTAACCTATTCGCTTGCAAGAAATCCTAAGAATTTCTATAAAATATCATAGTGAAAGGAAAATCACCTAAAAATTTACTGGTAACAATATGCTTGGCTCTATTCAGGCCTAATAAGTAATTCGTATGCTAAAGCTAATACACGGCTGGGAACTGGTATGTCGCTCGAATATCACGTCAAGACAATTAATGCTACAGAACAGAGTTTGCCGAGTAATACTATTAGTATGGTTCTGTAAATTAGCCACATTGAATGCCGTGGGTTCAGAGAAGAGTAAAGATATCAAGTGAAAAACACAGAGTTATCGTGTAAAATTAAAAAGACTTCGAAATTGTCTATGAATGCTCAAAAACTTCGTCTTATTAACGAAGAGGTGAGTTATGAATGATGTAGAGATTAGACGAAACTTCCATAAGAAAAGACTGCGACGGCAACATGCTCAAAAAGATACGCTCGTGATTGATGAGCTTGGCTTGAATCATGGGAAATGTCGAGCAGATATTGCCGTAGTCAATGGACAGTTCGTTGGCTATGAGATTAAGAGCAACAATGATTCGCTACGCAGGCTTGAGGAGCAAGTTAAATCATATAATGCGGTTTTTGATAAAGTTTCCATAATTGTAGGTGACCGTTATATCAACTCGATCCAAAACTATATACCTGAATGGTGGGGGGTGATAGTATCTGTAAGAGGCCCAAGAGGTGCTATCAATTTTGATATAATTCGTAAGACTCGAGCGAATACAAGCATCGATCCAATATCTATAGCGCAATTATTATGGCGTGATGAAGCAGCAGAAATTTTATCTCAAAAAAAACTACTACCAAAAATTCTTCGCCAGCCACGCAATATTTTGTATGAACAACTGGTATACCTTCTCACTGTTGATGAACTACGAAAAATTGTTAGAGACTACTTGAAGAGGCGTAAAAACTGGCGATATCCTGAGTTACCTTCTCGATATGATGGTTTGTACCGACCTGCCGCCACATAGGAAGATGTCCGGTACTTCCACTACCATCAGCACACTTAAAAATGTACCTGTCTCCCCATGAAAAATTTGAACCACAATAGTATCGAGAATTTACAATCTTCTTGCTAAGACCACGATATTGTTTGAATTTTCCAAATTTTTCATCTCTAACATTCTCTCCTTTTACAATATACCAACCATCATCAATAGTATATCTGATTGTCGCAGAAGGCTTGGTTATTCTCATATCTAATTCAAGAACCTTTGGGTGAGATATAGCATAATCACCAAAGGTGGGGAGTCGTATCCCTGATTTTCTTAAATTGGCGACTAACATCTTGTATAATTTCCATTCATAGCGAGGAACAATCTCTTCTCCCTTCTTAATACTACTCATCGTCTCGGGGAAAGATGTACCTAAAAGCGTAAGAGTTCGCCAGTCGTTTAAATAGGGTAATCTTTCCAAGATTGTTTTAATACTTTTTGAGAATCCATCGAGTGGAAGAAAATTATTCGGCGAACCTAAATCCAAAATAAAATCACAATTAATAGATTGAATTTCCAAAGTTAATAATAACGAATCTAATTCTGTTTTGAAGGTACTCTTTGCGGACTGTTCAATTGTTATTCTTAGACAAACACCATTTTTATCTTTTGCCCAAGCCGCTTTAATTTCTCGCAGATATTCACCATCCCTGAGTAGTCCTGTTACAGGTATAGCCTGGCACCCCAACCATCGAAGTTTATCAAAAATAAAACGTACAGGGTGAACGCCGTTTTTCATCCGCTCATCAGGTGGAATGAGATTTAAATCAACAAAGCAAGGAGAACTCCCCCATTTTTTATAGATTTTTTTTAGAGCAAAATCAGTCAAGAGGTGGTTGACTGTCTTTTTTTCTTTTTTTTCTTCAAAATCCCATCCAAGTTCTGGAATTTCTATTAATGGCGTAAACATATGCTTTATTGTTTCCGGTAATCGCCACACGGCTTGGTACTCCCCCTGTTTCCATCGCAGGCATGGTACATATTGACGATGGTCAAAGTTCATTGTATTCTCCTTTATTATGAAAAGTATGCATTCGGAAACAGTTTTCTTACTTCGCCCTGTCCGACCATATCTCTAAGAATTATATAATTATTAGCTTCTTTTCTTATTTTTCCTGCAATTATTGCCGGATGAATGCGTAGTTCTTGTGCGAAATCTTTGATAGAATCTTCACTTCTTAGATAACGGGCCAAGGCCGTATTCCATTTGTCCTCAGGGATTAAAACTTCACCCGCATGTTTATCTGCTTCCTGTTCAATATCCTCGGCTTCCACATCGAGGTCGTCAAATATGCTTTCTATATTGCCCTTATGTAGATGTTTCATTACATGGATAAGCTCGTGTAAAAGAACAAACCAGAAGTTATCGAGCCTGTCGTAACGCAACGTCATCCCAATTACTGGTGAACCGTCAGAAAGTAAAAATGCAGCCCCATCCAGATAAGTGTTAGGGAGATGAGATTCAATAACCAGCCGGATCCCGAAATTTTGCAAGTACTCAATGGTTTTTTTCTCCCAATTATCTGAACAGCTTAATTGCGCAACCTTGGTTAACCAATCTTTGCTAATCGTATTCTGTTTATATTTGTTTTTTAACCTCTGTTTATTGGCGAGAGCTATAATTCGACATTGCCATGCAAGAAGAGCATACCGATTCACATTACCCCCCGCACGCACACGCTGACGTGCAAGCGCTTGAACCGGCCTATCAAGAGAACTCTTCACGAATTTCTTGACAAGCTCCTCAGCATTGTCCAGAGCATCGTCTAAAGAACCGGAAAAATCCTCAAACCACTTGCGACGGAACATCTCCTTAATCGGGAACTGGTCCCATGCTAAATCATTTTTATCAATGTCAAAAGGTCTCTGAGATTTTGCTTTCAACTCAGCGATTTCACTTATGTTTAGACCTAGCGCCTTTGCTACTTCAGTAAGTCGGGGCAAATTCGCAGAAGCGTATTCTTCCGCTTCATATCTTTGAATCTGTTGTTCCTTCAAACCAATAGCATCTGCAAGTTGACGTTGTGAGAGCCCTTCAGCAATACGTGCTCTGATAAGAATATATGGCAACTCTTTCAAGCTTGATGCTCTTAGTATCTCAATAGTCCCAGATTTTAATGTTTCATATTCGTAAAGTTGCGCAGAAAGATTTTCGTACTCACTACGTAGTGCCTCAAGTTCTGCTTTCGCCAGAATTTTTGACTTTGCTCGCCCAGTAGCTGCTTTGAAGTCAAAAGTGTCAATTGTTTTCTTGAGTTTTTCTATTTGGTTGCTTGTGATTCGATACTGCCTCTCATTTGTTATCATAATAATGTCCTCTTCCTTCAATTTTTAGAAAAACTTACACAAATAATACCTTTAGCGTTTCCTGTATATCTATCGATTTGGAAAAAATCAAAAAAGAAGTGCTTGCCATTTGCAAGACAACTGGCTGGAAAGAATTCTCCATGGAAGAACTCTTTCTGTTTTTTGCGTCCATCAGAAAAGTCAAGAAAAACAGGATCTAATTTTGTAATGTCTACTCCCATAGGATCCCAACAAACATCAAAATCACCTGGTATGGGCTTTCCCGTAACAAAACTGCCGTCAAGAAAGATTTTTCGGCATCCAGCTCTACGCAGAGCTAAGACGCCTTTTCTAAATCCAGAGAAGAGATATTTTCTATAGTCAGATATAGCAAAGCGTTTTTCGATCTCTTCAAGTGTTACGACATGTACTCCTGGAGGTAAAACATTCCAAGGTCCTCCAATATCTACGAAATCAGGTATCATACACACAACTATATTGTTGTGTTGACATATGGTCAAGAGAAGATCGTTTTTTATTTCTCGCTATGATACATTTTTGGATTGCCTTTTGTTGTAAGCAGCACATTTGAAATAGTTTAGACCGTGATAAAGGTACAAACACTAATCCGCGGAGGAAACAGCCCCATGTTATATATTTTTGGGGAAGTTCAAGCTTGCATACTCTCCATGATATTTTTTCGCGGCCTGCCTGCGCGTAGCCGCTTCGGCGAAGGCAGGCTTCGTCTTAGGCTTTTACGACGTCTAATTAGTCATTTGTCATTAGTTGTTGGTCGTTAGCTTTTATTCGGTCGTCTAAATAATATTCACCTAATACTATCGACTTATCTCCGGAAAATTAAGAGCAGCGAAATCACGATAGTATTTTTTAGCAGCAATATCGTAAGCCTTCGCTGCATCTATTTCATTTTCAAACGAGCCGAGATAAATCCGTTTGCCATTTACGCGTATCCGAACTCTCCAGCGCTTCTTGTCATCCGCCAAGTCCACGCCTTTATAACGGGATCGGCTGGGCCTTTGAAATCCGCCAGATGTACGGCGGATGAATTTTCGTCTGTGCCAAATATTCTGTTTGTGTTGTGCAACGCGAAGATTTGCCTTGCGATTATCCAGGCCGTTGTGGTTTATGTGGTCGCAAAAACAGCCGGGCGGGACATCAATAATTAAACGGTGCATCTGCAAATTTTTGCGAGGAGCATTTTTGCCGTTCGTCAGCGAATGCACGGCGTAATAAGTATGGACGCTTTTATTGACGTGCCATTTGTACTTTCGCAGCCGCTCGTAATCTTCGGGATCAACGATGGCGAATTTGCCCTGCGTCAGCGGTATCCGGCGAAAGGGATAGCCAAACCGAATCCGCCGATAAGCAAGCGCGATAGCAACTAAAGGCCTCTCCAGCCAAGTCGGGATGTGAAAGCGAACTTCGATTGGATTCGACAAGCTCACCACAGGGATTTCCCTTCCGTCTTATCTGTCCTCCGCCTTCGCAGCCCTCCCATAAATGGATGGAAATGCTCATTTGGTGCGAAAAAAATGGATTGTTGCAGGATGTGTTTTTCGCTAAGTAATTGCAGAGAAAAGAATTAAAAAAAATTCAAAATTCGGATTTTTGTTTCAAAACCCCTGCTCATTTGGTTGAAAAACGCGGATGGTGTGCCGTTTTTCCTTTCATGTTGCGGATATGTGCTCGGACGGATTTTGCAAGTGAAGTTTATGAGGTTCCATACTTTATAATGGGCATCGCTTAATTTGCATAATATCCAGACGTCCTATAACGCAACGGAGGCCAGGTTATCATTAAATCAGGAAACCGGAAATAATTAAGGAGCATAATAGGATTAATCTGATACTCCAGTACCTGTCAACGGCTGGATAGCCTGATAATCTGTTCGGTGGTGGATTACAATCAAGGCGGGGATTAGAGCTTGAAAACTTTCGTTTTGCTAAAGTCAGGCTCAAAAAAGCCGAAAAAACATTACATAAACCCTAATCCTGTACTAACAAGAGATCAAGGTGTCAGGTAATCAGACTGCCAGGTGATTGGTTTATAGGGTTGCCTGTTTGCCCGATTTCCTGATTAGGAGCGTTTAATGAAGAACGAGAAATCGATCATTGATAGGTTATTTGCTTTGCGCAAAGAGCTTTTGGGGGGCGGCTCCATATTCAATTTGCTTATCTTTGTAGTTGTGAGCGTCTTTATTACCAACATTGTGATATCCCTGTGGCGTAATATTGTTTTTCAAAAGGACCTAAAAGAAAAAGCCAGCGTTGCGAATGTCAGAGCGGTTGGAGGTGTGCTGGCAAGAGCGACAGAGGCATTGCTTGCTGCCAACGAAGTATCAATGCTCCGCCGAGCAGTGGCTGAAGCCGGTATCGAGCATCACCTTAGGCACTGTCGGATTGTTTTGCCCGATGGTGGAGTATTAGCTGATGCCGATCCGAAAGATATCGACGTTATCAAATTACCGCAATCCTGGGAGAATAATGACTCGATGGAGTCGGACTATACCGAGAAGTTTAGCGGCCAAACCGTAATGTTCAGCTTTCCTCTGAATGTCCCCGGTAAAGGCGAAGCGTGTTTGGAAATCGCCGCCGGCATCAACGACCAGTTAGCAACCGGCATTGAGCCGCAGACCGCTCAAATGGCTATAGCGTGTTTGGCTCTCGCTGTTATGTTGCTGGTTCATCATCATGTACGGTTCAAGCTAAAGGCCATCGGTGCTATTCAGGAAGCTCTGCTGGAGATTAAGGACGGCAAACCCGATACATCTACACTTGAGCTCGACCCGCGGCTCGGACTTGAAGCTGTCGCATGGAACAGGCTGCTCGGGCAAAACCAGGGACAGCAAATGCGCGCGGCGATAGAGCAAGTCAAGGAATCAATTAACGAAAAGGCCGAAGTGAACGATGAGCTTTCAGCAGCGTGCGATGCCTTACCACATGGTTTGATTGTAGTCGGCGAGAATATGCACGTTGGCTATACCAACGGTGCAGCGGCCTCACTGCTCCAAACGAACGTCGGCAAACTTGTTGGAGGACAAGTATCAGAATTCGTTAAAGATCAAAAGGTAATTGACGCGATACGTGATGCTTCCGAGGGTCCGACCTACAAACGGACGATCGTGGAAGTGGAGCATAATGGAGAGACGACCTCGAGCGTGCTGCGTTATATCGTCCGTCCTGTACGCCGGGAGGACGTAGGTGTTGCCGTTGTCATTATTGAAGACATCACCCAGCAAAGAGTGGCGGAGATGGCCCGGAATACCTTCCTCGCCAGGGCCGCCCATGAGCTACGCACGCCTCTGACGAACATCCGGCTTTACGCCGAAAGTGCTCTCGAGGACAGCGAGCACAACACACCTAACACTGTGAAATCTCTTAACGTGGTGAACGAAGAATCTCAGCGATTGGCACGCACCGTCTCTGATATCCTGTCGATGGCGGAGGTGGAAGCCGGCTCGTGCACATTAGAGCGGGATGATGTGCATTTTAATAAGCTGCTGGAGCAGCTTAAAGCGGACTATGAACCCCGCGCCAAAGAGAAAAAAATAAAACTTAAGTTTGAGCTGCCGCCGAAGTTTCCGATGTTGCATGCGGATCGCGATAAAATTTTGCTTGCATTGCACAACCTGCTGAGCAATGCGCTCAAATACACACCAGAAAATGGTTGTATAACTCTTAAGGCGACCGTTGATAAAGAGCAAGTCAACATAGCCGTTACAGATACAGGCATAGGTATCACCCCAGAAGACGCCGAGAAGATTTTCGATAAGTTTTACCGGGCGGATGATGAGCGTATTACAAAAGTTCCGGGCTCAGGACTCGGACTGGCAATCGCCCGCCAGGTAATCAGGCTGCATGGCGGCGACGTCACTGTTGATTCCGAGCTTAACAAAGGCAGCACATTTACGTTGGTACTGCCGATAACGGAGGAGGTCACTTAGTGTGAAGGTCCGAACAGAACAATGCGGAGGAGTAGCTGTTGTCAAGCCGGAAGGACCCCTCACCAATACAGATGCCGATGAATTAAAAGCAGCACTGTTCGATTCGATAAAGAACAACTTGGGACGGATTGTGCTCGACGCATCTGAGGTGTCCTATGTTGAAAGCAAGGGACTTGAGTCACTCGTGGATGCAACGCAACAACTTGCTGAGGCTGGTTCGGTGCTGAAGCTTTGCTGCATTAATGAAACCGTCAGACAGGTGATCGAGCTGACAGGCCTGTGGTCACAATTCGAGCACTTCGAGGATGCCAACTCAGCCGTCAGGAGCTTTCTGTGACCCAGCCCTGTTGTTACAAGCCGACCCCCGGTACATCGGGGAGAGAAACCTGCCCGCCGTATAAAACTCTGGGCAGGCGGGATCACAACTAAACTAACCTTATCCGAACAAGGAGAGCATCTTGGAAAAACAGAGCGGGGTCGAGCGCATATGTCTGGGCGAAGCACTCGTCGCAGAAGGCGTCTTATCGGAAGGCCAGCTAAATCGCGCTTTAACTGAGCAAAAAACCGCCGATAAGATGCTCGGCGAGATACTCGTGGAACAAGGATACATCAGCACCTCTGCTATGCTTCGCGTTCTGGCTCGCCAGCTTGATATGCCTTACTGCGACCTGCGTCACGGCCTTTTTGATTTTTCTTTGCTCACCCTTATTGGTGAAGAGGAGGCCGAACGGCTAAAAGTGCTGCCTATGTTCAAGGTGCACGACACTTTAACCGTCGCTATGGCAGAGCCGCAGTCATTACCCAAGATAGATAGACTGCATCAGTTGACAGGCTGTAAGATTCGTCCGGTGCTGGCTCTGCGCTCAAGCATACTTGAGTTTATGAAGAAATGCTCTTCCGGCGGCACCGACATCGATTCCTTCCTTGCCTCTTTGGCCGAGACAGACATCGAAGTTGTGGAAAGGGAGTCGATAGATGAAGGGCCCTCAACAGACCTTAATAATATGGTCGAGGGAAGTCCGATTACCAGCCTCGTGAATATGGCTCTTCTGACGGCGATTAAGGATGGAGCCAGCGATATCCATATAGAGCCGGACAGAAACCGAACTCGTATTCGCTATCGGATAGATGGAGTGTTGAGAGACCTTATGAAGCCTCCAACGGGTCTGCACGCCTCGATTATTTCACGTGTCAAGGTCATCGGTGACATGGATATAGCCGAAAAGCGCCTTCCACAGGAAGGACGCGTACGCATTGTCGCAGAAGGTCGTGACATAGACTTGCGCGTCTCCAGCATCCCTACACTGCTTGGCGAAAAAGTGGTGATCCGTATTCTTGATAAGGCAAATCTTAGAACCCGCATGGAGGACCTTGGTTTTCGGGAAGAGCCGTTGGCTATATTCAAAAGGATATTAGGGCAGCCGCACGGTCTGGTGCTTGTGACAGGTCCTACAGGCAGCGGCAAGACAACAACTCTGTATTCCGCTCTTGACCTGATAAGAAGTCCTGAGCTGAACATTGTAACAGTCGAAGACCCCGTCGAGTACCAACTGGATATGATTAACCAGATCCAGGTTCACGAGGCCGTAGGCATGACCTTTGCACGAGCTTTGAGAAGCATACTCAGACAGGACCCGGACGTAATAATGGTAGGCGAAATACGTGATGAGGAAACCGCCCGTGTAGCCGTGCAGGCAGCATTAACCGGGCACCTCGTGCTGGCAACTTTGCATACGAATGATGCGCCGGGCACCGTAGCTCGATTGCTGGATATGGGCATTGAGCCGTATCTGTTGTCGAGCGCCTTAAATGGTGTTGTAGCACAGCGGCTGGCACGAACTGTATGTCCGAATTGCGTTGCGAAGTACTATCCTGCGCAAAACGTGTTGAGTGACGCAGGCTTGTTGGATAAACCCAACACGGTTTTTCGCAAAGGAGCCGGGTGTCAGGATTGTCATAATTCGGGATATCGCGGACGGGCCGGTATTTACGTGGTTATGGAAGTAACATCAGCCTTACAGCGGCTTATCCACAAAGCCGCACCAACACACGAGCTTCAGGAAGAGCTTCGAAAAAACGGCTTCCTGACACTTCGCGAAGAAGGAGTGCTCTTAGCTCTTGATGGCAAGACAAGCCTGGAAGAGGCCCTGTCTGTCACACACAGTCAGGATACAACGGATCACAGACGACAGAAGACGGATGACAGACGACAGAAGACAGAGGACAGACGACAGAAAACAGAGGACATAGGACAGAAGACAGACGACAGAAGACAGAGGACAGACGACAGAAGACAGAGGACAGAAGACAGATGACAGAAGATAGAGGACAGAAGATAGAAGACAGCTACGGTAGGCACTTTTATATTTTTAGTGCAGGGACGAGCTGAGGAAAGTGACATGAAGCTGGCTTATAAAGCGTATGACAGCACGGGTAAGACCGTAGACGGCACTATAGAATGCGCCGATACTATAGCTGCCACGGAAACACTCCGTCACAAGGGTCTCTATGTTGCACAAATAACGGAGTCATCAACTCGACTTTCAACGAAGTCAGGCAAATTTGTAAAGGCCAAAATTAAACGCAGACTGAAACGCGGAGGTGGCCAAAAGCTTAAGAATCTGGCTATGTTTACCCGCCAGCTTAGCGTTCTTGTCCATTCAGGCACACAGCTCGCAGAGGCCCTTGGTGCTCTTGAACGACAGACAAAGCCAGGAGCATGGCGGGATACTATTTCCGATACTTACGCCAGAGTTGAAGAGGGGGCTTCATTATCGGAAGCGATGGAGGCGCATAGCAATTACTTTGATGCAATTTGTTGTAGTCTGGTAGCCACCGGTGAGTCGAGCGGGCATCTGGTTGAGATGCTCGACCGTCTGGCCACTCTCAAGCAGAAGCAGTTGCGGGTGCGAAACTCAATTGTCGGAGCGCTTATTTATCCCATTATACTTGTGTTTCTCTCCGTAGCGATTTTTTCACTGTTGCTGATTTTCGTTGTGCCGCGTTTTGCGACACTGTTCGACACTCTCGATGTGGCGCTTCCCGCCAGCACGCAAACTCTCGTCAGCGTAAGCAGCATTTTCCGGAAGTTCTGGTGGGCGGTGCTACTTTTAATGGCTGGTGCAGTCTTCGCTTCGGTCACTTATCTGCGCAGTCCAAATGGAAGGCGTTTGTATGACACTGTTATGTTGAAGCTGCCTTGTGTCGGTAATATCACTAAAAGTTTGGCTACCGCCAGGATTATATGTCTGCTTGGCGTGCTTATGGAAGGCCATGTCCCGGTCCTGAAGGCCTTAAGGCTGGTAAGACGAGCGGCTGGAAATGCGCATTATGCAGACCTGATAGCGAAGGCTGAAAAGAATGTGACAAATGGTGAGCAGCTTAGCCTTGCTTTTGCCGATGCGAATCTGATCAGCCCTTGTGTGCATGAGGCTATTCGCAGCGGCGAACAGAGTGGGCAAATAGATAGCTTGCTGCTGAATATTGCCGGTTTTTTGGACGACGAAAATGAGGTTATCATCCGGTCGTTGACCAGCATTATCGAGCCGTTGATTTTGGTTATTATGGGCGTATTGGTTGGGCTTATCGCAATAAGCATGTTTATTCCGTTGTTCGATCTGACTTCGATGACACAAGGAGGTGGGTGATGAAAGGCCTCGGCAAATCTCAAACGGCGATAGGTCTTGATGTTGGCAGCCGAACCATAAAGGCGGCTCAACTGGTAAAATCTGGCTCCTTCTTGTCCCTAATGGGCAGGGGGGCTTCTCACTGGACCGCAAGTAGTACGAGTCGGATAGTAGCGCTTTCGATGCTGCTGCGAATGAAAGCCGGCCTCACAGAGGCCGGTCAACAGGTAAATCCCGTTAGAGACCCTGAATCCAACGGCCTGCCCGCCGTACTCTCTGGGCAGGCGGGCCTATCTGCGTCCGATAGTACGAGGACCTCCAACAGACCTGTCCCTTCGACAAGCTCAGGGCAGGCTCTGAGCGAGGTCGAAGGATTAGATATCCAGGAGATAATCAATATACGGGCTGTGCTGCGGCGGCAGGGTTTTTGTGGTAACGACGTTGTGCTGGCTGCTCCGGAAAAACGGCTGTTGCACGGTGTTTTTGAGATTCCACCAGCCACAAGTGGGCAAACGGCGGATCGTGAAGAGATGGTTGCTCAAATTGCACGTATGGAGTTGTCACGTATGCACAGTGTAGCGCCTGATTCTTTCGAGATGGTCTGCTGGCCCCTGGGGGGCTGGGAACCATCTTCTCGGGATGGGTCTAAATCAACCCACCGCGGTGGACAAGCCATCGCGGTCGGCTGCCCTCATGATGTGGCCAATGAATTGCTTGACTTGTTTGAGGGGGCCGGATTTAACGTCCGCGCTTTGGATTTACGCAGCACCGCAGCGGCGAGAGCTTGTATGTCTTTAGCTGCTCAGCCACCCGCTCTGACTGCCATTCTTGATTTGGGATGGAGTTCGACAAAGCTGTTATTTGTTTATGGTGGTACAGTGATTTATGAAAGGCATCTTACAAATAAGAGTATAGCGCACCTAACCACCAAGTTGAGCGGAATGTTCGGTATCACCGAACAATCCGCTGATCAAACTATCAGCACAATCGGCCTTGCCACCAACAGTGAGGCAGGTGATTATGACCAGCAGTCAACGGAAGCGGTTCGTAAAATCCTGGCAAAGCACTTCGACATTATGCTGGAAGAGCTTAAGACTCCATTTGATTATGCGAGTCATCAGTATCCCGGTGAGGGAGTAAAACGATTGTTGCTAATCGGCGGCGGTGCCAGGATTTTCGGACTATCGCAATACATTCAGGAAGCACTTGGTATTGAGGTAATCGCTGCGGCCCCCGGTGACCTGGTCCCGAATCCGACGGAATCGCAGATTCTTACCAAGCTCAATCATCCAGCTATGACGGTTGCGGTCGGCCTTGCCATGTTTAATGAGGAATAACGTATGGGTAACGTCAATCTGATTCCTGCTGACAGGTTAGCTAAAAAGCATCACAAGGCGAGGTTGCGCTTATGGACGCTTGTTTGCGTGGCATACTTTATTTGCCTTGCTGCGCTCGTGCTGTCAGGCCGATTCTTTTGGGGTGGTGCTAATGACGTTGTTATAGGAGAGCTCAAGTCCGCTGCCGAGCGAATTGAGGGATACAGCTCTACGATACAGGAGTTACAGAAGAAGCTGGCAAAGGCCACCACAGAGCTGGAGGCCAGCAGGACAATCAGTTGCCAGCCGGATTGGAGCAAACTGCTCGTTTTGTTAAGTGGTGAGCTGGGAGAGGAAGTCGTTCT
>CAZQKO010000058.1:0-13263 GCA_964593945.1 uncultured Pirellulales bacterium | reverse complement strand
GAATGTTAAAGCTTCTGAACATTGAAATCAAGCAGATTCACATAACGAGTAGCGCAAGCCCTCTCCGCCGTAGCGGCCTGCCTGCGCGTCCCGCCTGCCCAGAGTGTACGGCGGGCAGGAGCTGCTCCGGCGAAGGCAGGCTACGAAGGCCGGACCGTTTAACGAAAGACGATTGCGGTGCCGTAATCCCGTAAGGGATCCCTGTCGGGAGGCATCTTGACGATTGCGTGTCTTGTCAGGGATTGGTATCATCGGAAGATAACAAAGAAGGCGATGACCGCTGCTATTACCGCGCCGCCGAGCCATAAAACAGAAGGAGCCGGCCTCATATCAATTCCTTCTCTAACAGGCATCTGCTTCGGCTCAGGCAAAGGTCTGCGGATGGTGATAACTACCATAATGCAGATCAGTAAAACGAAGGTAATTGCCATTCTATTAAGAAATGCAATGTGACCAGCGGTAATTCCCATCTTCACGAAATATGGGAAGTCTCCGAAGAAGATAAATAATATGCCGTAAACAATAGGATTAAGTATCAGGGCAGTAACAGCCGCCGAGGCGGGAGCTCGCCTGAAAATCATCCCGAATACAAACGCTGCCAAAATACCCGGCGAGATGAAGCCCTGAAACTCCTGGATATAGCTGAAAACTCCTTCAGGTATCCGCCGTATTTGAGGTGCTATCAGACATCCGATGATGACAAAAATAACCGTCATTACTCTGCCCATCGTTATCAGCGACCTCTGTGATGCATCGCCTCTAACGTGGCGTTTATACAAATCCATCGTAAAGATAGTACATGCCGAGTTTAGCATCGAGGCTAATGAGCTCATCACTGCTCCGCATATCGCCGCGAACATAAAACCTCGAAGCCCCGCCGGTATAAGGTTTCTGATAAGTGTCGGGTACGCTTCATCCGGCCTAACTAAGTGGTCTGAATATAGCTGCGAGGCCATTATCCCCGGAAAGACGATAGCAAAAGGAACAATCAACCAAAGAGCGGCGGCGAAGATAATACCAAGCTGACCCTGCTTGAGGCTCTTGGCGGCGAGCGTTCGCTGCACGATGAACTGATTCAGGCCGCAGTAGTAAAAGTTCGGTATCCAAAGCCCGATCACTAAGGCTGTCCAGGGTAGTGCCGAATGGTCGGCTGGAAGAACCATGTGAAGCTTGTCGGCGCTGCCTTCGAGAAACGTCCCTATCCCTCCTATTGCTTTGAAGCCGAGCACCATAGTGACAAGTCCACCCGCAAGCAGGGCTGAGCCGAGAAAAAGGTCCGCCCATGCAACGGCCTTGAGTCCGCCCCAAGTTGTATAGATTGCAGCGGCGATGCCGATGAGCCAGACCGCCTTTGTTAAATCCATATCGAAAATTTTATGCAGGGTAAGTCCGCCGGAATATAGCACCGCAGTGATGGTTACAAGGACATATATAACCATCGTATAGAAAGCCATAATACTGCGTGCCGCGGGGTTATATCGATATTCAAGATATTCCGGCATAGTATAGATACCGGCTCTGAGGAACTTGGGCAGGAAAAAGATTGCAACGAAGACAATGGTGATGGCTCCGAGCAACTGATAGCCCGAAACGGCCAAGCCTATGTTTCCTGCGCCGGCACCGGCCATACCGACGAACTGCTCGGTCGAGATATTAGCCGCAACGATGGAAAAGCCGATTAACCACCACTTTAAGCTGCGACTTGCCAGGAAGTAATCCTCGCTGGTCTTTTCCTTACGGCTTTTGATCATGCTGAAGGCGACGACAACACCGAGAAAAGCCAGAAATACGCTGATGTCAAAAACGTTCAGTTCCACAGAATAACCCTATTCCCGAAACTGCGGCAAAACCAGGTGCTGAATATTTATTCGCCTGTATTTGTTTTTTGTTGTGCTTCTTTTTGCTCGGCGGCAATCTCCGCACCTTCGGGCACAATAGTAACTGTAACCGTGGCGGTCAAATCCTCGGCGAATTTGAGCGTCACCGAGTGAGTTCCGACCTGCTTTATATGATGTGGCAGCTCCACGACGTCATCGGCTACTTTAAAGCCTTGAGCCCGCAGATTAGCTGCTATATTACCGGCGGTGATAGAGCCAAAGAGAATCCCTTGTTCGTTGGCCTTGGTTGCCAGGACGGCCTCTGCACCTTCTACCTTTTTAACTGCTTCTTCCAGCCATTTATGCTCTTTGATTCGCTGCTCCCCCCTCGCAGCTTTTTCTTTGGCGAGAGCTTTTATGTTATTGGCAGTGGCGATCTTTGCCAGTCCCTGCGGCAGCAGAAAGTTTCTTGCGTATCCCTCATTGACCTCCACAATATCTCCAAACCAGCCGAGCTTTTTAATGTCCTCACATAGCAAAACCTTCATCCCGTTAGAAATGTCTGGTTTGTTGGAAATCGCTCGTTTTCGCATCGTGCCTCCTTATATTACACTACCTATGGATTTACGAACTTTCTAACGGGGTTCATCCCGTTATCCTTTCTGGTTAAATAGTAACTGGTAATTGAATAGATACCATTTAACCAATTACAATTTACCAATTACCAAAAACTACGCGGTAAACGGCAGCAGCGCCATATACCTGGCTCTTTTTATTGCCCTTTGGGCTTTCCTCTGGCAGCCTGCGCAATTACCGCTGCGTTTACGCGAGTATATTTTGCCGCGATTAGTCAAGAGCTTTTGTAGGGTGTCTATATCCTTATAGTCGATGTAGGTCACACCATTACGGCAAAAACGACATTGCGTCTGCTCACGTGTGCCGGGAAAGCCCGGGTTTTTTCTGTGATCGTTTCTTCTTAGCATTTGTTTACCTCGAAAAAGTGTCTAAAGTGAACTAAAGTGCCTAAAGTGATCTAAAGTTATACTTATAATTTGCAGAGTAGCATTCATAATTTTAGGCACTTTAGGCACTCCAAACTTTAGCTCACTTAAGCCTTAAAACGGTATATCGTCCGCGGGTATATTACTGGCGTTATCCCTCTTAGGGGAATCTGATCCGATTTCATGAGAATCATGATATCTGCCTGAACCTTGCTCAGTCTGGCTGGCCGCTGTTTCTCCGGTACCCGGCAGGAACTGAAAATTTTCAACAGTCACCCTGTGCTTGCTGCGTTTGGTACCGTCCTGAGCCGTCCAGCTGTCAAAGGTTAGTCTTCCTTCGATAAATACAGGTCTGCCTTTGGTGAGGTACTTGTTTATATTCTCAGCCTGTCGCCCGAAGGCTCGGCAGTCCACAAAACAGGTCTCTTCACGTTTAGTACCGTCCTGACCCGTCCATCGGCGATTCGTCGCCAGGCCAAAGTCAACCACAGCCGTCTGGCTCGGCGTATATGAAAGCTGTGGATCGCGAGTCAGATTTCCAAGCATTAAAATTTTATTAAAACCAGCCATAATTAAGCTCCTTGACAATTTCAGAAGACAGACCTGCCCGCCGTAACACTTTGGGCAGGCGGGTGAAAGAATTCAGAAAACAGAATTTTTATCATTTCTTTTCCGTCTTCTGTGTCTCATCAGCCTGCTCTGTTTCCTCCTGCTTCTCTTCATTACTCGTGCTGCGTAGCGGGCTTGCGGCCTCTGCAGCCGCTTCGGCGGACAGAGTAGCGTCGGTAGTTTGCGGCTGTTCTTCGGTATTCTGTTCTACTTCGTCCTTGTGCTTTTCCGCCTGCACTACAGGAGGGTCTTTTTCGATATCCTTAATTGTCCGATTTTCAGTATTTACTATCAAAACACGCATAATTTGCTCTGAGAGCCGAACGTTTCTTTCAATGTCCGGTATCCTGTAGCCGTCGGCTCTGAAATAACAAAGAATATATGTGCCCTTGCTTTTGTGATTGATCTCGTATGCAAGTCTCCTCTCGCCCCATTTTTTTAGCGAGACAATCTCAGCCTGAGCCCTTGAAAGTGTGTTCTTGATAGTAGCAAGAACGCCATCCCAATCCGACGCTGCCAGATTTGAATCAACAAGGAACATCGCTTCATACAATCTTTTAGCCACAGTTTTCAAAGTTAATTACCTCCATATATTGGATAATGGTTAAATGGTGAACCCAATTAACATTCACCATTCACCAATTACCAGTTACCAATTACCATTCACCAGTTACGAACTATTAAACTCATTCATGGCCTGTTCTACGCCATACTCAATCCAACAAAGAACAGCATCCTGCGCTTTGACAATCGCCTCATCAATCAGCGACTTTTCCGCCTCTGTCGGTTTATCGAGGACGTAATCGTGAGCAATCTGCCTGTCTCTATAGCCGATGCCGATTCGACATCGGGCAAATTCATTTGAGCCGAGCTTTTCTATGATGTTGTTAAGTCCATTATGTCCGCCTGCTGAGCCCTTGGCTCTGATGCGAATCCTGCCCGGTTCAAGAGCCATGTCATCGGTTATCACCAGCAGATTTATTAATGTAAGTTTATAAAAGCCTACAGCAGTGGCAACCGCCTGGCCGCTACTGTTCATAAATTTCCACGGCTTTAACAATATTAACTTTTTATCTGCGAATTCTGCCTCACCAAAACGAGCCCTGAATTTTCTTCTTTTTATCTTCGCTCCCAGTCTGTCGGCCAGAGAATCAATAACCTTAAAGCCGATGTTGTGCCGCGTATCAGCATACTCATCACCTGGATTGCCCAGGCCAACCAATATTTTAAGGTTGTCAGAAACATCCATCATCCACTCAAATAAATTCAAAAATCAAAATGGAAATATCAAAATTAAGCCCGTCCTGGGCCGGGTCTAAGGAGATATCGTTGCCGAAAAGCAGCAACTCAACAATTTTAAAATTTGATTTCATCTCTGTGGTACCTTCCCTACTCTTTTGAGGGCTCTTCTTCCTTCTTTGCTTTCTCGGCTTCTCCGATAACTTCCGGAGTAACAGGCGTTTCCTCTTCAAGCTCCTCGGTAGTCTTGGCTGCTATGATTATACTACAGGAGATCATTAATATTGCAGGGTCGCTTATCAGCTTTACACCGTCTGGAAGCTGTATATCGCTGGCGTGCAAGGAATCGCCCACTTTCATATTTTTTACAGATACTATAATGGATTCTGGAATGTCAGTTACTTTACATTCAACTTCAAGATGGTCCGTATGCTCAATTATAATACCACCCTCTTCTGTACCTTTGGCAGTACCCTTAAGCTCAATAGGAACCGATACCGTAACTCGCTCGGTTATATCAACTCTCATCAGGTCCGCGTGAATAATCTCTTTGCCAAGATGGTCATATTGCAGGTCTTTGACGATTACCTTTTGAGGCTTTTTATCAATCCGTACATCTATCAGCCTATGCCCATGATGCAAATGTTCCACGAAGTCATGCGCATCTAAAGTGATAGCGGCTGGTTCTTGTTTATGACCGTAGACAATAGCTGGTATTCGGCCTTGTTTACGCAGCTTGGCCGAGGCTTTCGACCCGGTCTGCTGGCGAATTTCTGCCTTCAATTTCACTGTTTTTTCCATAATCATCTCACTTCAATTATTAAAACCTACATCTTGTTGTCTAATTCCACAAACATTTCACTAACGGATTCGTTTCTGTGAATTCTCCGCATTGCTTCACCTAACATATCCGCTATGCTTAAAACTTTTATGAGGCCGAGCTTTTTTGCTTCTTCGTTAAGTGGTATAGTGTCGGTGACAACGACTTCATCAATGGGTGCTTTTCTCAGCCGTGCAAGCGCCTGCGATGCGAACACGCCGTGCGTGGCTCCGACGTACACCTTTTTAGCCCCGCGGTCCTTAACCAGCTTGATAGCACCGCATATTGTCCCTGCGGTAGCTATGATATCATCGCACATCAAGACATTTCTGCCTTTTACCTGGCCTATTATCTCGTAGGCCACGATTTCACTTCCGCTCATTCGTTTCTTGTGCACTATCGCCAAATCACCGCCCAGATGCGAAGTAAATTTCGACGCGGTCTTGATATTGCCTACGTCTGGTGAAACCACTGTTAGATTGCTGATATTTTTGTCTTTGAAATACTTACTTAATACAAACTCACCGGTTAGATGATCGACCGGAATGTCGAAAAATCCCTGTAGCTGGTGAGCGTGCAGATCTATTGCCAGAGCTCTGTTGGCACCGGCGGTAGTAATAAGATTAGCCACTAACTTCGCGGTGATGGGCACCCGTCCTTCATCTTTTCTGTCCTGACGGGCGTAGCCGAAATATGGAATAACTGCGGTGATGCGCCGCGCGCTGGCTCTTTTTAAGCAGTCCAAATATATTAAAAGCTCCACTAAATGCTCATCGACGGGTTTGCATGTCGATTGCACCACGAAACAATCCGTGCCGCGAACGTCATCTTCCACTCTAATGTGTTTCTCTCCATCCGGGAAGACACTGATCTCGGCAGTACCCAGCGGAATCTCCAAATACCTGCATACCGCTTCAGCTAAATCCCGATTGCTGCTTCCTGCAAAAACCTTGATACTATCATCAGTAAGAAACATCCTTATTTTTCCTTTTGTTGTAGTTGTTCTGCATTGTTCTGAGTCACTACCGCCCCGGCGTTAACATGTGTGCCGTCTTTTAACGCTAACGGTGCAACAAGCACCGCACCAGAGCCGATGTAGCAGTTATCGCCGATTTGTGTCCGGTTCACATTGTGTCCGTCATAATTCGCTGTTATCGAGCCGGCTCCAACATTAACATTCTTTCCTACAGTAGCATCGCCGATAAAGCTGTGATGCCGGACTCGCACTCCGTCGGCCATGCTTGAATTCTTAACTTCTGTAAAGACGCCCAGCACGACATCGCTTTCCAGAATCGTGCCGGGTCTTAGATAAGCGAACGGCCCGATTCGGCAGGCCCTGCCAATTTTGACCTCGCCGTGAATATAGGTGAACGGCTCAATAACCGTATCCTGTCCGATCTTTGCTCTTGCGTCTATCCAGGTATTATCAGGGTCGACTATGGTCACGCCGTGGTCCATCAATTCCTGCTGGATACGTTTTTGCATAATCTTGCTTGCCACGCTTAGTTGCGCTCTGCTGTTGACGCCCATAGCTTCTTCCGGCTGCACCGCTGTAACTGCTACCACCTTATGGCCGGTCGCGATGATATGTGATACGGCGTCCGTCAGGTAATATTCTTTCTTAACATTGTCAGGCTTAACCTGCTCGACGGCCTCAAAGAGAATCCGGTTATTGAATAAATAATAGCTCGGATTAATCTCGGTTATAGCCAATTGCTCTCTTGTGCAATCGGTATCTTCCACAA
This sequence comes from uncultured Pirellulales bacterium, assembly GCA_964593945.1. Taxonomy (GTDB): domain Bacteria; phylum Planctomycetota; class Phycisphaerae; order Sedimentisphaerales; family Anaerobacaceae; genus CAZRMQ01. The sequence continues at coordinate 6,032 of CAZQKO010000058.1, read as the reverse complement.
TGCCTTGGATATTGCCGTATCTGTCACGGATTATTCGTCCGTATCCGGTTGGGTCTTCCAGGACGGCGGTAGCCAGCGTTGCCGCTGCCTGTTCCATCTGATGCTTTCCGATAAGCGTTGTTAGTGTTTCAGCTCTGACTAATGGCCCATCTCCGCAAAGGATCATGGTCTCGCCTTTAAAATCCTTTAGATGTTCCTTGCAGCGCATAACCGCATGAGCGGTTCCCGATCGTTCCTGCTGCTGGACCCAGGTAATATTCTTTGCCTCAGCAAAATATCGCTCGACCTGATCTGCGCCGAACCCGACTACGACAAATATCTTAGTTATGCCAACCTCCCGGCAGGCATCCAGCACGTATGCCAGCATAGGACGTCCACATACTTCATGCAGCACCTTTGGCAGTTGTGTATTCATCCTGCTGCTGACCCCTGCTGCCAATATTATTGCAGCTCTTTCAGCCATTATTCTCCCGCCAATTTTGATTTTTACATCCTTCGACTTCGCTCAGGACAGGTTTTGATTTTTGCATTTTTTTAATCTACCCGGCCAGGACTCGAACCTGGAATAGGAGGTCCAAAACCTCCTGTGTTACCATTACACCACCGGGTATCCTCTCGTGATGCGTATATCGTACTGCGTATTGCGTTCTTTTTATATGTAATACCTACTACGCACGACTAATTTGTCACGGAGATCTACCTGTGGTAGACCCGGCTGGGCTCTGTCGGAGGCTTGAGTCAACTACGCCGTGATACTGCTGACCCCAAAATGAGTTTTAAGTTTTTTGTTTTGAGTTTTTAGTTACAACTCAAAACTTAGCACTAAACACTCAAAACTCGACTCGGCCCCGTGCGACAGAGCTTTTTCAATCGTGGAAATATAGCTGATCGACAACAAAGAATCAACTCTTTTTTCTTTCTTCGACATATGACCGCCAATATCAGCACTGAAAATGCGGTTTTTCACAAAAAATATTTCTCTGGACATTAAGCAAACCGCTAATAAAATAAAAAAACAGCTCGGAGAAGCAGTAAAATGACAAAAATGCAAATACTTGCCAAAACTACGCTTACCGTTCTTGGCATCTACGCCGTCTTAACGTTATGCAATTCTTATCCCGGCAGGTTTATGTACATACGGGAACAATCTGCTATTATGCCTGAGATTCTTTCTCTTTCCGCTTTTACAGTTTTAGCCGCACTTGCCGTCTATTTTATGATCTTCAACAACACCACTTTCTCTAAAAGGATAGCTGGGCCAGGAGAAATCCCAAAGCCCAGAAAGCAAATAGACTTATTAGGAAAATCACTTCGCGTCGGACTGGTTTTCGCCGGCCTGATGCTGCTGCCGACGTCCATACCTACGCTAATAAAGATACCAAAGATGTTTCTTCTTATCGGCTCCGCCATCGACGATATAGTGATATCTAAAAGATACCCCAGGATGCTCATATTATCTTACTCAGAGTGGTTCAGAAACATATACGATTTCCTAAAAGCAATGTTAGCCCTCTATCTTATCTGCGGCGCACCAGGTTTTATTCGCTTACAGGTAAGACACAGCCTGCGCCGACAGGCAGAATTCGCCAACCTTTCCATCACCAATTCTGAAAGGGCCGAAAATGAATAGAATGCACGCATTAGCGAAAATTATGCTGTGTGGTATAGGTATCTTCTTTGCTATACGTTTTACTTCCGGCATGGTTACCATGACATGGATGGCGATTGCAAAGCCTTCCAAGTTATCAATATTAATACCTTTGTTTTGGACTGTTATTATCGCCTCGTGTTTGGCGGTAGTGCTATACGTGTTCCTCTACAAACGTGAAGAGTTAGCCAAAAAGATTGTCGGCGCAAACGAACTTCCTGAGCCGGAATCACAGATACAATGGCTGCCTGTAGCCTTTCGTCTGGTTTGCATCGCCGCCGGAATGTACTGCCTCCACATCGTCCTCTGGAATATGACGTACACCCTTACCAAATACTTCTCGTTCAAGCTTGGCGCTGCCCAATCAGGATACAAAGTTCTGCACACTGCAAAGATAGTGACAATCGAGGAAATCCTAATTTGGCTTATTACGCTGGCAGTCGGGATCTATCTTGTCTGTGGCGCACCGCGCTTCGTCCGCTGGCAGGTAAAAAAGACTCTTGAACAATGCAAACAGCAAGCAGAAACGAAAAAGAACCAATAACCAATTTATCCCACCTGGCCAAGTTCTACTTTTATCTGCCGCTCCGCCTGTGGCTGCTTTTTTTTCTGCCCATCCTTATCAATAACGCAGCCAATCTGCTCCGAGCTGGCCGCAGGCCGCTTTAATGCCTCGGCCCATCCTGAAGCGTATCGTCGTTTCAATGCCAGCTTGCTCAAGTATAGACGCAAACTGTTTGATGCGTTTACTGCCGCTGCCGACATACCCACAGCCAGGATGCGGATTGTGCTCAATGAGGTTGACATTGCGCATAAAACCGCTCAGCAGCTTTGCTAACCTTCGGGCGTGTTCAGTTGAATCGTTCAGGCCTTTTATTAAGACATATTCGAATGTAACTCGCTGGCCTGTTCTTTCCTGGTAAAACCGCACCGCCCTGAGCAGCTCGGCTATCGGGTACTTAACGTTTATCGGCATCAACTGAGTCCGCAGGGCATCGTTGGGGGCATTTAGCGACACTGACAACCGGGGTTGAATATCCTCATTAGCCAGCTTTTTGATACCTGGCACTATACCGCAGGTGCTGATGGTAAGATGCCTGATGCCGATATTTTTGCCTGTGGGGTGGTTAAGTATCCTGACAGATTTTACCACGTTATTGTAGTTAAGAAGCGGCTCGCCCATTCCCATATAAACGACATTGGTAATGCGGGTATTTCGTCTATCGTTTGCGCGGCTCGTGTCGGTCCGGCCTTCGTAGCCACTACGGCGGAGAGGGCTTGCGTTCAACGTTAGACGTTCGACGAGACGAGCATCGCAACCGTTTAACGTTTCGACGATGTTAACTTGGTCAACGATTTCGGCTGCGGTCAGATTCCGCCTCAGTTTAATCCTGGCGGTAGCACAGAAGGTACAACCCATAGCACAGCCGGCCTGGGTAGAAACGCACAGCGTCTTTCGATCTTTACCCCGTGAGATATTACCTACCCTCATAGTCGGCTTATTTCGTCCGTGTAGGTCTATCTCACGGGGTGAATCCATAAGAAACACCATCTCTATCGAGCTGCCGTCACCAAGTGCAAACGCGTACTTGGTTGTGCCATCTTTATCGGTGAGTTTTTTCAAAATGGAAAGCTGAGAAATATAGTAGCCCTGCTCAGCTAATCGGCCTCGAAAATCCTTGCTCAGCGGGGTAATTTTCGAGATATCAGTTGCATCCTTTGCGTGAATGAAATGAAAGATGTACTCTGCTAAGTATTTTTTGGGTTCGACAAGCTCACCACACGTTTGGCCCAGGTTGACCACTATCTGCTCAAGCTCACTGAGCGTTTTATCTTTAAGGTCTTTGTTCATAACAGAGGGAGTTTACCAGAAAAAACCTCCGCGGGAAATGGTGATTGGTAATGGCGTAAACCTCCCTTAGGGATACCAATTTCCAGTTACCATTTAACCAGTCCCTAAGGGACTAATTACCCAAAATGGTTCCTTATTTTATCGGGATTCAGCCTTGAGCTTGCGGCTCATTAGCTCATCAATCGCCTTGCGGACCGGCTTATCCTCAAACAGCACTTCGTAAACCGCTTGCGTAATCGGCATCTCAACATCATGCCGGCTGGCCAGTGCAACGACTGATTTACATGTTGCGACGCCTTCGACAACCGATTCGGTAGCATTTTGCGCCTGCTGGAGGGTCTGTCCTTTGCCTATTCTTTCGCCGAGCGAGCGGTTTCTGCCTTTTGGCGAAATGCAGGTCGTCACCAAATCGCCGAGTCCGGCTAATCCGGCAAAGGTCTGTGGCTGAGCCCCCATTGCCAGGCCGAGGCGGGCTATCTCAGCGAGTCCCCTGGTCAAAAGGGCAGCTTTTGCATTATCGCCGGCACCTACGCCGTCTATAATCCCTGCGGCAATAGCAATGATGTTTTTGCAGGCCGCAGCTAACTCAACGCCGACAATATCTGTGTTGGTATAGACACGCAGCCAGGGACAATTAAACGTGTGCTGGATACGCCTTGCTAATTCCTCATCGCTGGATGCAACACAAGCGGTCGCCGGAAGTTTACGCGCGAGCTCGTCCGCAATGGTTGGCCCGCTAAGTGCCACGAATCTTGTAATTCGTTCTCCGTAAGGAGTCCCTATGACCTCACCAAGAACATCGGCAAGTATCTGGGTCGGACGCAAAAGCGTATCATTTTCAATACCTTTGGCAACCGAGACGACAGGGACATCGCTGGGAACATAATCTTTGAGCCTGCTCCATACGTTGCGCATGAATTGACATGGAACGGCAGAAACGATTAGGTCTGCATCGGCCATTATACGTGCGTCATCAAGCTCGAATATCAAAGCCTTCGGAATTTTGTAACCAGGCAGAAATTTTTTGTTTTCACGTCTCTGTTCAATATCGTCCAATTGTCGGCGGTCGTAGCCCCACATCCTGATTTCGTGCTTTGTCTCTCGTCGCTTTTCACAGAGCAGTATAGCCAAAACGGTGGCCATTCCGCCGTCACCGATTATGGAGATATTCCTGTATTTCGCGGCTTTTGAATTACCGTCCATAGTTTAGTCATTAAAACAGCGAATCCCGGCGATGTCAACTTTTCGAGACTTATGTTTTACTGAAGTGCGTTTTGCTCAGCGTATATTTTGCACAAAAAGCGCATAAAAAAGCCCCCTTCTTGCCTTATGGCAGAGGCAGGGGGGCAGGTTCGGCTGTCCCGATACATCGGGATTACTTTTTGACCTTGAATTCGTACTCGTAAATTTTCTTATCCTTATCCGACAGGTCTTCGCCTTGGTAACGAAGAATAAAGCCATCAGCCGTTTTCTTGTATTCAAAAGGTTTGCTGCTGAACAAATCTCCCGGCAAACCGGCAGGCAACACATCAGGCAGTTTTCCTGTCTTGGATTTTATTTGATAAATCTCAATGGCTGCTTTAACAGCATTGAAGTGGGTTTTACCCCTCACTGACAAGCTGTAGATTCTGTTGACCGCAGGTGCAAACATAATAGCTAACGGTGCATCTTTTTCTTCAGTCTCTTTTATCAGCTTTTCTCCTAATTCCAGAAGTTTTTCATAGGTCTGCTGGTAGGACACAGGACTATCCAGAACAGCTTGAACACTGGCCATGTGGTGGGTATAGCAATCCCTGTTTCTATCGAAGAACTCCTCGTCGGCTTCAAAAATACGCTTAGCTACATTTGGATCGATACTTTCTCCGTCAAAAACAGTGTTCACAACCACCTTAGCTTTATCTTTTTGCATGGTTGCCACACACACTTCAGCCTCATATCCCATATAGTCCCTTAACAAGGGAAATTTGTTTTCAATATTAGTCAACTGCTCTTTAAGCCGATTTAGCACTTTCGAATTTTCCGGCGTATCCTTCAGGATATTCTGGATAGCCGTATTTGCACGGCCGCTAATTGCGATCGCTACTAAATAGCCTATTATCGTTCTATCCGCTGCGTGTAAGGCCATTTTGTGCATACTTAAGCAGCGATCTAACGCAGTTTGATAATCGCCCTTTTCGGCTAACAGTTTTGTCTCAGCCTGAATCAAATAGGTTATCTGCCTAAGATGTGCAAGATTTGGCATTGCCAGTTCGAATCCCTGTGAGTAGTCATAACCCCAATCACAATTTGGTATGTTAGCTGCCTTTACTATAAAATCGATTACTTTGCGGTTCTTTTCTATATGCTGCTCGATTACCTCGTTCGCTTTGATCTTGCCATTGCGAAAGTCAGAGAACATTTTGTCCATCGTGTCATCCGGTTTCTCATACAGTAGAAATGCCTGGTAATAAAGCAAAGCGGCATTATCCGGAGGCTGGGCAAAAACCGATGGAGCTGATAAGAAAAATATCAGAGCAGCGCAAATAGTCATTA
>CAZQKO010000057.1:0-13365 GCA_964593945.1 uncultured Pirellulales bacterium | reverse complement strand
TATCAGGCTTGCCCAAACTCAACGCCTCTTTCAAAGCTGAAACACAAAACTCTGACTCCAATGTTACCGACACTTCCCAACTAAGAACATAACGGCTGAACCAGTCCATTACCGCTACCAGATAGAGCCAGCCGCGATACATGCGAATATATGTTATATCTGCCGACCAGACCTGATCAGAGCTGATTATCTGCACATCTCTGAGCAGGTACGGATATATCTTGTGCTGCTCGTCCGGTATGCTCAAACCACGCCTTCGACGCGGATAAACGGCTTCTAAGCCCATTTGTCGCATCAGTCGCCGAATGCGTTCCCCCACTAAAGATTGCATTTAAGAGTAACAGCAAACACCGCGTCGCCTGGGATTTCGACGACGGTTCCCATAGCGATCAGCGTGATCCAATCCATACCTACAAGGAGCCGGGTATTTATACTGTGACCATGACCGTAACGGATGAGCGTGGCAGTCGGGCCCGTGGAAATGTAACCATCCTGGTGGATCGAGACGCCAGCGACCCCATTGTCCGAGTGGGATTTGGAGATAAGGATCAACCGGCATTGAATTTAAAGGGCACAGCCCAGCGCACCAAACAGGGCGTTTTCCGACTGCCCCCGGGCGAACCCTGGGGACGCACGGAAACCCAGGAAGAAGTATCCGATCAACTGGGCGGCCTGCGGTCTTTCACGATCCAGGGCTGGCTCAAACCGGAAGATCTGAGCGTAGGCAGCGGCGGCAATCGCATCCTCTTCTGCCTGAAGGGAAGCAAGACCGGCGTTGATCTGGTTCACCTGGCCGACGGGCGCATGCGTCTTGCTGTAAACGAATGGCCGGACTCCGTCAAGAACGACAGCTCACCCGGCCGATTGGTATTAGGAAAATGGACCTACTTTAAGGTCAGCTATAACGCCACCTCACACCGTGACAATGTGGCCTGGTATTTCAGCAAGCCGGCCAGCCAACCCAACAACAATCCCAAGCTTCAACTGGACCACCGAACCACCTACAACGTGGGTGCCGTTGCAAATGAGACCGGGCCCCTGGCCATTGGCAACTTCAACCGCACCATGCAGAGTTACGGCTGGGACCGCCAGTTCCGCGGAGAGATTAAGGAAATCGAGGTATTTGGCAGCCGTATCAGCGGACGCGGTGCCATCGGCTACCAACCCACACACCCGGACTGATAGGAAAACTGATAAACTGATAGGAAAATTGATTTCACAGCCATAGAGTGATTATACACCCTGTGTCAAGGCAGATCAACCGGGATTTCCCATTTAGGTCCATAATCGGTACTCCTGCACGTGACAGCGTCAATGATACCACAATCGGGGCGGCGCTGGCTTGAGACGATGGAAACTCATATTTCGACGGCCTATCACCAAGCGAACTGGTGGTTTAATTTCCGGTAAGAATGGTCAGCCTCGTTTTTGTCCTGAAAGCCGTAAACTCATCGATGAACAAAAGTGTCGCTCTTGCGAAAAATATCGTCATTGGCTGGAAGGCACGGACGAAGAACCTCAGCAGTGCTGGTATGACTGGCAAGCGAACCCCCACCGCCAATGAGTCAGATGACAGCGATGAATAAGCATCTGGGCTTGACGACGGCAGACATACGTTTTAAAATCCTTCTCGAAGCATTGAATAATCCAAAGGTTATGGCTTTATTGATAATTCAAGACTAACGGGGTACAAAGTGGCAGCGGTTCTAAAATCGTCCACCCACCACGATTCAATCAGCCTGCTCATCCCCTGCTGCAAAGCCCGCTTGTCGCATCTCATCGAAAAATGGAGTTCTCTTCTGCTCGACGCAGGTAGCAGCGTAAATATACATGGCCGCCGACCAGCTTTGCCAATCTTCGCCCTGCGGCGTGCCGTCCTGTGCCCGAATCCATTCGTTAAAGCCAAATTCAACATCAGCACTGCGTGCAGGACTTACAAGCTCAGCAAGGGCAATAAGTTTTTTCTCAGCCAGATTATACCTGCCTGCAGCTACCAGAGCTGCAACATAAAATCCGCAGACGAAAGGCCAAATCCCGCCATTGTGATATTCCCCGGGCTGGTTATACTTTTCGTATCGAGGCAACCAGTCCGGATCGCCCGGCCTTATGTAAGGGAAAAAATTAGGCGGCAACTGCACAGCCAAATCCTCGTTCTTTCTTAAAGATTCACACTCGGTTTCAATCCATGAAATAAGGTCTTTTGCTCTTGAAGAAGACGCGATACCCGAAAGAATTGCAAGGCTGTTACCTAATAGGTCAAAACGTTCGCTTCTATAGACCTTATACGACCACAAGGCGTAATATGGCTTGTGCCTCAGAACCAATCCTTCATGCACATGCCGGTTCTGCCTGTCGCCTTTAACGGTAAACCGCCCCATCATTTCCCGCAGCATATCCGCCCGTTCGTGCCGGCCGAAAAGCCGCAGATAAGTATACACTATTGTGTTTACGTAAAGACCATATCCCAGCACCCACTGCTCATCACGCCAGTCGCTGGTAGGAAGCTGGTTCACAATAACCCGGTTGGAGGGACTCTGATACTCCATCCAGGTCATCGATTTCCTGACTGCTTCCTCAAGAAAATCATGCTCACCCGTTACCTGCCGAAATATCCCGACAGCCATGAGAAACAGCGGTGTACAGTCGCTCGAACCACGGTCGGCGGGGTCGTGAACCAATGAAGGAATATGACCAAGCCTGCTTTGATTTTTAGCCACTGTCACAAGTGACTTCCTTAGAGAGCCAATTAGTTTCATATTTGCCGTAGTCAAGATTCCCAGTGAGGAAATCATAATGTCGCGCGTATAAGGCTCCGGGTAACCCCAGCCGGCTGTCCTGGGTAGTCCCCGATATGGTCCGTGTGCGTTGTGCAGCAGGATTTTCTCCGCGGCTGCTTTTGCTTTGTTTATAAGATTCTGCGCCTTTTTATCCATATCACGAAATACCAAGCCGTTCAGAAACAATGTTTACGAATTTCTTAGCTATAACTCGATAGTCATAGTTCTCAACTACACGCTTCCGCCCTTCTTTGCCCATCTTTTCCCGCAGGTTGACATCCGTCATCAAATCCATAAGATAATTTGCAATATCATGCACGCTGGCACGGTAATCAACTATCCGTGGCCTCTTAAATGCGATTCTGTGTCCCGGCTCATATCCCGACTCATCTCCGAGGACGGCCTCTTTCATCCGGACTTCCTGTGCCACGGAAGCCAGAAAAGCCGTTTTGCCATGCACCAAGGTATCCAGCATACCCATTGCCTTTATGCCAATGACAGGTTTTTCGCAGGCGTTGGCTTCAACCTGAATCATTCCAAAGCCTTCCAGATGCGATGGAGCCGCGTAGATGTCACACGACGCAAGAAGATATGGCATAAAGTTGCGGGATATTCGGCTGGTGGTATAAACCACATTCTTCTCGATGCCTAAGTGTGTAGCCAATTGCAGGTCGGCAAGATTCTGCTGCTTTGTCCTGGGCTGAGGCCAAACTTTGCATACATACTTCCAGTCTGGGGCTTTCGGGTCGTTAATCGCCAAAGCCTGCATCACTTCCTGGGCACCTTTGGAGGCTGCATCTCCCCCAACGGTAAGTACCACAATCTGGTCTTGCGATATGCCTAACGCCTCACGTACGGTTTTAACTTTAGGATCATTCTTGTCACGCGGTACAAAAGAATCTGTGTCCACACCGACCGGCAGGACTTCGATGTTGTCGCCGCTGAGACCGTCCCGCATATAAACCTTTTTGACCCAGTTCGATGTCACCAAAACCAAAGGCAAAGCATCAAGTATTTCCACATAGTTGGCCATATACCCGTCAGCCACCAGCCAGGGTATGGGCTGGACGCCATATCGCTGAGGATGAAGAACTAAATGGGGTGTGTGGCCCCAGTAACCAATACCCACCACAACATCCGGCTCAAACCAGCGATAATACCATTCTTTTTCCTGAGCCGATTCGAAATTCACCGCATTAACCTCGACGCCCATCTCTTTTAGACCCTTGTAGAGAAGGTCTCCCTGAGTGGCTAATCCCCCGGGAGATGGCGGATAATCGTAAAGAACCAATACTTTCATTTTTCTCACTCCCATTTGGTAATTGGTTAAATGGTAACTGGTTAAATGGTAACAAATAATATCAATAACCAATAAACAATTACCAAAAACCTAAAAGCCTCTTGGCGCGGGGTGGTTTCAGCCTCAAAACTGTCCGCGCCAAAACCATAAATCTTTGTAATAATATCATATTTCTTCCGCCAGATTTCATCGGGCAGTTTTATATTCAAATCTGCATCTTCAGCCGGTCGCGGTAGATACTGCCCGCCGCCATCTTCATACGCAAATCTCCAAACTTCATTAGCAAACAGTCTTTCACTTTCTATCAATGCCAACACTTCCCTTCCTGTTTCTTCGTGTCTGAGATGTCGCGTATATTCCCCTGCAGGTCCATGAGTGATAATAAGGTCTAATTTATGAGAAGGAAGCAAATCAAGTATGGTATCCTGCACTTCTCGGCTATTCAACGGAGCTTGTTCTGGGCCGTCATCAAGGTCACCCATTGCCCCTGTGGCATTTAATTCCTTAATGGCACGGAAGAACCTGGGCGCCCTATCCGGATCACTCTTCCGACATAAAGTTACAATTGTCCAACTGCTTTCCGGGTGCATCAGGATAGTGCCGCCGGACCATAAAGTCTCATCATCAGGATGAGCTACGATAACGGCACAATTTCTGAAAGACCATACACTACTTTTAGCTTTTACCAAACAAGAACTTATTTTGGACATTGATGCCCTCGTCTTAACAGCTTACGCTGCGTAAGTATTCAGTTTAGGAAAAGCCATCCCCAATCCCGAAGAATAGGGATTGAGGCTGCCACCCAATAGAATCGATCCTGAATGTGTGGCAGCCCCAAGCGAAGGACTGCCGCAAATCGGAGTCCAAGCTTGGGGATGGTTGACATATCATACTGGCTAAACATATATTCTGTTGCTAAATAACTATTCGAAAATTCTGCTCCACTGTCTTTTTTCCCTGTTTTGCCAGTCTCGTCTGTGATACACATAGCTAACTATTAAAGGCAAGACACTTGTCGCTTCTGCATAAACCATCTGCTCACAACCGGTATCGACCTTACCCCATGAGGATGCCTCCTTAAGAGTGGAGCTTGAGCAGGCTCCGTCTCTGACGTCGGCAACGGTAATCTGCACGGCATATTTGTGCATCGGCACAGACTCACCCAGAATCTCTGCGCAAACCACTGCATCCTGTGCGAAATTCTTGGGTACGCCACCCCCAATCATAAACAGGCCCGAAACCGGCGATTTTATTTTAATCTCGGTAAGCTCTCTGAAATCCTTCACAGAGTCAATAGAAACGTGGCTGCTTGGATTCTCCGCCTGATGCTTTACAAGCCCAAAGCCAGCGCTTGAATCCGAAAACGCAGGACAAAATACAGGGACATCATTCTCATAAGCCGCCTGAACAAGAGAATCTTTCTTCACTGCATTGCCAACAAGGTATTTGCCCATCTCCTTAATAAATTCCCTCGATGAATACGGCCTTTTATCCAAAGAGTCAGCAATCCGTTTGGTCGTATTATCACAAGTCTGTAATTGCTCTTCGTCGATAAACGTGTCATAGATTCTGTCGATATAAAGCTCTCGCAGTTTCCTATCATCGACATGCGGACTTCCCTTGAAATGGCTGAAACCCAGAGCTTCAAAAAAGTCCATATCGACAATTGCAGCGCCTGTTGCAACAACGACGTCAGCCATATTATGCCTGACCATATCAGCATAGATTTGCATACACCCGCCTGCGCTTGTGCTTCCTGCTATGCACAAGATAATTGTGCAATCCTTATCATTTATCATCTGACTGAAAATATCCGCTGCTCTTGCCGTATCGCGGGCTGTAAAGGACATGCCTCTGAAGCCTTCGATTATTTCAGCAGAATCAAAAGATTTTATGTCGATATGTTTGACAGGTTCAGTCAGGAAATCTTTTTTTCCCATTTCATCCTCTTAAATTTATAGCCCAAGAGTTTATATACCAGCTTTGCAGCTAAGAAATCCGGTGCTTTATTTCTCTCATTCGGACACAGCTCAACAACGTCAAAACCTACAATATCTTTGTTATCAGCAACTGCTCTAAGGAGCTTCGTAACATCGTACCACAATAAGCCGCCCGGCTCCGGCGTTCCTGTGGAGGGCATTATCGAGGGGTCAAAAACATCAAGGTCGATTGTAACATAAACTCTGTCGGTTAATCTTGAAATAACCTCGTCAATCCAATCAATCCTCGAATAAATATCTTCCACAAAGAAAACGTTTGCCCGATCCATAAGCTCTTTCTCGGAGTAGTCCATGCTTCTTATACCCACCTGCACAATGGGACACAACTCCTTAATCCGAGCCATAACACAGGCATGATTATATTTGGAGCCTTCGTATTGATCCCTCAAATCAGAATGTGCATCAAGCTGCAAAACAGTGAAATCTACCTTCCCGGCTACGGCTCGCTTCGCCGAGACGAGGTTTTCGATGTGTGCTTTAATAGAGCCGATACTTACAGAATGTTCCCCACCCAGAACCACTGTAAATTTATCTGCTTTTAAATGGTCCCGGACCCTTTTTTTCACTTTCTCCACCATATCTTCAGGAGAAAGCTTTTCTTCGATCGTCTTATCCGTATAAATACCTTCCCGATAAACTTCTGAGTCCGTCTCTATATCATAAAGCTCCATATTAGCTGAAGCCTCTATGATCGCTGCCGGCCCCTTATCCGCCCCCTTAATCCATGTGCTCGTCGCATCGTATGCGACCGGAACTATAACAATTTTTGCGCTTGACAGGCTGGAATATTCTTCTGGCAAACAACCAAAATTAGCTGCTGGTGACACAGTAAAATCCTATGATTGGTAATAGGTAACTGGTAATTGGTAATTAAAATTATTTAACCAGTCCCTACGGGACCAATTATCATTTAACCAATCTCAGTTGAATAAAAACACTGCTACGGCCACAACTGTAGTCCACAGACCCTTTTTCCCACAAGCGGTCTGCGTTATGTTGGAGGTTCTGATGATCGTCCCGCTTGACTTATAAACCTGCTCTTTTTCCGACCAGGCTATATCCGGGTCAACCTCTATCCCCAGCGTGGTACCAAGCATTTCGGCTGCCAGGTCTTCGGCCATATCAGAGGCTTCGTTCCTGTTCATTCCGTAGCCGTGCACTTCGCTGAGATATCCCCATCTGTTGCTGTCTTTCGGTACAGCAATTCCTACTGAGGATACGACCAACCTTCCGTGCTCATCCGTATCGGCCCTGGCCATAACGCAATAGCATATTTCTCCCGGAACCAATGTTTCCAGGCCTCTATCGCGACTGACAACTTTGCATTTAGGCGGCAGGATTGACGATACCTGAACCAGGTTCTGCTGGGCTATACCTGCTTTTTGTAATGCCTGCTCAAAGGATTTCAGCCGGTACTTATGCCGCCCAACTCCTTTAGTTAGAAACACCTTAGTAGGGACACCATTCATTTCTTTTCTCCATACATTTTTCCACCATAAATTACACTTGGGTTCCCACGAAGCGGGGTCGTACTCCCGCAAAGCGGGGTCCCTTCGTCTATTAACTTCAACCACCTCTCCACCAATATTGTGGGTCGCTGGCGGGATACTTAAGAACACAATCCACAAGATCGCTTAGCTTTGCCGTGGCTAAAGCAATGCAGGAATCAGCCGCTCCATAGTACATCTTCACGATATTATCCGTTACCACCCAACCACAAGGAAAAACAACATCATCTACGTCTCCTTCCCGTTCATACGTTGCCTTTGGCCCGAAGATCCATTCATCAGTGCGATGAATAATGCGAGCAGGATTTTCAAGGTCGAGCATTGCCAGCCCTAATCTGTAAATAGACCCACCGGCGGTACTGCGCACACCATGATACAAAACCAACCAGCCCTGGGAAGTTTCAATCGGCGGAGCAGACAGTCCAATTTTGTTCGCATCCCACCAGCTACCCTCACGAGCGTAGATTATTTCCAGATGGTCACCCCAATGTTTTAGATCAGGCGAGAAGGAAAGCCAAATATTAGCTGATATGTTTGGTGATCTTGCAACCGGCCGATGAAGCATCGCCCACCTGTCGGCGAATTTCTTTGGAAACAAGGCTGCATCCTTGTCTTCCGGCGGCATCACAGGCCCCAAACGCTCGAAAATCTTAAAGTCTTTTGTTGTAACAAGTGAAACCAAAGGTCCGCCTTTAGAATAAGCGGTATAAGTAACAGCCCATTTTTGCAACTCTTGTAGCCAGGTTATCCTTGGGTCCTCTATCCCCCAAAGCTCTTCAGGATGCCCTGCAGGATCGGGACGCAATGTAGGCTCAGGATCAATATCCCAATTACTTACGCCATCATCACTACGCGCGACAGTTAAATGTGACATGCCTCTGAAGTCTTCAACCCGGACAAGAAGTAATATTCCTCCATTGACTTCAACTGCAGCGGCATTAAAAACCGAATTTACTTCATAAGGCCAATCCTTAACCGAAAGTATAGGATTGTTAGGATGCCGGCAAAAAAGCTCACGATGAGAAATTCTGTTCATTTAACTCCCGATTCAGCCCATCGATAAAATTACAGTTAAACATATTTCGGCATGCGAGGCATACCCTACATTCTACGTGCTAATTTTACTATCATCTGCCTCAGCTTTTCAACATCTTAATTACCCTTAAATCCTTGAATCTTGACTTTTATTTGCTCTATGTAACGGCCCGTACTGTCTGGCTTTTCTTTCAGAAAACGAATTGTTTGACCCGGTCTCACTAATTTTCTTTGCTTAGTCAAATTTTCCTTGACTATTTGGCCAATTTTGACTAAATAGTCAAACCTAAAACTTAAAATGAGAAATTTTTACAAGCCAAAGAAACAGGACAGTCGAATTATATGATTGAAAAGCAAAAAAAGAGAGTAAAATTAACTCCGGCAGAAATCAGAAAGTTCCAGGCCCTGCTTATGGAAAAGCGCAACAACCTGCTTGGCAACGTATCAATTATGGAAAATGATGCCTTACACGAGCAGAAAAGCGATCTATCAAACACTCCTATTCATATGGCAGACCTGGGTTCTGATAGTTTTGAGCAGGAATTTACTTTAGAATTGATGGATAGCGAGAGAAAACTTATCTCTGAGATTGATGATGCGCTCAAGCGCGTTGAAAATGGTACGTATGGTATTTGCGAGGTCGGTGGAGAGATGATTCCAAAGCAACGGCTGAAAGCCATACCATGGGCCAGATGCTGTATCAACTGTGCGGGCCTCATAGAGAAAGGGCTTATAAAAAAGGAGGATTTCTTTAATAAATATACTTACGCCAGTGGGATAGATGATCAAGATACGGACACAGACGATGAGTGAGCGTAGTTTCTGCGGAAGGAATCATCATACTTCTAAAAGGACGATGGATAATAGATGATTTGCCTTTCGTCTCTCGTACATTTTAGCGGGCGTAATTCAGCGGTAGAATGTCAGCTTCCCAAGCTGGACGTCGTGGGTTCGAATCCCATCGCCCGCTTTTTTAATATTATTACGCGGTCCCGTATACGAACAGTCCCTGCAATGGAAGTCTTGCCTATGGGCAGAAATCTCGTTAGGAGGGTAAATTATAACTGCTTTTTCGTTTTTCGTGGACAGCTTCGATAGTTTATTATTAAGTATAAAGAACAAACGGTCGAGAAAATATAATGGCGAATAATCTCTAAATTTGCTGTTTCACGACAAATCAGCTTACTCGTACTCCACAGCGAAGCGCTGCTTCGCAGAGTAGTATTGGAATGATAGAAGAAGAATCGACAAATATTGAGCACTACTTACCCGGCAACGACACGGAAATACGCTATAACAACAATGAAATTAAAATACCGGATGTGATCGGAATCTTGCCGATTCGAAACGTCGTTGCTTATCCCGGCACTGTAATGCCGTTGGCGATAGGCCGGGAAAGAAGCAAAGCACTACTTGCCAATACAAAGCCCAATAAATCTGTAATAGGGCTTGTTACACAACGCAATCCACAGACCGACAGGCCTAATTTCGACGACCTCTATTCAATTGGAACCACCGTATCGATTCTGAAAGTCATTAAAATGCCGCAAGGCTCAGTTAATATTGTAGTCCACGGAATAGCACGTTTTCGAATAGTTAAACACATAGCCACTAAGCCGTATCTAAAGGTCAAAATCCAGCAGCTCAGCTCCACCCTTAAGGGGCAAGCAGCAAGTATGACAAAAAAACTCCGGGCACTCATTGTTAGTGTCCGCCAGTCTGCCAACCGCGTTATCGCATTGAGTCCTAACGTGCCGGAAGAAGCATCTGTTCTTCTGGAGAATATTGAAGACCCATCCGCTTTAGCTGACTTCTTGGCTGCCAATCTTAATCTTGACATCGCAAAGAAACAGGAATTGCTCGAAGAGCTCGACCCGGCTAAACGCCTCAGCCAAATATCTGTTATCCTTGCAAACCAATTAGAGGTTCTCGAATTAAGTCACAAAATCCAGGGCCGGGTCAGAGAATCAATAGACAAGAGCCAAAGAGAATACTTCCTGCAGGAACAGCTAAAAGCCATTCAGACTGAGCTTGGCCAGCAGGACCTTAGAACCGAAGAGCTAAAGCAGCTCAGAGAAAACATAGCCAAGGCGAAAATGCCAAAAAAGGTCGAACAAGAGTCCTTGCGCGAGTTAGACAGGCTAAGTAAGATTCCCCCTGCTTCACCGGAATATACGGTCATCCGCACGTACTTAGACTGGGTCTGCGAGCTGCCGTGGTCTGTTCAGACCAAAGATCGGCTCGATATTAATCAAGCTGAACGAATATTGAACCGGGACCATTATAACCTTACCAAGGTTAAAAAACGCATCCTCGAATTTCTCGCTGTCCGCAAGCTGAACCCGACCGGCAAAAGCCCCATACTTTGCTTTACAGGTCCGCCGGGTGTCGGCAAAACCTCTCTTGGCAAATCCATTGCAAGCGCTATGGGAAGAAAATTCATCCGGATATCACTCGGCGGAATGAGAGACGAAGCCGACATTCGGGGACATCGAAGAACCTATATTGGCGCTCTGCCCGGCAGGATTTTGCAGGAGCTGAGAAAGTGTAGAAGCAAAAATCCCGTGTTTATGCTCGATGAATTGGACAAAATCGGCGCAGATTTCAGAGGCGACCCAGCCGCGGCTCTATTGGAAGTGCTCGACCCGGAACAAAACCTCAGCTTCACCGACCATTATCTCGATCAGCCATTCGATTTATCCGCCGTTATGTTCATCGGAACTGCGAACTATACAGAGCCTATTCCGCCCGCTCTGCACGACCGAATGGAGATTATCGAGCTGCCCGGCTATACAGAAACCGAAAAGCTTAATATCGCAAAAAAATATCTTGTCCCTCGGCAGCTTAAAGAGCATGGCCTGAAGAAAAAGCAGTTGAATATCAAAGACACGGCAATACTTACTATAATCCGGAGCTACACTCGTGAAGCTGGTGTGCGAAATTTGGAAAGAAATTTAGCCGCTATTTGCAGAGCTGTCGCCACCAAGATAGCTAAGAATAAAAAGAGCCGAGCGACCATTGACCAAAAAGACCTCGCCAAAATCTTAGGGCCTACGAAGTTCGAGTCGGAGCTGGCTCTACGAACCGGAATACCCGGCGTAGCTACAGCATTAGCCTTTACGCCGGTCGGAGGGGAGCTGCTTTTTATTGAATCGGCGTCTATGCCGGGCAAAGGCCAACTGCAACTAACAGGCCAAATCGGCGACGTTATGAAGGAAAGTGCGCAGGCTGCCTTTTCCGTTGTAAAGTCAAACGCCAAAAAACTAACAATCGAGCCTAACAGATTCAGCAAATTCGATTATCACATTCACGTCCCGGCAGGAGCCATTCCCAAGGATGGTCCAAGTGCCGGAGTAGCAATGTTCACATCCCTGGTCAGCTTGCTCATGCAAAAGCCGATTCGGCCGGACGTCGCAATGACCGGTGAAATAACCTTACGTGGTCTGGTCTTGCCCGTTGGCGGCCTGAAGGAAAAAATCTTAGCCGCAAAACAGGCCGGCATAAAAACCGTCATCCTCCCAAAAAGAAACAAAAAAAACCTGCCGGAAGTCCCCAAAGAAGCCAAAAAAGGCCTTAAATTTATGTTTGCCGAAAACACCAATGACGTCTTGAAAATCGCACTGAATAAAAGCTGACCTGCCTGCGCGTAGCCGCTTCGGCGAAGACAGGATTCAATAAGACACAAACCTAACACAAAAAAGAAGGGCCTATACCGAATCAAGCGGTATAAGCCCTAAACTTGTCCAACTTCACCCCAATAAATCAGGGATTTATTCTACCAGCCCGGGAAGCTTCAACCCAATATCATCAATATATAAATCACCGGCAGTGCCGGGCTGTGTACTCGCTCTATCACCGACACCAATGGACATCTTCTCGATAGCCTGCATATTCACGCCAGGAAAGTCTGCAAGGGGTATAATCCACTGTGTCCAGATTCCTATGATAGATGCAGCCGGGTCTGGGTAATTAACCAGCGCACTATTGCCGGCGCTATCGGCCAGAACTACATACATCGGCTCGGCAATGTTACTTTTGATACCGATGTCCTGCGACAGCCAGTCGCCTATACCAGCTGTAGTAACGTCAGAGAATTCGGCTGTGCACGTTGCATCGACGTTATGGCTTGTCAGGCATAAGCCTATATAGGTATCCAGAGGCATAGGTATATTCATAGAACCCAGCGTTGTCCAGGTAGTTCCGTTAGCTGAATACTCTCCGGTAAAGGTGTTGCCGCTGCGGATTAGTCTGACCCATTGTGGAGCGGTGATATCGGCTTGATCTGTGCCCTCGCTACCACTGTTCGCCGCAGTTCGACGTTGGAAGGAGACTCCACTACCCGGAGTGACAACTATCATAGCATGTACAGAACCTGGCTCCAGTGACTCGCGGATCATAACTCCCGCTTTGGCCCAGACGTTAGTGTTACTGATGCTGACTACTCTTGCTATTATGCTGCCTTCGCCGGATAACTGCTTATAAGCAAAGTGGAACTCGTCAGCCGTATCCCAGATATCCGTGCCACCAGCAGTCATCGTGATTGGTGGCCCGGCTGTGAAGCTACCGACAGTCGCCGGTATGCCTCTGAACCACATCGCTAAAGAGGTAGTGCCATTTGCGGTCCAATCCTGAGCACCTGCCCACTGGCGCTCGGCTTCAGAATAAAACAGCGTCCCGCTCTGTTCATAGTTGGTACCCTCGTTCACCGTACCATCGTTGTCGTAACGCATGTACATGGATTGAGA
>CAZQKO010000056.1:0-13430 GCA_964593945.1 uncultured Pirellulales bacterium | reverse complement strand
CTATCTACGGTGAAACTAAAAGATACTGATGTTTGTTTCGCTAATTCGTATGTCGTCGCCGTGCCGGCGACGGCTAAATCAAGCGGTTTTTTCAAAAAACGCCAAAGGCCATTACCGGAGCGCCGGGGAACGCTACGGAAGAATCCGAATGTCCCAGTACAACGCCGTCACTTAAACAGACAATCGTGTCCTGCAATTTGCCAAAGGTATTATAAATTTTCGCTACCGCCTGACCCTTTTTGACAACGTCACCAGCTTTAGCCAAAAAACGAATCACGCCGCTGGCAGCGCTGAAAGGTTCCGTCGAAAACCTCAAGGTTCTGCCTTTGACAACCTCCGGCAAATCAAAACTAAATGTCTCTACAGGTTTACCAACCATTCCGAGATAAGCTAAAATATCCAGAACAGATTTCACCCCATACTCAACATTTTGCTCATTGACTACATAGGACTCACCTAACTCAATCGTCAGAGCAGGAATATCGTGCCTCAGCAAGCTAAAGGATAAAGATTCTTCTACAACATCATTATCCAGAACTACCAAAAAACCGCTCCTTTCAGCAAATGCTTTTGCTTTTTCATACGCCTGTTTATGAGGCTGACCTGGATTGGGATCTATAACCGTATATGGAATGGACTTAATCCAGTCATTATGAAGGTCCAGAACCAAGCTCGGCTTTGTTTTTTTTATTGTAGTGAAAATTTTATCTGCAATCCTGTGTGCCAAAGAGCCGCTTTTACTGCCGGGAAAGGAGCGATTAAGATCTTCCCGGCTGATAGTAATATTACGCGAAGCCGCTTCAAAACCCATCGGATTCATCAGTGGAAAAGCATAAAGAGAACCTTTAAGCAACGGCTGCTTTTGGATTTTTTTGAAGACCTCCTGGATCGTGACGATTCCGGTGACTTCATCGCCGTGGACACAGCCGGTCAGCCACACAACCGGGCCGGGATTGACGCTTTCGAGGGACATAAACGGCAGCCGCCTGCGGGACAAATCCGAGCCGGTTAAGATTTTTATAAAAGAATATCGAACTTTCTGCGATAATTTTTTGCCCGGATTTGCTTTCATATCTTCGACCTTATTTTTTAAGTATGATATCTGTAATATTTAGCTTGCGGTTTTACCGCAGCTTAAAGTACTCCGTTGCAATTTCATTTATATAATCACCGATGGCCAGCGATGCCGTCGCAGCCGGTGAAGGTGCATTTAGAACGTGAATAAAATTTTTATTCCTTTCAATCTTAAAATCGTCGATCAGCTCACCTTTTGATCCAAGTGCCTGAGCACGCACTCCGGCACCACCCGGCTTTATGTCATCAGGGCCAAGTGAAGGAATAAGCCTCTGCAATTGCCGAAGAAACAGCTTTTTGCAAAAGGCCCTCGTATATTCACCCAGCCCATATCGCCAGTGCCTTCGAAACATTTTCCATGTCCCCCAGTATGTTAGTGACTCCCATGTATCGGTAAAATTAAAATCTGTTTTGCCGTAACCTTCTCTCTTAAATGATAACACCGCGTTTGGCCCACACTCAACTGAGCCGTCGACCTTACGGGTAAAATGAACGCCGAGGAAAGGAAAAGCCAGGTCAGGCACCGGATATACGAGACTCTTTACTTTCTCGCAGGCCTCTTCAGTTAATTCATAATAGTCACCGCGAAATGGTATTATTCTCATCTTTGGATCGAGCCCATCCATCTGGGCGATTCTATCGCATTGAAGGCCGGCACAGTTGATAATGTACTTCGCAGAAAAAGCACCTTTATTTGTCACAATGCTCATAAAAAAATCATGCTTGTCAAAGCCTGTGACTTCGTGCGAAGTCAGTACTTTGTTAACTTGTCCATTTTTTTCTATAAGCCGCCCCAATGTTTTCGAAACTTCGGCAAAATCAATTACTCCAGTACAAGGTACTTTCATCCCTGCGATGCCTTCACAATAAGGCTCTATTTCCTTGATTTCACCCGGCCCAATTTTTTCAATGCCTTCTACCTGGTTTTCCAGGCCATTTTGGTAAATCCGTTCAAGACCCGGCAGCTCCTTTTCATTCGTTGCAACGATTATCTTGCCAGTTATTTCGCAGGGGATTCTGTGCTTTTTAGCAAAAGCCACCAACTCTTTTCGTCCCTTGTTGCAGGTTTTTGCCTTGGTTGAGTCGGGTTTATAATACAAGCCGGAATGGATAACACCGGAATTATGGCCCGTCTGGTGCATTGCTAATTGCTCTTCTTTTTCAAGCACAGCAACACGAATATCGGGGTGCGCCAGCGTAATCTTGTAAGCTGAAGCCAGGCCGACAATCCCGCCCCCTATCACGACAACATCAAAATCAATCCCTTGACCCATTGGAGCTTATCCTTAAACACAGTTTTCCATTCCCCGCCGATGCGGGGACAAGCAGCGCATACAATAACCAACACGGCTAAATGCGTCAATTCAGAACTGAATTCATCAAACAAATGGATTTCAAAGATACAAGAAATGTGTGGTTAAATGCAGTCGCTGGTGCCTATTACATGTCAGGAACGACCTCTGGATAGACCTGGCCGGTGGGGCTTATCTTGAAGACATATATCAGTCCTTTTCTCAGTTTCGAATAGACAACATTACCATAGATGGCCTCGATGTCGTATTTTTTCAGCTTTTCCGGGTCATTTGCCAGCTCCCAGATATTAGACCAGAAAAGCTGTTTGTGCCCCAAAGGCAGAGCAGCAAGCAAATCCTTATATCTGTTGGGTTCGCTGCCCGGCTGTTCTATTATAAAGCCGTCCTGCGGCTTCATTTTTTCGCCATAGACCCTTCTCCAGAGAAATAGCGCTCTTGTTTTGCCGTCCATGACCATTTTATTTCCGAACTTCACAATCAACGCGTCAAAATGAATAATATCGCCCTCAATGGTATATTCTTTCTCTAAGATTTTTTTCAGTTTGTCATTCTTAGCAGTCTCAACGAATTTTATTGTTGTAAAAAGCTGCCCATCCTTTGTTTCCTGCGAAATCACCTTTGCATAACCTATTTGCTCTTCATTCGTTAGGTTGGTTATTGCCTGTTTAAGGTTTTTATTCTCGGCTAAAAGCTCGTGTATAGTCATTGCGCCGTAGAATAAGCCGCGTCCTAAATATAAAAGAATAATAAGACACACACCGGCTGCAACATAGACCACAAGCTTTGTTTTCTTGCGTTTTTCCGCCATTTATATGCATCTCCGAGCAATGAATCACTGCTACAGCAAGGAATTTCTCTTAAGCTTATAATCGGCAACACCACCGAGTTTTCTGCACCATAAACTTATATGTGGAGCCCCGCGGGCTTAGCCCGTGGCACCTCTCCATTCTCCGGCGTAACCCGCCGAAGCTACCCTCCTTCGCCCAGGCTATGGAGGGTTACCCTTTTCGCATTTCCATCCTCCATAGCAGTATTCCTACTACTGAGGAGGACGGGCGTGGTTTTCTGCGAAGGCAGGTAAAATCTGATTGTATTTGTTGGCCTTGATTATTAACATTATTTGAGCTTATTTACTTCAAACAAATTCGGGAAACAGCGGAATGGCGGAGAAATTACCAGTTATTCTTAATAGATTTAATAATGTATAACGAAGCATATACATGCTGCAAACATGTATTGCCAAAGCTGATTAAAATAGGTCATAATAATAAGTTATATTCATTTACTTAACAATAAGATTAGCTGGCGCAAATGAATGACAGAAAGTGAATGGAAAACGATAAAAACAAGAATTAATGTGTTTTAAATTGCATAAGCCTTACTTTTAAAAAAGGAGATGTGTCATGGCTGAGAATACAAAATGTATTTTAATAATTTTGTCAGTTGCGATTGTTTTAAGCCCGAATGGTCTTGCTCAAGCGGATGATACGGACTACAAAATCATTGACCCCAATGAGGTTCCAGATGTTCTGTCCATGCTGGCGTCCGCTACCCAGGCCAATTTCGAAAAAATAAAGACATGGCAAGGCCGGATTACAAATAAAAATATTATTACAATTCGGGGTGGACAGGCAGCAGAATTACTCACAGAATATACCGATGCTGAACCAAACGATTCCCTTAAGGAAATTCAAGGGATCTCTAACGTTACAATCGAATTTAAGATTGATGTGGAAAATAACCGGTTTTTCAGTTTTAGGGAGTGTACGGAACCTCCCCTTTATCTGGACCCACAGAGCGATACGGCGTATCCATCATCACGATGGGACCCTGCAGAGTCAATCCAGATAGTTACATCTGAGCATCAAATCAAGATAAGTCCTTTGAACTGGACAAAAGATAATGTTGTCTTAAGCAGAACAGCCATAAAAGAATGCTTCAGACCTGTTCATAGAAACGATCCAAGAGAAGTATTTTATATAGGGGAGAAAACGTTATGGCTATCGTTGCCGCAGTTAGCTCAAGCTTTTCAAATCCCCGGTATTGGTGTTATTATCAAAAAGAAATCTGTGGGCGATAATATAACCTACCGCATAGATCTTTCCCGTCCCGGCAAGGATAGACCTTTTAGTATAGTTATTTTGAGCAGTGAAGCAGGATTTAATCGCACCTTTATTGAAAACTGGTACGATGACGGTTCGTTGATGTCTAAAATAACAACCGAATTTGTTAACCTCCAAGGTGTATTCCTGCCTAAGAAATGGAAGATGTCAATATATTATCCGGATGGTGGATTGATGCGCCAGGAGGATTACACTATTGAGCATCAGCAAATTAATATACCCATTTCGGACAGCACGTTTTCAGAACTTACCTATCTGCACAGTGGCGACAAATTAAGAGATAAAATCGCAAATAAGGAGTTCGAATATAAAAATGGCAAGCTTGTTGAGTTAGCAAAAAAATCACCCAAAAAGCCGCTTATGACTATTGATACTAATGAGCCAAATCAGTTGCCTCAAACAGATAAGGAGTTAAAGTAACATCCTGGCTTCTGTGGCCAACAACAGCGTAGATAAGCAGGTAAAATCTGCTTGTTTTTCTTATTATTAGGGCTAATATAGTTTCTGTGCTGCGCTGGGCTCCTCGCCGCTGGCGAAGCCTTTGGCGTAGCGACGGGTGACGGGTGGCAGCCACTGAACCTATGTCTTTGTCCTCCGTAAGGAGTCCTTAGGACTAAGGACTCCTTACGGAGGGTGAAGTGGATGGTATTTTAAAAGTGTAAAAAAATTTCTCTTAAAAATATCTGTGGTGAGCGGACCTGTCTTGAGCATAGCCTGTCCTGAGTGTAATCGAAGGGTCGAAAGAGTCGAACCAAGTCGAAGGAGCCAAATTTAATACAATTACTAAAGGATTGGATATTATCAACAGTGCACAGTGTTAAAAAATGTATATACGTAAAACGCGTACGCGATTTACGTATGTGGTATATCAACGCGAAAAAGAATAAAAAAACGAACCGCATGGGCAGGAAACCTGCCCATCCTACATATTACTCATGGGCATATCCTAAGATGTTGTATCTCTTGCACTTCTTTTTTATAAACCTCTCTTCTTCCATGAACGGATTATAGCGAAACGCTATGTTTCCTGAAACTTTTTTGCCATCCACTTCGCTCACTGTGTTCGCTCAGTGGCCGCCACCCATCGCTACGTCGCTGCCACACACACCCTGCTTAGTGTCTGCCAGCCTCCGCATCTCTCGACGCGGGCGAGTAAAGGACAATCTTGGGTAAAGATGCAGATTTCGCTTGAAAAATGACACTTGATATTGTATAATGTCCCCTCGTATTGCGTATTGCGTATTGCGTATATTGTATAGCATATCATAATTAGCGGAGAGCATGTCGCAGATAGCAGATATCGAAGTTCACCCCATGAGATGGCGGCTTCGCCTATCTCACGGGGTAAATCAGGGTAAAATCCACACCCAACTTGTTCTACAATTGTCGAGAATGTTCTACAAATCCGCCCTTTTTATGCAAAACAAAGCCAATTTTCGAAAAAGTCAAATGGATGTAAACTTAATTATGACAAGGGAATATGAGAAAAAATCGAAAAGGACACTTGGTGAAAACAAAGCCAAACAAAGCCAATCCGCCATAGGCGGACAAGTTTCGGAAAACAGAGGTTTACCCGCCTCCAGCGGGATAGAGGACGGAGGGCGGAAAATAGATGACAGAAGACGGATAACGGAAAACGAACGAAGGGCGATATACTATATACGATTGACGAAAATGGGCGATACAGGACTCGAACCTGTGACCCCATGCGTGTAAAGCATGTGCTCTAACCAGCTGAGCTAATCGCCCAAATCAGTTTAAGAAAATACTTACTTTTAGCCCTTGCGTCAACTATTTTGATGCCTTATATTCTTGATCGGCAAAATTTTCCTTCATCTAAATAGCATAGTAATAAAAAGTTAAGGTGTTTCTATGACAGTACTTGAGGCCATTCGCAAAAGATATTCCTGCAGGGCATACAAAGATAAATCCATAGAGCCGGAAAAATTGAAGCAAATCTTTGAAGCCGCTCGTATGGCGCCCTCTGCCAAAAATCTGCAGGATTGGCGATTCGTGATAGTGGCGGATAGAGAAAATAAGCGCAAGTTAGCTGAAGCCGCAAATAACCAGAAATTTATCGTAAATGCCAGCGTAATCATAGTCGCCTGCAGTAACAGTAAAGACGTTATGCGCTGTGGCCAGGCGGTTGGGCCTATTGATATAGCTATCGCTCTTGAACATATCGCCTTGCAGGCAGCGGAGTTAGGATTAGCGACCTGCTGGATCGGCTCATTCTATCCGGAAAAAGTCAGGCCAATTGTTGGAATTCCCGAAGATATTGATATAATCGAACTAATGGCTCTCGGCTATCCAGCCGACAGCCAAAAAGAGCCTAAGCGTGAGCCGATGAACAAAATACTCTGCTACGAAAAATGGCAGTTTTAAGCTGGCGTAACCTATTGTTTTTGAGTTAGTTATAGAATATTTAATTGTCGAGTTTTGATTAACAAAATAGGTAAATTAGGGGACGTGGTGTAACGGGAGCACACCGCGGTCGCATCGCGGAAATGAGGGTTCGATTCCCTTCGTCTCCACTTGATGCGGCTTCCAAAACGCAAGCGTTTTGGAGGCTTTACTCGTGGCAGGCCATTTGACTGACACGAGTTAGAAGCATCGAGTGTCCTGAGCGCGGCTCCCATAGGGAGCGGAGTCGAATGGCTTATGGCTTGCTTTAGAACACTCATTGCTTACTCGTGGCAAGCCAGTCATTTCGCACCTCGTATTTTGGATATCGCATATCGTGAAAAGGCTTTGTTTTTAACACTCCAATTGGACATTTAGTTTATGGGACATTTTCGGAAAATAGTTATAAGTGTATAAGACATAAGAGCTTAAGAGTAAAAGTAAAAAGTGCGAAAATTGTGCAAAAATGAGCGAAAAATCACAAAAATGCGCGCATTTTGATCAAAAATTATCAACTTTTGAGCACTTTTAAACACGTCTACAATTTTGTATTTGACTTCTCAAATTAAGTTTTATTTCTGGCACGGAAATTGCAACCACAGATTTTACAGATGTCTCCAAAAGCGGAGCCGAAGTAACAGATAACGGACGATACTTGTCCGCTTCTGACAGAGCTTACAGAAGACAGACAATTAGTCTCGTAGTCATAACCAGCAATTCTTTTTGTTAGCAAATGTTACTTTTGTTTTCTCTCGTGCCTTATATAATTAGATGTGGAGATTGTGTACCCATAGGAGGGATCTGAAAATGAGATCGAGTATATTTATCCGGCTGACTTTGGCTTTGGTGCTTCTTGTCGTCGGGTGCAAGAAGAAATCAACCGGAAGACCAACATTGCACCAAGCAGCCAGAGCAGGTGACATTGAGCAGGTGCAAAAGCTCCTCGCAAGATGGGTTAATGTTAATGCAAAAGACAATACAGGCAATACACCCTTGCACTACGCAGCTCAATATGACCATACGAACGTGGCAGAACTACTTATTGACCGTGGTGTAAAAATAAATGCAAAGAACAAAGACAACGATACACCTCTTCATATCGCAGCTTGTTATGGCCACAAGGCTACAGTGATATTGCTAATTGCCTATGGGGCAGATCTTAATATATGGAACGAGGATAATGAGACACCATTACACGTGGCAGCAGAACATGGCCACAAAGATATAGTGCAAGTACTCATCGAAAACGGTGCCGCTCTGAATTACACAGATACACAAGGCCTTACACCTGCTGACTTAGCCATGAAATCAAATAAGAAAGAAATCGTCAAAACTCTTCTTGCTGCAGGTGCCGAAGCCTCAATTCATTTGGCGGCATACACCGGAAATTTGAAAAAAGTTAAAAGCCTTCTTGAAAACGGTAGCGATGTTAATTCAAAAGTTAAAAATGGTGACACAGCATTGCACATCGCAGCCCAGCAAGGCTACAAGGACATTGCAGAATTTCTCATAACCAAAGGTTCTAATGTAAATTTAAAAGACAACAATGGCTTTACACCCTTACACGTCGTGGACGCAAATGTCGCTGAACTTCTGATTGCAAAAGAGGCTGATATCAATGCAAAAGACATCTGGGGCATGACACCTGTGCACCGGGCGGTTGTAAGAGATGATAGAGATGTACTTAAAATTCTCATCGCCAAAGGAGCCGACGTCAATGCAAAGGACAATAACAGCGAAACACCGTTACTCAAGGCCATCGGGGGATGGGATAGGGAAATCAGCAAGGATACATTGGAACTGCTCATTACACATGGCGCTGACGTTAATGTAAAAGATCAAGCCGGAAATACACCTTTGCACAGAGCAATATGGCGATGGAGTGAAGACAGCAATGAGGTGGCGAAACTGCTCATTGACCATGGTGCAAATATCAATGCTAAAGGCAAAAGTGGTAATACACCCTTACATGAGGCGGTAGCTTACGGCAAAAAGGATATTGTGGAATTGCTTCTTACAAAAGGTGCTGATATCAATGCAAAAAAAGAGAAAGGTGATACGCCGATAGTCGCTGCGACTGAGCATCAATTCGAGGGTGATTATATTTATCGACGTGAAATGGTCAAACTGCTTCTTGCCAGAGGCGCTGACATAAACGTCTCAGACGAAGGAAAAACAAGACTACTGTATTTTGCGGCCAGGTATGGACTCAAAGATTTAGCTGAACGTCTTATTGCTGAAGGTATGGATATCAATAAAGTAAACAACCCGTATCAACCATTGATAACGCCGCTATCTGTAGCATTAGATTGCAATCAAATGGAGATAGCAAAGCTGCTGATTGCCAATAGTGCTAATGTTAATATACAACTCTATAACGGCGAGACGCCATTACAAAGAACCGTTCGTACCAACGATAAGGAAATGGCCAAACTCCTTCTTGATAGCGGTGCTGATGTGGATGCAAAGCTTTATAGCACTAATGCACCGCTGCACGAGGCGGCTCGCCAGGGCAATAGTGACATGGTTAAACTGCTAATTTCATACGGAGTAGATGTCAATTTAAAGAACACAGGTGGGACTACGCCGCTGCATTATGCTGTCTCCAATAGAAATAAAGACATGATTATGCTTCTTTGGGCCAACGGTGCCAACGTCAATGCTAGAGATAATGACGGCGATACACCTTTACACATCGCTGCTCTTCGTGGCTATAAAGACATTGTTGAAATGCTTGTCGATCATGGCGCTGACGTCGCAGCTAAGGACTATGAAGACCGAACGCCCTTGGACGAGGCGATTAGGCGGAGGCACAAGGATATAATCGAGCTGCTCAAAGCAAAAGAGTCAGGCCTTAGCGCAAAGACAAAATAAAGCGAGGCTGCTAAGAAATTAGCATATAGCAGAGGATAGACCCATGAGTATTGTTCGATTATGGATGCTCACAAAATGGTGATTAGTTAATTTGTGAGTGAATCCCGCCTTGGCAAGTTCAAGCTTTTGTCTTTTCTTTGTCGGATTTTGGGCATAAAATAATGAGGTAAATTGTGTCGAGTAGCTGTAGAACTTTATTTTGATAAGGTCTTCTTGAATAAAGAGCAATCCACAATGTTCGAAATTAAATGTCCAGAATGTAAAGTGAATTCTAAAGGCCTGTTACGTGACTATGTGCAATGGCGCAGCGATAGGCAAATATGTCCACGTTGCGGAGCACAACTGGAGATTTCAAATGCCATTCTCTGCTTCGGGCTTTGTGGCTTAATATTTGGTATTATCGTAGGTAGTTCGCATTACTGGGCTTTTGGTAATGCTTGCCCGCCGTTCGTATGGCGGGAATGGCTCAGGCTTGTAATAGCGGTGCTCATTTGCTGGATGGTTTTACCGATCGTTGTTCGAGCCGTTGGACGGTGGCGTGTCGTTTCCAGTGAGCAAAAGGCCGCAGCCGGTATACAAAAGTGGTCGCGGTTTGTCCCTTTAAGCATCTTGGCTCTTGCAATTGTATTTGGAATTACTTATTGCATTGTACGTATTACATTTGTGGTAATTGGTAAATGGTTATTGGTGAATGGTAACTTATAGAAGGAAACAAAGATGAAGAAATTTGGTTCCGTCGAAGAGATTCTCGATTTCGCAATTGCCAGAGAGGAAGAAGCAAACAAGTTCTACACAGAACTGGCCCAGCGCATGGAGCGGCCTGAAATGCGCAAGGTCTTTAAAGATTTCGCCAGAGAAGAACTGGGACACAAGGCCAAGCTCGAAGCCATCAAAAAAGGCGAATTTACCATAAGCAGCGATGAGGAAGATGTGCCAAACCTGGAGATAGCTGATTACACGGTCGATGCTGAGCCTAAGCCGGATATGAGCTACGCTGAGGCTCTTATTGTTGCAATGAAAAAAGAAAAGGCTGCGTACAAACTTTATCTGGATTTGGCAACGGTGGCTGAGGCTGAAGAACTAACGGATATGTTCCTGTCACCTGCCAACGAAGAGGCCAAGCATAAGCTGCGGTTCGAGATTGAATACGATGACGTGGTGCTGAAAGAAGACTGAAAACAGATGACGGAAGACAGAAGGCAGAGGAGGGACGATGGACGATACAAAACCGTCATTGGCTAATTGGTAAATACAACTTCAATCACCGTTCACCAATTACCAGTTACCAACTATCAGGAAAGGAAAATTGCTATGCCGGCAAATATTGCACATTTAGTCATAGCACATAAGGCGCTCGAAAGGCTCAAAACAAAAGCAGGCAATGAGATTAAGAGCTTTTTTGAAATAATTGACAATACTACCAAGGCAAACAATAGCCGAGCGTATATGAACCTCGGTAGCATCGGGCCGGACCTCTACTACTACTGCAACATAGCCGGCTCGCTCAAAGACATGTTGACGGAAGGCTTCGTGCAGGCTAAAGGCGTGACACCCTGGGCTTACCATTTGCACTCGAATCAGCCAAACATATTTCCGCTGAAGCTGAGCGAAATCCTGTTCAAAGATGTTATTCGTAAGAATGGAAAGCCTACACTCGAAGCCGACGACTTCCGCAAACTTGCTTACATCGCGGGACATCTGACACACATCGCAGCCGACCAGATAATCCATCCGGTGGTAAATCTTATCGCCAAGCCATACTATCGCAGCGGTGAGAACCGCAAAAAGCACCGCGAGTGTGAGGTCTTTCAGGATTACTTTCTCTACGAAGAAGTATACCGAGATAAAAGAGAGGCTCTGTCTGGGAAAAAGAAAGCCACATACGACTTCTTTGAGCAGGATTTCAATAAGTGGGTGGATTGTGTCCCCCGTAAAACATTCAAAAACGCCGAAGAATGGTTCCGCTACTTTTTACAGCGCGGCTTTGCCGAAATCTACGGGACATTCCCTGAGGAAGAGATAATAGAGGATTCGGCTGACAATCTGCTGCTGACGCTAAAAACATGCAAAAAGCTTGGGCCGTACAAGGAGGCGGCGGAAGACTATGAAAAGAACGGCACAGATTCGAAGATGTACAAAGAGTATATAAAAGACGTAGATTACGTTAAATTCTACGAAGAGGCAGTCAGACTGTCGGTGATATACATTATCGCGCTATTCGAGATTTACGATGTCCTCAAGAGCGGAAAAGATTTCACCGAAAAGCACAAAGAAAGATTCTTGAAGATTGTCAGCGGCGCAGATTTGTCCTGTCCGTTAGAGCAGAATATTTGCGACAAGGCTTACGCCGCCCTGATTAGCAAAAAGCAAACTCAAAGCAAATATAAACAGATTTTCGTTTGACTATTATATATTCGCATGTAGAATAATGTGATACTATTGCGAGCCTCTACCTAAGGGCGGATTGAAGAAGTTGCATGGGCTTTAGCGAATCGGCAAGCGCGTTCGAGCACAGCCTTTTTAGGGAGTGTAATAATGCCGGCCAGGATTCCTATTTTATTGATTGACGATGAAAAAGACATGCTCGAAATGCTCGAATACCATCTGCATCTGTTCGGTTTTAAGGTCTATACGGCGTCGGACGGCCCAACGGGCCTGGAACTGGCACAAAGGAAAAAGTTAGACCTGATTCTGCTGGACTGGATGATGCCCGGAATGGATGGACTCGAAGTGCTGTCAGAACTTAAACATAACAAAAAGACAGAAAAAATACCTGTTTTTATGTTTACAGCCAAGGGGATCATGGAAGATATTGAGCAGGCATTTGAGATAGGAGCAGATGATTATATTGTCAAGCCGATAGACGGCAACGAGCTGGCAAAAAGAATCAAGGCAAAGCTGGCCAAATACAAAGAAAAAAAGCATACTAAGGAACCCGCTTAAAATTCAAAGCGCTTTGTAAAAAAGAAATTCAGAATGTCATTTCGAGCGAAGTCCGGTTCGGCTTTAGACGGAACGGACGGAGTCGAGAAATCTGGCCACGCAGTCAATAAGGCAGATTTCTCCACTTCGCCCCTGTTTCTGTCTTCGACAGAAGACACAGGGGCTTCGGTCGAAATGACAAGCGTGGTCTTTTCTACAGAGCTAATTTAAAGCAGATTTCATTTCCAAAATTCATTTTAGCGTAGACAAAACTTGATTTTAAAAGTCAAAAGCGTATATTTTGGCTATGCAAACCAAGGTCAAGACAGTTTATAAGCCGGACAGGTCGACAAGACGCCGACAGCCGATATTTATAGCGAAGGTGCCGGCTGGGTTTCCATCGCCGGCGGCAGACTACGAAGAAGATAAGCTCGATTTGAATAAGCACCTTATACGAAATCCGGCGGCGACGTTCTTCGTCAGGGTCGCCGGCGATTCGATGGTCAAAGCAGGCATCCACGACGGCGACCTTTTGGTCGTGGATCGAAGTATTAAGCCAAGAGATAAAAACGTCGTTATAGCAGCCGTCGACGGCGAGCTTACAGTCAAAAGAATCCGCATCCGTAAGAATAAGTTGACCCTTGTTGCTGAGAACGAAAACTACCAGAGCCAGGAAATCAATGAGGAAATGGAATTCGAGGTCTGGGGGGTGGTGACAAAC
>CAZQKO010000055.1:0-13558 GCA_964593945.1 uncultured Pirellulales bacterium | reverse complement strand
TCCGGCCACCGGACGAAAAAGAGCTAATCTTCTCAGCCTATGGGTACCAGGGAAGTGAGGTCTGCGGCCTGAATCTGGAGACGGGAAAGGTGGTTAACTATTCCAATGCGCCCGATCAATATGACGAGCCGGAAGGCATCTTTCCTGATGGCAGATATACGCTGGTCGAATGCAATAAACACATGAACGAACCCGGAGGCATCCAGGAAGTCGACATCTACAAGCTGACCTTGGATGGATCGGGACATAGCGAGCGGCTGACCTTCTTTGCTGATTACCGTAGCTTTAAGAGTTCCAACCCGGTCGTGAGCAATGACGGACGTTATATGGCCTTCCAAGTGGCCAAGAAAGGAGACCCGGCTGGGGTCGGCCGGGGGATTTTTGTTTTTGATCTACAGGAGTACTCTCGCAAGGCCGCCCAGACAAGTGGAAAATAGGAAAGTAAGTGCAGGCTACCTCAACTTCGCTCGTAACAGGACAGGTCTCTCGGCAACTCATTTGACCCTTCGGCTCTGCTCAGGACAGGCATTTCTCCCACTTTCGCAGAAGCTTCGCGACACGCTACCATATTGGTTGGCCAATATAAAACACAGACCTAATAAAGAAAGGGCCTATACCGAATCAAGCGGTATAAGCCCTAAACTTGTCCAACTTCCTTCACCCCAGTAAATCAGGGATTTATTCTACCGGCCCGGGAAGTTTCAACCCGATATCATCAATGTATAAATCACCTGCACCACCAGGCTGTGTATTTGCCCTATTGCCGACGCCGATGGCCATGCTCCTAACAGCCGCCAGATTCACGCCGGTAAAGTCTGTAGGCGGAATATCCCATTGCGTCCATATGTTTATATTCACTGCAGCGGGATCCGAATGTGTAACGACGGCATTGTTACCGGCGCTATCCTCCAGGACTATATACATTGGCTCAGGAATGTTACTTGCTATGCCGATATCCTGTGACTGCCAATCACCTGTAACGGAGCTGCTCGTTTCAACATCAGAAAATTCGGCTGTGCACGTTGCATCGACATTATGGCTGGTCAGGCATAAGCCTATATAGACATCTGCAAGCATAGGTATCGTCAACGGTACACCCAGCATCTGCCAGTCAGTTATTCCATTAGCTGAATACTCGGCTGTAAAGTTGTTGCCGTTACGAGTCAATCTCACCCATTGTGGAGCGGTGATGTCTGCTTGCACAGCTACCTCTTGGCTATCCTCGCCTGTTACGTCACGATACTGGAAGGTAACTCCACTACTAGGTGTTACAACTACCATAGCGTGTGCAGAACCGGGCTCCAGCGACTCGCGAATCATCACTCCCGCCTTGGCCCAGGGGTTGGTATTACTGACGCTGACGACCCTCGCTGTTATACTACCGCCACCAGAGAGCCGTTTGTAAGCAAAGTGGAACTGGTCAGCCATACCCCATATATCTGCACCACCAGCGGTCATCGTAATGGGTGGCCCGGCTGAGAAGCTTCCAACAGATGCTGGTATGCCTCTGAACCACAGTGTTAAGGACTCAACACCTTTTCTGGTCCAATCTTGCGCAACTTCCCATGTGCGTTCGGCTTCGGAATAAAGAAGCGTCCCACTCTGTTCATAGGAAGTACCTTCATTCACGGTACCATCATTGTCATAATGCATATACATAGCTTGAGAGCCGCCGTGAATGATGCTGCGCTCAGCAAATGGAGGATCAAAGTAACCCACAGTCATGCCTGTATTATTCACATAGTAATCTACCCACACATCGAAGATCCTGTTATTGATGTCCTCATAGTCTTCAAAGTCATCCACAATAAGATACATAGATATAGTAAAGCTCCAGACCCTGCCTCTGCTGATAGTCGTGTCGGTGTTGAACTCATCGACCCTCCAGTAGTAAGTCTGGCCGGCTTCAAGAGCTTCCGGTGGAATATAAGTATTAGGATCCTGTCTGCCACGATATACGCCTGTTGTATCGGAAATCTCAGCACTTCCCACGGCGTTCGCATCGGTTCCGAAGTACACGTCGTGTTGAGCTGCATTTTCTCCAGTCAGCCAGCTCAGAGATGTAAAGTGCTCAATGTCCGGTATCGAACCACTTGCCGGACTTGGTCTGGTGGCAAATTCCGATTTAGTAACTATAATCTGCTGAATCTCCTGTTGGCTAAGCGCCCGGTTGTAAATGCGAACATCGTCTATCAGACCGTTATACCACATCCATGTCTGCGCAGCGTCACTTCCTATATTGACATTAAAGGTACTGATGTCTATAGATCCCACATGAGCGGTAGTTGCCTTCAATTCGCCGTCAATATATAAGTTAAGATTGCTGCCATCATAGGTTCCAGCCAAATGGTGCCAGACGCCATTAAATCCGCTATTTACAATATACGTAGCCGAGAATGGTGAGTTGCTATCATAGATGTAAAATCCTATGCTATTATCAGCGCCGTGTCTTAGTGCATAACTTGAGTTATCTTTAGTTATATAAGGATTGTCTTCGGCGTTGCCCGCATCATTTGTTTTGACCCATACTGAGAGCGTGATTGCGGCAGTAATATTCAGGCTTGCCGCATTGCCGCAGTCAACATATTCATCATAACCTCCGGAGAAGCTCAGCGCACCATCTATTTGGCCAACTACCCATTGCGGGCTACCAATAATTTCGGCGTGATTACCTTGGCCGGACCAGTCAAATACATCGCGGCCTTCACCCTCATCTAACGGCCACCATGCGATGAGATTAGGATCGGTAACCGTTATCTCGGGAGTTGTTGTGAAAGTCCAGATGTCACCTGCATGTATATTTGTTCCATCGTCTTCATTAATTCTCCAATAGTAGGTGGTATCAAATGCGAGCGGTCCTGGGCTGAAGGTATTTACATCGACAATACCTTTGTATGTCCTGCCTGTGCCGTTGAGCACTTCGTCCCGATTACTGCCGAAGTACACATGATGATGAAGTGCATCTGTGCCTGCTGTCCAGCCTAACATGACATCTGTATCCACAAATTTAGCGCCATCAGCAGGAATTGGATCGTGAACGGTTGGTTGAGGTACGGCAAATTTCCAGATATCTCCCTGCCAGACGTCGGTACCGCTGACCTCATCAACTCGCCAGTAATAGGTTGCACCGGCAGTAAGGTCTGTTACTGTGTAACTATTAGCATCCTGACGTGCCTTGTAAACTTCATCAGGTCCCATTGGACTGCTGCTGGTGGCGGTATTTACATCAGTTAAATTGCTGGCAAAATAGATATCGTGCTGGATTGCAAGAGGCGACGGTTGCCATCGAAGATTTACAGTTGTGCCCTCTGTCAGGCTGTCATTCGCCGGACTTGGATTTATTGCAATAGGGTCAATGCTTTCGGTGCTAACACTATCCAGAATAACCTGTGCAAACCAAAACTGGTTTGCGGGGGCACGAGTGCTCACATTTGCAAAACCAAGCTGCAACTGATTGCCGGGACCGGGCGGGTTGGCGCCGGTAGTTAAATAGAATGTCTGGTTGGTCCAGGAATTCCTCGGCTGATTAGGATTTTGCAGGTCGTATGTAGCAGTGGTAATTCTCGTTAAAGCACCGGATTCCTGAAGAAATACTTCGAGGATACCACCGAAAGTTCCTTCAGTACCACCTCTACGACCGACCCATACGGAGACCTTATAGCTCTTATTGGCTTCAACGAGAACGGGTAACCCTTGTTCCTGCAGACCTTGATAAATCTGGCCGTTCTGATTCAGGAAGCAGACATTTTGACCGTTCTGGGCCGGCGGAGTGAGGGCACCGGACGACAGATTCTGCGCACCTGCAGAATTAACGCAAGTCCAGCCAGTCGCAACCCCCTCAGCCCAACCTCCCTCAGCGATTGTTTGGGCTTCAAAGTCTGTATTTAGCAAGGATACTTGACCTAAAGCCGGTACAACCAGTCCCAGCACCAGAACAACAGGAATTAAATAAATCATTTTCTTACACATAATAATCCTCCTTCTTCAAAAATAATATAAACTACTTATTGAGATGTGAGTATCCGATATGTACGTACAAAACTTAAAGGCCTTCCAAAAAACTATAAAATTTTGCCTCTCAAAGAGTGAAAATCGTTAAGGCTCCTCTGTATAATTTATACCAGACTCCATACCCCAATTTCAAGAGAATTTTTGAAATAGTATCACTAAAGCGTAAGTTCTCAAATGAGCAAATCAAGACTATTGGACTAAACTTGTCTGACGACAGTCAAGATTTAAGAGGCAAGCGGAAATAAGTTCCGGCAAGTTAGCTCGTACACTAAGATTACTGTTTTTGACGTAGAAATGGACAAAACCGTTCGTTAGATTAAAGGAAATCCCAAAAAAAGAGACTGATGACAGGTTTTTCAGCCATCAGTCTCAGCTTTTCCATCGCCCCGCGGCTTTCAAGAGTTGCAGCCACTCCGCAATTACTGCTGTTGAAAACAACCAGAGTCGATGCTGCTCTACTAAGTTATAGCCGTACGATGTCCTGTGGACCGCGTAGCACGAGTTATTAGCTACTCGAAAGCAATACCAACACCAATACTCGCATCATTGAGCGTATTTTTGCGATCAACTCTTATTACTCGACCTTTCTTTATACGGGCAAATTGACCTTTTTGCTTGGCCAAAGTTGTTGTACGTGGAAAATTAACTTCGACAATATTGCCCGGCTGTATAGGCGTTGTCATGGGAACCGTTATAAAAACGCCTACCTTGCTTATATTAGCGCTTCTACCGTTAAAGAATCTATTAGCCTGAGGCAGCCAAATGCTGACAGGCCAAGAAAGATTAGTTCGGCTCTCCAGCCTTTGCTCAACTATAGTCTCCATAGTCCAAATCTCCTTTCAATCACGGCTCCATTGATGATATTCTTATCGGCAATGTTAATTTGGATAGATTAGCATAATTACATAAAATACAAACTTTTCCTAAAGACTTTTTTGATCCTTCTCCAGCAGCTTTTTTTTCGCTCTTTTTATCGGGCGTTTTCATTTTGATTGTTGGGTGATAAAAGATTTTTTCCATTCTCCGTAGTGCCTACTTCCCTAAGGGACTGCGAAGGCTGGAACTACGAAGGATGAACAGGAATATCTGTTTATCGCAACGTGGACTTTTTATTGTTGGTATGGGTTACCGCGCTTTATGAATGTCACAACCTTCGTTGAATTACAGTTTGACAAATCACGGTAATTTTTGAAAAACAATTTCAGATAAGTTTTCTTGCGATTTTGACTCACTCGATGTATTCTGTAATGTTAATGCACACAAAAGTTGTAAAACTTGATACGGCTAAAGCTAATATATCAAAAATCAAAAAGGCCGCAGCAACGGTCGATGCTGGTGGACTCGTTGCATTTCCTACAGAAACAGTCTATGGAATTGCCTGTCGAGTCAGGCAGGATTCCTTAAACAAGCTGGAAAATCTTAAAGGCAATCGCCATAAAAAACACTATACGTTACATATCAGTCAGAAACATGAGGTCACAAAATATGTGCCCACAATCGGTCTCAGAGCCAAAAAGCTAATCAGGAACGCCTGGCCCGGCCCTTTGACTATAGTATTCCCGTTAAATGAAAAGGACTTGCACAAACAGCAAAGGGATCTCAAAAGGGAAGTTTTTGATGGCTTATATAAAAACAGCTCTATAGGCATTCGCTGTCCTGATAATCCTATAGCTTCGATATTACTGCGGCTAACACACCATCCTGTGGTTGCGCCGAGCGCAAATATTACAGGCGAAAACCCGGCTGTAGAGCCGGAACAAGTCCTTGAAGAGCTATCGGACCAAATTGAGGTGCTGCTGGATGCAGGACCATGCAGGTACAAAAAGAGCAGCACAGTTGTGAAAGTAGGAATAAAAGAGCTGGAGATTCTAAGGCTGGGTGTATATTCCCAATCTGAACTGGAAGAGCTGTCCACGATCAGGTTTCTTTTCGTTTGTACCGGCAATACATGTCGAAGCGCTATAGCTGAGGGAATATGTCGCAAATATCTTGCAGAAAAATTAGAATGCAATGTTGACGACCTCGACAAAACAGGTTATAAAGTTTCCTCGGCTGGTATTATGGATCTGGCCGGTGCTCCGGCAAGCGGGGAAGCAATGGCAGCCTGCGAAGCTTTAGGGATTGATATAAAGACCCATAAGAGCAAGGTACTGACCCTGCAGCTTATCCAGGAAAGTGATTTTGTATTTGCAATGGAACAAATACATTACAATCACATTACTGCTTTGTGCTCTGATGCCCAGAGCAAGTGTATGCTGTTGGCAGAAAACAATGATATTGTTGACCCGATATGCCAGGGGCAGGATGTCTTCAATGATTGTGCGACATTAATAGAAAAAGCTGTAAAAAAAAGAATTGACGAGCTTGTGATATGAAAATAGCAATTGGAAGCGATCATCGTGGTTTTGAAGCGAAGCAAATAATAAAGGCCATCGTTACTCAGTTCGGCCATGAGTGTATCGATTTTGGCACTGGTGACAGTAATCCGGTTGACTATCCTGACTTGGCATACGCAGCAGCAATGGCCGTATCGAAAAAAGAGGCTGATAGAGCTATTTTAGCTTGTGCAACCGGCCTTGGAATGTGCATAGCCGCGAATAAAATAAAAGGTATCAGAGCTGTTCTATGCCATGACGAGCTATGCGCTCATATTTCACGTGACCACAATGACTCAAATATCCTTTGTTTGTCAGGCGACCAAATCGGAGAGGTAATGCTGCGAAAAATAGTCGAAGTCTGGCTAAACACCGAGTTCGCCGGCGGAAGGCATCAAAGAAGAGTAAATAAAATAACAGCTATCGAAGAAGGAAAAGACCCGCGAGAAATCACAACCACCTGATTTAACCAATAACTTTTAATCGGACAACTTTAATTTCCAGATCATAGCTGGCTGATTGGGGATACTGTCATCTGCTCAAGCCTTTCCTTCAGTTGCACAAAAGATAGTTGCAGTGTTGTGATGCGGTTGTTAAGCCTGGCAATATCTGTTACGTGCCTTTGTAACTGAGTTGTGAGTTTCTGAATCTCGGCCTTGGCGTCTCTTGCATCTGTAAGTGCCGTTACCCAAAATCCAATCAGTTCAGTAACTCGCTTTTGCAGACCATCTCGTACCTTAATGATTGCATCGATTTTTTGTTGTAACTCATCCTGCGACCGAGTCAGGTCTTCGACCTGCTGTTGTAAATTATCACGTGACTCGGTAAGCTGAACGACCTGTTTTTGCAGCTCATCACGTGATGTAGTAATTTCACTGATTTGGTCCTTCAAGTCGTCTTTTGCCTGAACTGCATCAGCTAGTTTGGCCTCAGCTTCATGCAACGACTCTGACAGCTTGGTAACCTCTGCTTTAAAGTTGTCTTTTTCGCTTTGAGTTTTGTCCAAAGTATCTTGGAGCTTTGCCACTTGTGCTTTGGCTTGATCGGCTTCAGCGAGAGCCTTTTGCTTCTCGATATCGTCACAGCCAATG
Source organism: uncultured Pirellulales bacterium (assembly GCA_964593945.1). Taxonomy (GTDB): domain Bacteria; phylum Planctomycetota; class Phycisphaerae; order Sedimentisphaerales; family Anaerobacaceae; genus CAZRMQ01. Next base: position 6,081 of record CAZQKO010000055.1, on the reverse strand, counting down.
AGGGTGAGTAAACAAGCAAAGGTGAATAAGAATGTTGGAATCCGTTTCCACTTTATCATTGCGGTCCTCCTTTCCCGTTAGGCTCACGTGAGCCAGAATGTTGATATACTCTGCTTCGTGCAGAAAAAAAATTAAACTTTAGTAGTCCGTTGCAGGCGACTTGCTGCGGTCAATGCGGTTTTTGCGGTTGATTTTACAGGTAACAAACGCAAACGCAGCTTTCTTTTGCTTGCTGCTTCGGTTCCCATTGAACGCCATTTTTGGTATCTGTTCTCAAGCAGGTTATCAATCTTAGTGCGCTTGAGGTCGGCCAAGGTCTTAGCGATGTACCTTTCGACGTTATATACAGTATCGTGCACGTTACGGTGTGCTCCACCGAGCGGTTCCGGAATAATTGAGTCAATCAATCCCAGCTTTATTAAATCCCTGCTTGTCAGCTTAAGTGCCTCTGCGGCATCGGCTGCCTGAGAGCCGTCCCGCCAAAGAATTGCGGCACAGCCTTCAGGTGATATCACCGAGTAATAAGCATATTCAAGCATCGCCAGTTTATCGCCTACGCTTATTCCCAAGGCGCCGCCTGAGCCGCCCTCACCGATACAAATGCAAATTATCGGCACCCTTAGTCGTGACATCTCTGTAAGATTGACCGCTATCGCCTGAGCTTGGCCGCGTTCTTCGGCCCCGATGCCCGGATAGGCACCCGGCGTGTCTATGAGTGTAACGATGGGAATGTTAAACTTTTCTGCAAATTTCATTTTAGCTATCGCCTTGCGATAACCTTCAGGATTAGGACATCCGAAATTGCAGGCAATTTTTTCCTTCATCGTTTTGCCCTTGTTTTGTCCGACGATTAATACCCTGTTCCTTGCTATCTGTCCGATGCCGGTTATGGTTGCCCGGTCGTCGCCGAAGCATCTGTCGCCGTGCAGCTCGCGGAAATCCTTTACCATCAGGTCAAGGTAGTCGGTAAGAAGAGGTCTGTTCGGATGACGAGCAACCTGGACAATCTGCCAGGCGGTCAGGTTTGAATAGATACGTTTCAACTCTGCAACCTGCTCCTGCTGCAGGCGACGAATCTCGGTGGAATAATCAATGCCTTTAACAGAGCTGAGCTTGCGCAGCTCATTCATCTGACGGTCAAGGTCAGCTACCTTTTCTTCAAAGTCCGGATACTGATTGTTACCGTAATTAGGTGGCATTTTAATTCTTGAGTATTTCCCTTAGCCGTAAACGATTGATGTCACCATAGATATGCAACAAAAAGATACACCACACAAAAAATGCCCACACAATGTGTGGGACTTCTTTTTGTTTAGCCATATCCATTGGCCCTTTCTAAAAATAAGAATGTTAACATTTTCATAGCACAAATTAAAGAAAAAAATTGACATCCGATGTAACCTGCTATAGTTTTTAGCATAAATCATTTTCCACTGTTTTTTCATAAGGTCTTTACAGTGAAAGAGTTAAGGCAAATAACCGTTATCGGGCTTGGTCTTTTAGGAGGATCGGCCTGCTTAACGATTTTACGCTCTTTGCCCAGCGTAAAAGTAACAGGTTACGCGCACCGTCCCGCTACTCGCCGAAAAGCAAAGAATCTGGCTGTTGCAACCGAGATCGCCGATGATATAACTAAAAGTGTATCGCAGGCAGACATGGTTATCTTGGCTACTCCCATTTGCACATTCGAGAAAATCTTTAGCACTATTGCCGGTGTATTACCACGAGGAAGCATTGTAACCGACCTCGGCTCAACAAAAATCATGCCCCACCGTTGGGCCACCAAGGAACTGCCCGAAACGGTGCATTACGTAGGCTCGCACCCGATTGCCGGCTCAGAACAACGAGGTATAGAATTTGCCAGAGATGATTTATTCGACCAGGCCATTTGCATTTTGACAACGACGAAAAAGACCAATCGCCAGGCTGTGCTGACACTCAAGAGATTCTGGTCTGACCTCGGTTGTAGGGTGAAATTTATGACGCCAACAGAACATGATAGAATCTTGGCGAACGTCAGCCATTTGCCGCATGTGACTGCAGCGGCACTGATAAATGCCAATAGAGGTGAAGAGTTGAAGTTTGCCGGCAAAGGCTTCATAGATACTTCCAGAATTGCATCCGGACCGGCTAATATATGGACAGATGTACTGCTGACAAATACAGGTAACATCAACCGTGGAATCAACAAAATCATAGAGGAATTATCAAAGCTCAAAAGAGCGATAAAGAACGGAGACAAAAAACAGATTGAAAGACTGCTTGAAGCTGCAAGAGCTAAACGTGCTGCAATGATAAACTATAAAATAAAACAGAAGGAATTTATATCATGAGACAATGGCGTTTTGAGGTGTTTAATAAGCCGGGTTTTGCCGATGTGCATGGCAGCAGCGTGCTGGAAGATGTTAAAGAGTTGGGTATCAGTTCAGTCGAAGCGGTTCAATCGGCTAAAGCCTTCTTGATTGAGGCTGACTTCAACGAGACCTTCGCAAAGCGTCTGGCAAAAGAGCTTTTAGCTGATCCGGTCTGCGAAGATTATTATATCGGCAGAAGCGGCCCACCGGCCGGATTGGCAAAGGCTACGCTGATTGAGGTGCACTTAAAAAGTGGTGTCACCGACCCCGTAGCTGAATCCGTTATGGCAGCACTTACTGATATGGGTGTCAAGGCCAATAATGTCCGCACCGCACGAAAGTATATCCTTCTTGGTGATATAAAATCGAACAAAGCCGAAACCATCGCCAAAAAAATCTTAGCTAATGACTGCATTGAGGTTGTGCTGATCGGCAATGAGGCAGAAACGCCAAGTCCGCATCTAAAACCATACGAGCTGAATATAGTGCATTGGCCTATCCGCGACTTCAATGATAATGGATTAATAGCATTGAGCAAAGAAAAAGACCTCTTTTTGAATCTGGTCGAGATGCAGACTATCCAAAGGTATTTTCAACAGCTCGATAGAGACCCCACCGATGTCGAGCTGGAAGCAATCGCACAGACATGGAGCGAGCACTGTGTGCATAAAACGCTCAAAAGCGCTGTTGATATGACAATCGACGGCCAGCAGATACATTTTGATAATCTGCTGAAAGACACCGTATTCAAAGCCACCAAACAGCTCGATAAGGAATGGTGCATATCTGTGTTTACCGATAATGCCGGCGTAGTAGAATTTGACGAAGACTCAGCGATATGTTTCAAGGTGGAAACACATAATCACCCATCGGCACTCGACCCATACGGCGGCTCGGCTACCGGCATAGGTGGCGTGATTCGCGATCCTATGGCGACTGGCTTAGGCGCGAAACCCATCGCCAATACGGATATATTCTGTTTCGGCCCGCCTGATAAAAAACTCGAAGAGATTCCTAAAGGAGTACTGCATCCAAGAAGAATTATGAAAGGCGTAGTTGCAGGCGTGCGCGATTACGGCAACAGAATGGGCATACCGACTGTTAACGGCGCAATCTATTTCGACGAAAGATACTTGGCTAATCCTTTGGTGTATTGCGGCAATATCGGTTTGATCGATAAAAATAAGTGCTTCGATAATCCGCAAGTTGGAAATCTCGTTGTGGTTGTCGGCGGCAGAACCGGCCGGGATGGAATACATGGAGCAACCTTCTCCAGTGGCGAAATGACCCATGAGCATGAGACTATCTTTTCACACGCCGTACAAATCGGTAATCCAATAACAGAAAAGAAGGTCTTGGATGTGCTGCTCCAGGCTAATAAAGCCAATTTATATGAGGCGATAGCTGACTGCGGAGCAGGGGGGCTGAGCGGCGCAGTGGGCGAAATGGGCAAGGAGCTTGGTGTAGAAATCGATCTGGAAAAAGTGCCGTTAAAATATGCCGGCCTCAATTACACCGAAATCTGGATAAGCGAAGCCCAGGAAAGAATGGTCTTGGCTGTCAAGCCGGAGAACCTAAAAGCCATTATGCAAATTTTTGCAGGTGAGAATGTCGAGGCGACGATAATTGGCAGATTCACAGGCGATAAGAAGTTGACACTACGATACAACGGCCAAAAAGTCGGCGGGCTGGATATGGAATTTTGGCATGAGGGACTGCCTAAATACTCTCGAAAGGCGGTCTGGCAAAACCAGAAGCTGGTAGAGCCCGTGATTGCGGAAAAGGATAATTATAATAATGAGCTTTTGCAGATTCTCTCATCTTACAATGTTGCCAGCAAGGAATGGGTAATCCGCCAATACGATCATGAAGTCCAGGCCGGCTCCGTGGTCAAGCCGTTAACAGGTGTAACCAACGACGGCCCAAGCGACGCAGCGGTAATACAACCCAAATACAACTCGGACAGGGGTCTGGCTATCAGTTGTGGGATGAATCCGTGCTACGGTGACATTGACCCGTATTGGATGGCTTTAGCCGGGATCGATGAGGCGATTAGAAACCTTATATGCATCGGTGGTCGAGCTGACAGAATCGCGCTGTTGGATAACTTCTGCTGGGGCGATTGTACGAAGCCGGAAACGTTCGGCCCATTAGTGCGGGCGGCTCAGGCCTGCTATGATGGTGCGATAGCCTTCGGCGCCCCGTTTATTTCCGGCAAAGATTCTCTTAATAATGTATTCGCCTGCGAAGATGGGTCAAAGATTTCCATACCGTCCACACTTCTAATAAGCGCAATATCCATAGTTGATGACATAAACGGTTGCATCACAATGGATGCAAAGAAAGCCGGTAATTTACTCTTTATAGTCGGCGAAACAAAAAATGAATTGGGCGGCTCACACTATTATAAAATCAAAGGCGAATTGGGAGCTAATGTCCCGAAGTTAGATTTAGAAATGGCCCCTATAATAGCGCAAAAAATCTCAGCGGCAATAGAGCATGATCTTATCGTTAGTTGTCACGATTGCTCTGAAGGCGGCTTGGCTGTTGCACTTGCAGAGATGGCTTTTGCCGGTGGGCTGGGTATAGAAGCTGACTTGCGTGGTCTTCCTAAAAGCAAAGACTGCTCGCGGACGGAGGCACAGTTATTTAGCGAATCAAACTCGCGTTATATCGTGGAGGTTGAGCCGGAAAGTTATGATGCGTTCGCAAAAATGATGTTGAATCTACCTTTTGGACAAATCGGAAAAGTAACAGAAGAAAGAACGCTAATCATAAAGACCGAAGACGATAAAACTGTTATCGAGGCAGATATAGATTTACTGAAACGATCCTGGCAAAAAACGTTTGACTGGTAGTCGTGAGAAACGAAAGACGAGGGACAAATATGGCACAAGTAAGAGCTATAGTTTTACGGGCGGCAGGTATAAACTGTGATATGGAGACCGAGCAAGCGCTGGAGCTTGCAGGTGCACAGGCTGAGCGTATGCACATTAACAGGATAATCGAAGATAAAAGTGCGCTGGAGCAATATCACATTCTTGTTGTTCCGGGCGGTTTTAGCTATGGTGACGATGTGGCTGCAGGTAAAATCCTTGCAAATCAAATCGTGCATCATCTTTACGAGCCGGTACAAAAATTTATTGAGAATGGCAAATTAGTGATTGGTATCTGCAATGGTTTTCAGGTTTTAGTTAAAGCTGGAATTTTGCCGGGTGATATCTCCAATGGAGAGATTCGCCAACAGGAAGTCACCATTACATATAATGACAGTGGTAAATTTGAGGACAGGTGGGTATATTTAGCTCCACAAACCGACAGGTGCATTTTCATCGAGCCTGACAGACAAATCTATCTGCCAATCGCTCATGGAGAGGGCAAAGTAGTCACCAAAGACGAACCAACTTTACAGAAATTGAGAACTGAGGAATACATCGCATTTAAATATGTCGACGAAAACGGTAACGAAGGTGACTACCCTGTTAATCCGAATGGCTCTGTAGATTCAATAGCAGGACTGACGGATTCGACAGGCCGAGTTCTTGGGCTTATGCCGCATCCGGAAAGGCACGTTCGTCCGACACAGCACCCTCGATGGACCCGTTTAAGAGATAAAACCGACGGTGACGGAATGACAATCTTCAACAATGCAGTTAAGTACGTACGAGAGAATTTGTTATACCAAAAATGTTCGTGTAAGTCGGGTTGAATTTCCTTGCGGCATTTG